>CABURV010000006.1 GCA_902494035.1 uncultured Collinsella sp.
AATTTCCCCGCGGGGGGGGAGTTTTCGAATCCGCCCGGGGGCACCAGGGAATATGACGGCGTCGCGTGAGCGGCGCCGTTTTTGGTTAGTGGGGGCCGACGGCAGATTCGGGCCGTCGACGCTCGCGTCACCAATCGCGTCATTCGAATCGGCGCTGGGAATTCAGTGCTTTTCCTCATGCAAGTATCTTCCATCTTGCGTCGCCGTCAGCCGTGAGCGGTCGATTTTTACCGATAAACGGCAAATTAATTCAGAAAAAATCAGGTAACTTCAAGAATGGTCAAACTTGATTAACAGCAAAACCACAAGGTAGATGGCTTTATACGGTGAAAAACTCTGACACAATGAGAAAAAGAGTGAAAAATACTGATTGAAAATGAACTTATGTGGCAGTAATCTACATGTCACAGGGTAAGCCCCGGCGCGCAGGCGGCGGCCCTTATCGAATTACGGATATAGATCAGGTGCTCGAACGGGCAGAAACGATCAAGGACGAAGGTAAAGGACGTAGAAGCATGAAGCTTGCAACTCGTATCAACTCCTATTTTCGCGATGGCGACAAGAATCTTGATCGCGTGTTCGCGGAGTTCCAGAGCGTGGGCCTCACGCACGTCGACCTCAACTACCCCGAGCACTGCACAGGTGTCACGGCTGAGGACATGGCCGCCAAGCTCGCAGCTCACGACCTGCAGCTGAACGGCTGCGCGCTGCGCTTCCGCAACGCCTTCCTCAACGGTGACCTGGGCAATGCCGATGATGCCCTTGCCGCGGAAGCCCTTGAGCTCTGCTACGAGGCGTGCGACTACTGCCGCACTGCCGGTGGCAACACGGTGACCATCTGGCTCGGCCACGACGGCTTTGACTACAGCTTCCAGATCGCCTACGCTCGCGTCTTCGACCAGCTCGTAGCCGCATTCCAGAAGGTTTGCGACTACGCGCCCGACCTCAAGATCTCGATTGAGTACAAACCCTACGAGGAGCGCGCGTACGCGTTCATCGACTCCATGGGTATGACCGGCATGATTCTCAACGCTGCAGACCGCCCGAACCTGGGCGTCACGCTGGATTACTGCCACATGCTCATGAAGCACGAGAACCCTGCCATGGCCGCCGACCTGTTCGGCCGCGAGGGCAAGCTCTACGGCATTCACCTAAACGACGGCAACGGTCGCTTCGACGATGGCCTTATGATTGGTACGTCCACGCCGGTGAAGACCCTCGAGTTCCTCTACTACGTGAAGAAGCACGGTTACGACAGCGCAATCTACTTCGACACGTTCCCGGTCATCGAGCCCGCTGCCGGCGAGGCTGCACAGAACGACCAGATGATCCATCTGCTCAACGACGCCATCGAGGCCGTAAGCATGGAGAAGATCCAATCCGTTATCGATGCAAACGACGCGATTAAGGCAGCCGAGCTTGTCCGCGAGCTCTTCTGCGCAATGGGGAGGTAACCAATGAAACGCGACTGGAACGCGATGGCTCAGGGGATTCTGGACGCCGTCGGTGGTCCCGAGAACATCTCGGGCATGACGCACTGCGCGACGCGCCTGCGCCTCAATCTCAAAGACGACGCGGCTTGCGACGACGCTGCGGTCAAGGAAGTCGAAGGCGTTGTGAACACGCTGAACAAGGCCGGTCAGTACCAGGTCCTCATCGGCACTGAGGTCCCGAAGCTGTACGAGAAGTTTGAGCCGCTGGTCAAGGGTTCGGGCGTGGAAATCTCCGCTGCTACCAAGGACGAGGGCGAGAGCATCGTCAGCCAGGTCTTCTCCGCGATCTCCGGCATCTTTGCCCCGCTGCTGCCCGCCATGGCCGGCTCCGGTATCCTGCGTGGCTTCGTTATCCTGGCCGCCCAGCTCGGCATCATCGCTGAGGGCACGGGTACCTACACCATCCTGTACACCCTGGCCATGAGCGTGTTCTACTTCCTGCCCGTGCTGCTCGGCTTCTCCGCCGGCAAGCGCTTCGGCGCGAGCCCGTACCTGTCGGCGCTGCTCGGCGCGTGCCTGCTCTACCCGGACTTCATCGCCCTCATGGGCGACGCGGGCAACGGCGCCATGACGGACTTCTTCGGCATCCCCGTGGTTCTCATGAACTACAACTCCACGGTTATCCCTGCCATCTTGTCTGTCTGGGTCTACTCGTACCTGTACAAGTGGCTCGATGAGCACGTTTCCGAGATGCTCAAGCTCGTCGTGCTGCCCGCCATCTCCCTGATCGTTATGGTTCCGCTCACCATGCTCGTCATCGGTCCCCTGGGCGTCTACGCTGGTGAGGCCATCGCCTTCGTGGTCAACTGGCTGATCGAGCGCAGCTCCGTGTTCGCCGGCGTGCTGGTTGGCGGCGGCTGGTCCGTGCTGGTGTCCATGGGCATCCACTGGGCCGTGAACCCCATCATGATCAACAACATCGCTCAGAACGGCTTCGACTACATCTGCCCCTTCACCTTCGCCTGCAACTTCGCCGTTATCGGCTGCGCCTTCGGCGTGTTCCTCAAGGCCCGCGACCAGAAGCTCAAGAGCTTCGCGATGACCGGTGTCGTATCGATCGCCCTGTCCGCCATCATCGAGCCCACGCTGTTCGGTATGCTCGTGAAGAACAAGAAGGTCTGGCTTGCGCAGATCATCGGCGGTGCCGTCGGCGGCGCGTTCCTCGGTATCATGAAGGTCGTCACCACTGCGTTCACCTTCGGTTCCGTCACTACGTTCCCGGCTTTCGTGAGTTCCGACCCCATGAACTTCGCTTGGGCTATGGTCGGCATGCTCATTTCCGCCGTCGTGGCCGGTGTTCTTGCCTTCGCCTTCACCGGCAAGGAGGATCAGCTCGCCTAAGAGCCCCGGATGCGCCGCCTCTCCTAGGGTCGTTCTCTTCGCTTGAAGAGCGTCGCGCTTACGCGAGGTGTGTCAACCTCGTTCAAATTGTGAACGAGAGGGTAGGTCAATCGATTAAGCGGTCGTCATCGCAACAGGTGGCGGCCGCTATTCTGCTTGTGCGTTACACTTTTCGAAAAGAAATGAACGAGCGTGAAGCAGAGTGGTTTGGAGAGGTTCCCAATATGATTCCGTATGAGCGCCAGGAGCGAATTGTAGAGTGCCTGCAGAAGTCGGGCCTCGCGAGGATTTCCGAGCTGCAGGAGGAGCTGCCGGGCGTCTCTATTTCGACGCTACGTCGCGACCTCAAGGAGCTGGAGGCGCTTGGCAAGGTTGAGCATCTTTCGGGCGGCGCGGTGAGGCTCCTCTCGGCTGTCCACGAGGTGAGTATCTCGACGCGTTCGGGCCTACACGGGAGTGAGAAGGAACAGATTGCCCAAGTCGCCTTGCGTTTTGTTGAGGACGGGGACACGCTCTACTTGGACTCGGGTTCCACCTGCACGGCGCTGCTGCGTCTGCTGCTCGACCGCGACGTGACAATTTACACGACGGATGCCTCGGCGTGCCTGATTAAGAGCGAGACGCGCGCCCAGCTCATCGTGGTGGGTGGCGAGTTCAACTATGTGAACTCCTCGTTCTGCGGTTCTATGACCGAATCGATCCTGCGCGATCTGTACTTCGATAAGGCGTTTATCGGGACCAACGCGATTGACGAGGACCGCGGCGTCATGACGCCCTCCTACGTTGAGGCGGCGAAGAAGCGCATCGTGCGCGAGAATTCGAATAAGGCGTACGTGCTGTGCGACAGCTCGAAGTTCCATCAGTTCTCGAATGTTCGCGCGTTTGGGTTCGATGGTGTGTCGATTATCGCGGAGTCCTATGACGAGAAGATCGCCCAGTGCGCGCGCCTGATCACGCCTGGAGCGTAGGGGGTCCGGGCTCAGGTCTGCGGATTGCGGCCCCTGGCTGCTGCTGTCCGCGTAGCGGGATTTCTTCCTAGGGAATACGACAGCGTTTCGTGGTGCGGGCTCCTGCATGATACCAGCTAGATAGGCAAATATGGCAACGTTGTGAATCTGGAAAAGCCTGCAGGTTAACAACGTGGTTAAACGATTAATCAGCCAGACTGTAGATAAAGGTTAAACGATTAATTACCACCGAGTAGATAATCACCGAGCAGATAAGGAGTTCACTATGCTGCTCTGCCCCAGTCTCATGTGCGCCGACTACGGCAATCTGCGTGCGACCGTCGAGGATCTCGACGCCGCCGGCATCGACATCTTCCATTGCGACGTGATGGACGGCAGTTTCGTTCCCAATTTCGCCATGGGTCTCGAAGACATCAAGGCCGTGCGAGCTGCCACCAACAAGCTCGTCGACGTGCACCTTATGGTCGAGAATCCTGCCAGCAAGGTTGAACTTTTCGCCTCCGCCGGCGCGGACATCATCTATATCCATCCGGAGTCCGAGCGTTACGTGGTCAAGACACTCGCCGCGATTAAGTCCCTCGGCAAGAGCGCCGGTATCGCCGTGAACCCCGACACCTCTATCTCCGAGATCGAGGAGATGTTGAACCTCTGCGATTACGTGATGGTCATGACGGTGAATCCGGGTTTTGCCGGTCAGAGCTTTATCGAGTTCACGAACGACAAGGTGCGTCGCCTTGCCGCGCTGAAGGAGCGCTTTGGCTTCAAGCTCATGATCGACGGCGCCTGCTCGCCCGAGCGCGTGCGCGACCTGTCCGCCATTGGCGCGGACGGATTTATCTTGGGCACCAGTGCGCTGTTTGGCAAGGACGCTGGTTACGAGGAGTGTCTGCGCCGTTTGCGCGCCGGCGAGGTGTATTAGAAGCGGAACGGCGAATTAGGACGGATTGAGCGCGCGGCATGCGCGAATGGTTCTTATGGAAAGGGGTCTCTTTTGAAGATCGGTATTGGAAACGACCACGTCGCAGTCGAGTACAAGGAAGCCATCACGGCGTATATCCAGGAGAAGTACGGCTACGAAGTCGTGAACTTCGGTACGGACAGCACCGAGCGCTTTGACTATCCCATCGCGGGTGAGGCCGTGGCGGACGCTGTCATGTCCGGCGAGGTTGATCGCGGTATCGTTATCTGCGGTACGGGTGTGGGCATCTCGCTTGCCGCCAACAAGGTGCGCGGTATCCGTTGCTGCACCTGCTCTGAGCCGTATTCCGCTCGCCTGTCGCGCGAGCACAACAACACCAACATGCTCGCATTTGGTGCTCGTGTGGTAGGCATCGAGCTGGCCAAAATGATTGTCGACGCCTGGCTCACCGGCGAGTTCGAGGGCGGCCGTCACCAGCGACGCATCGATATGATTCGCCAGATCGAGGCTCGTCAGCTCGTACGTGCGGAGGAAGCACGCGGCTGGTAGCGGAAAAGCCCGTCACCCGTGTGGTGGCGGGCTTTTTGCATGTCGCGCGTGGGATAGAGCACATGCGAGAGAAAAACGCGGCTATTCGCTGCCCGCTGTCTAGCTGCTCGCGCGTTGCACGAGCTTAACGGGGACAAGCGTCTCCATCTCGGGCTCTTCGCCGCGCAGCAGGGCGAGCAGGGCCTGACATCCCTCGTGCGCGAGGCGCTCGGGGAAGCGGCGGATGGTGCTGATTTGCGGCGTCGGAAGCTGCGCGTAAACGGAATCGTCGAAGCCGATGAGACGGACGTCTTCGGGTACGCGCTTGCCGGCGGCAACGAGCGCACGCAGCGCGCCCACGGCTGCGTGGTCGCTATGGGCGAAGACGCCGTCGACGGGGTAGCCCGTGGAGAGGAAGTCGGTCACGAGCTCTTCCGACTCGATGATGCTCGGCTGCTTACCCGAGACAAACAGCTGGTAGTCGCGGCGTAGCGGCATTCCGTGCGCGGCGAGCGCCCGCTCGTAGCCCATCTGGCGCTCGTTGCCGGGGTAGTTGGCGGTAAAACTCGAGATGCTCAGGATGTCCTTGCAGCCGCGCTCGATGAGGTGCTCGGTCGCCATGTAGCCACCGCCGATGTTGTCGGAGCCCACGTGTGGGAAACCGAGGTCGTTTTCGGGCGCACGGTCGATGCAGACCACGGGGATTCCGTGGGGGACGAACTCGCCGTCGAGCCTGCGCAGGCCGGAGATACAGATGATACCGTCGGCCTGCTTGCTTGCCAGCGTGCGGAAGTAGTCACGTTCGCGGGCGGGGTCATTGGCGCTGTTGCAAACAAAGACCGAGTAGTCCTCGGTTGCCAGCTCGCGCTCCACATGCAGGGCGATCTTGGAAAAGAAGTCGTTGGAGATGTCCGGCACGATCATGCCGATGGTCCGGGACTGGGCCATACGGAGGCTCTTCGCCGCCATGTTCGTGACGTAGCCGTATTCCTTTAGGGCGGCTTCCACGCGTTTGCGGGTGTCTTCGGAAAAACGGCCGCTGCCGTTGATGACGTGGGAGACCGTGGCGACGGATACGCCGGCCGCGACGGCAATCTGGCGCATGGATGGGCGCTTGCCTGGTGTGGGCATGGGGCCTCCTGCTGCTTTCGGGTGGTTAACAGATTAACCGAGATTGTAGCGCATGCGCGATGCCGTAATGGGTCGCTTCGAAGTCGTTTTGTCGCGCTCGGTCTGCACCTTGGATAAGAAGGAGTTCGTCGAGCACTCCGATCCGGAGCGCACGCGCGCCAACATCCCGCTGTTCCAGCAGGGCATCATGATACAGCAGCTCAACTCCGAGAAGCTCGTGGTCGAGACCATGGTGAAGTTCTGCGGCTAGTAATTACTGCATTACATATTCTGTTGTCACCTGGGAGGCTTGTTTTTGCGGGCCTCTTTGTGTTGCTATGGAGCCCTGGCCTGTCGATAAACAAAGCGCCCGCTTGCCGGGGAGCAAGCGGGCGCTTCTGAGCGAATATGTTTGCGGCGAGAGCCGTAATGAGCGGTGAGGTGGCGACTAGTTGGTCGTACCGGAATCGTCGCCCGTGCCCGTGCCCGTGCCCGAGCCCGAACCAGAAAGTGCGACCGTCAGCGTAATCGTGCTGTCGGTGGACTGCTTGCCGGTGGGGGAGACGCCCGTAACGGTGGCATCCTCGTTACCGCTTACGGGATTGCCGTTCTGGTCACAGAAGCCAATGTTATAGAAACCGGCGTTGTTGAGCGCGGTGACGGCGGCGGAAATGCTCTTGCCGTACAGGTTGCCCGGAACACTGGCCTTGCCGGACTTCTTGGCAATGACGACGGTAATCGTGGCGCCGGGCTTCTGCTTGCCGCTGGGGTTCCAGCTGATCACGGTGCCCTCGGTAACCGAGTCGTTCTCCTGGTAGCTCACGTCGACGCCAAAGCCTGCCATATCGAGGGCGTTGCGCGCCTGGGCCTCGGTCATGTCGGTCAGGTCGGGGACGGACGTGGTATCCGGGCCGCCCGAGACCTTGTACGAGATGGTCGTGCCTTTCTCGACTTCCTTACCGGCTTCGGTGCCCTGCTCAAAGACCTGGCCCTCATCGGCCTCGTTGGCCTCCTCGGAGGCGTTGCCCTTCAGGCCAACGCTTGCCAGCGCGGCTTCTGCCTGGTCCTTGGTCAGGCCGAGAAGCTGGGGAACCTCAACCTTCTCGGAGGGCTTGGGGCCCTTGGAGATTACCAGGTTCACCTTGGTGCCCTTGGCCTTCTTGGTGTTGCCGTTGGGCGTCTGCTCGGCGACCTTGCCCTCGTCGACATCGTCGTTGTAGCTTTGGTCGATGGTGCCGACCTCGAGGCCGGCTTCCTTGATCAGCTCGACGGCAGTCTGCTGGTCCTTGCCCAGCACATCGGGCACGGTGACCTGCTCGCCGCCAAAGAGTCCTGTGGCAAAGGCCACCACGATGCCGATGACGGCAACGGCTGCCACCACGGCGGCGATGATCTTGTTCTTGTTGGATTTGGGCTTTTCGACCTCGTAGGAGCCGGTGGAGCCCGAAACCGAGCTACGGGCGGTATTCTGGCCGCTCACGCCCGAGACGGGACGCACCATGGCGCGCGTCTGATCGGAAAGCTCGCGAGTCTTGGTGGCGCCCAGCTCACCGGGGGCACCGATGATGCGCGTGGGCTCCGAGACGTTGACGGCACGGCCCGACAGGTAGCTGTTGAGCACCTGACGAAGTTCGTCGGCGGTCTGGAAGCGGTTTGCCGGGTCCTTCTCCATGCACTTGAGGATGATGCGCTCAAGGTCGGCGTCGACACCGGAGTTGATCTGGCTCGGCGGAATAGGCAACTCGTTGACTTGCTTGAGTGCGACCGAGATGGCGTCGTCACCGTCAAAGGGAACGCGGCCGGTGGCGCACTCGTACATCACGACGCCCAGCGAGTAGATATCCGAGGTGGGGCCGAGGTCCTGACCGCGGGTCTGCTCGGGGCTGACGTAGTGGGCGGTTCCCAGCACGTTGTTGTCTTGCGTGAGGTGGCTGTTCTTGGCGCGCGCGATGCCAAAGTCCATCACCTTGATGTTGCCGTCGGGCAGCACCATGATGTTCTGCGGCTTAATGTCGCGGTGGATGATCTCGTGCTTGTGGGCGACCGAAAGCGCAGAGCTGATCTGCGAGCCGATCTGGGCGACCTTCTTGGGATCGAGGGCGCCGTGGCTCTTGATCCCGCTCTTAAGGTCGGTACCGCGCAGGTACTCCATGACGATGTAATAGGTGTCGCCGTCCTTGCCCCAATCGTAGACGCCCACGATATAGGGGGAGGAGAGACCGGCTGCTGCCTGGGCCTCCTGCTTAAAGCGTGCGGCGAAGGTCGCGTCGCCAGCGTACTGCGGCAGCATGATCTTGACGGCTACCGTGCGGTCGAGGACCTGGTCCTGTGCACGGTAGACGGTCGCCATGCCGCCTGTTCCCACCTTATCCTTGAGGAGGTATCTTCCCCCGAGGACCCTCTGTTCCATTCCTGCTCCTAACATAACTATTCGCTCAACGATGTGTGTAGTACCTACGATGTGGCCGCTGGGGCCGTGTGGCGCGTTGCCGCTAACTCTTCGGCCGCGGCGCGCCTCGGGTGTCCGATTCGATCATGGGCATCACGCTCCCTGTGCGGCAAGCGCCGCGGTCAGGACGATGCCGGCGATCTTGGCGGCCTCGACGTCATGCTTGTCGAAATCCTCCAAGGCCACCGAGATGGCGACCGTGGGTGAATCGTAAGGTGCAAAGCCAACGAACATCGAGTTGACGTTGGTGCCGCCGGTCTCGGCCGAGCCGGTCTTGCCGGCGACCTTGACGCCGGGGATCTGGGCATCGGTGCCGGTGCCGGACTGGACGACGGCAAGCATGGCCTGCTTGACCTGGTCGGCCGTGGCGGAGCTGACGGCCTGACCAAGCGAGCGGGACTGCGTGGTCTTGACCACGGTTCCGTCCGGGGCGAGTACCTGGGCTACAAAGTACGGGTCCATGACCACGCCGCTGTTAGCGATGGCGGCGGCAATCACGGCGTTCTGCATGACGGTGGTCTGCGGGCCGGGCGTGTGGTCCATGCCGACAGGCTGGCCGGCGCCGGCCCAGGCGGTCTCCCACTCGGTCATGAGCGACGGGTCGGCCATGATGGAGGCCGCGGAGGTCAGGTCCTGGCCGAGCTTTTGACCGTAGCCAAAGGCGTTGGCAAACTGGACGAGCGAGCTGGCGCCGACCTCGTTTGCCACCTGGCCAAAGACGACGTTGGACGACACGGCGAAGGCCTGCTGCAGGCTGATGGTGCCGTAGCTCTCGTTGGCAGAGTTGGTGACCGGCGCGTTGCCGATGTCCATGGAGCCGGGCGCCTGGTACGTGCTGGTAAGGCTGGCGGTGCCGGTTTCGAGCGCCGCGGAGAGTGTGACGACCTTAAAGGTCGAGCCCGGGGTGTAGAGCGCGTCCATGGCGCGGTCGTACATGGAGCCGTCCTCGCCGCCGCCCGACTGGAGCAGCGCATCGATGTTGGTGTTGTCGTAGGTGGGCGAGCTCGCGCACGCAAGGACCGCACCGGTGCGCGGATCCATGACAACCACAGCGCCCTTAAAGCCCTTGAGCGCCTGCTCGGCAGCCGTCTGGATACGCGAGTCGATGGTGAGCTTGGCGGTATTGCCCGGCTGGGTCTGCCCCGCGAGCGACGCGATGGCGTTGTTCCAGCTGGAGTAATCCTTGGAGCCGGTGAGCGTATCGTTCATGACGCTCTCGATGCCGGCGGTGCCGTATTGCTGGCTCACGTAGCCCACCACGTGTGCGGCCATGTTGCCGTTGGGGTAGGAACGGGCGTAGGTGCCGTCCTCCTGCTGCAGCGACTCGGCTAGTGTCACGCCGTCGGACGTGATGATGGAGCCACGCTGGATGTACTTGGAGCGGGCGATGGTGTGGTTGTTGGTCGGCATGTCCTGGTAGTCCTTCGCCTTGATGACCTGGACATAGGTGAGGTTGCCGATAAGGATGGCGAACAGCGCCGTAAAGGCAAACACGGCACGAGTCAGACGGTTGGCAAGTGCCACGCGGCCGAGCACGCCGGATTCAGGCGTGTCGAGCAGGCGACGACGCATGCGTGAACCCGCGGAGTGGTTGCCGTGGCTGTAGGAAGGTACGTTGGCAAAACGCGTACCGGTCGGGGCGGCGGCTGATGCGACCTGGGCATCGGTGATGGCGGCCATGGTGCCGGTGCCGGTGAGCTCGGCTTCGCGTCCGGTTGCCTCGTCGCCGGCGCGCAGCAGCAGCGCGACGATGATAAAGCTCGCCAGCAGCGAAGAACCGCCCTGGCTCATAAAGGGCAGGGTGACGCCGGTCAGCGGGATCAGGCGGGTTACGCCGCCAACGATTAAGAATGCCTGGAAGCTGATGGCCGCCGTAAGGCCGGTCGCGCTAAAGGCGGCAAGGTCGGACTTGGCGCGGGCTGCCGTGGTGAGGCCGCGCACGGCAAAAAGCATAAACAGGATGAGCACGGCGCCGCCGCCCAAAAGGCCCATTTCCTCGCCGATGGCCGAGAAGATAAAGTCGGACTCGACGACGGGGATGTTGTTTGCCATGCCGTTGCCGATGCCGACGCCAACCAGGCCGCCGTCAGCCAGCGAGTAAAGTGACTGTACGATCTGGTAGCCCTGGCCCTGGGCGTCCTTAAACGGATCGACCCAGACCTGAAAGCGCACCTGCACGTGCGACAGGAACTTGTAGGCGCCCACGGCTCCAACGGCCAGCAGCGCAAGGCCGATGATGACGTACGAAAAGCGTCCCGTGGCAACATAGAGCATCAGCAGAAAGATGGTGTAGAACAGGACGGCCGAGCCTAGGTCGCGTTCGAAGACGACGATGAGCAGGCACACGCCCCACACGGCAAACAGCGGCAGCAGCAGGCGGAAGCGCGGAATCTTGAGGCCCAGGATCTTGCGGTTGGAGATGGAGAGCAGCTCGCGGTTCTCGGCCAGATAGCCTGCCAGGAACAAGACGATGAAGACCTTGGCGAACTCGCCGGGCTGGATGGTGAAGCCCGCGATGCGAATCCACAGCTTGGAGCCCGAGATCGTGGTGCCGATAAAGATCGGCAGCATCAGCAGGATGATGCCGATAATGCCAAAGGTGTACTTGTAGCGCATGACCACGTCGAGGTTCTTGACCAGCGCGAGCGTTCCCACCATGAGCGCCACCGAGACAAACAAGATGATGAGCTGCGAGATGGCGAGGTCGGGGGCCAGGCGCGTCACGAATGTGATGCCGATGCCCGAGAGCACGAAGACGATGGGCAGGATGGCGGGGTCGGCGCCGGGCGCCAGGATGCGCACGGCGATATGCGCCGCGGCGAAGGCGGCGAACAGGCCGATCGGCACGGCGAGCGTCTCAAAGGAAATCGTGGCACCCGCGGTGAGCACGTACATCGCATAGAGCAGGATGACGGGGAACGCCGAGGCGATGAGCAAGAGCAGTTCGGTGTTGCGGCGACTCATAAGCGGCACTCCCTTTCTAATTCTTATCGGAGGCTTCGGCCTCGGCTGACTGTTCGGCGGTTTTCTCGGAATCTGACTCGGAGGTGGATTCCTGATCGGTGTTGTCGCGAATCGTTTGCGCGTCAATCACCTGACGGGTCTGCTCCTCGTCAATCTGATGGCGGTACTTGGAAATGGTGTCCTGCGCATCGTCGACACTCGTTTGCGGAATGCCTGCCTTCAGGCGGTTTTGCGTGTCTTCGGGCAGGTCGGACAGCTTGATGCTGGTTTCGCTCTCGAGCCAGTGGAGCTCGACCCCGAGCGTCTTGCCGGGCAGGCCGCGCCAGACGGCGACATTGCCGTGGTAGGTTCCCAAGTAAAAGGAGCCGGTGACGCCCGTGTATGCCCAGATGCCTGCTACCAGCACAAAGACAAGAGCCAAGATGGCGGCGATGGTGACATTGCGGCGTCGGACGCGTTTTGCCTCGCGCATGACGCCGTCGTCGACCAGGTCGACGACCACCACAGTCACATTGTCGTGGCCGCCGGCGGCGAGCGCCGCGTCCACCAAGTTGTCGACACAGATCTGTGCGCTCGAGGACTGCGTAGCGATGTTCTCGATATCGCTATCGGGAATCATGCTCGAAAGGCCGTCGGAGCACAGGATCAGGCGGTCGCCTTCCTCGATGTGCAGGGTAAAGTGGTCGGCATACATGGCGGGATCCGAGCCCAGCGCGCGGGTGATGACCGAGCGGTTGGGGTGGACGCGGGCCTCGTCGGCCGTAATCTCGCCGGCATCCACGAGCTCCTCCACGTAGGAGTGGTCGCGGGTCACGCGGATGAGCGTACCCTCGTGGAGCAGGTAGGCGCGCGAGTCGCCCACGTGGGCGATGGCGAGCGTGTCGTTTTCGATGTAGGCGCAGGTGGCCGTGCATCCCATGCCGGGTTTGCCCAGGCCGTTGAGGGCGGCCTCGATCACGGCGGCGTTGGCGGCCTCGACGGCTGCGGCCAGGCGCGCGGCGTCGGCGGACTGCGGCGCCGTCTTGGCGATGGTCTCGACGGCGATGGAGGATGCCACCTCGCCGGCGGCGTGTCCTCCCATGCCGTCGCACACGCAAAAGAGCGGCGACTGCACCAGATAGGAGTCCTCATTGTGCGGGCGTACACATCCGACGTCGGAGCGGGCGCCCCACATAAGCTGCGTGGTGGTGCCGGCGTCGTAGGTCGAGTCGGTCTCGATGCGCTCGTCGGTCAGCGGCTCGAAGCTCATGGTCGAGCCGGGATCTTTGAGCTTTGCCTCCACGGCGGCGACATCGATCTCGGCGGTGTCGCCGGGGGAGACGGTGTCGGCATCGTCTCCCGACTCGACGTCGGAGACGTCCGGAAGGTTGAGATCTTCGGTTACGCGGTCGGCGGGATCGCCGTCCTGCTGCGGCTCGGCAGCCGTCGGCTCGGGCGTCGCAAAGTGCGACGGCGCAGGCGTGCTCTGGGGTTGAGCGGAGGACTCGGGAGCTGCGGCGGGCGCGGCAACGGGCTGCTCGACTTCGGCAGGCGTTGCAGATGCGGGTGCCGCCTCGCTTGCCGGGGCGACGGGGAATACCGGCGCGGCAGGCTCGGGGGCTGCAAACACGGTAGCGCTCTCGTTGATCGCCTCGGCGACGGGCTCGGCAAAGTGGGCCGGTGCGGGCGTTGCCTCCGGTTCCGCGGGCTGCTCGGCAGCGTGCGCGCCGATGGGGGCATCGAGCTGCTCGGTGTCGGCGTCCTCGTCATCGACGAGTGCCGGATATTCTTGAGTTACATGCGAAAGAGGCAGGGAGAACACCGTGTCCTCGGGCTCCACGGTCGCAGGGCGCGTCGGAGCGGCATGAGCCGGCGCAACTGCGGGTGCAGTCGGCGTCTCGGGCATGGTTGCGGACTTGTTCTCCTCGTCGATCATCGACGGTTCACCTTCATGACCACGTCGCCAATCTGGACCTCGTCACCCTCGCGCAGCGTTGCGGGCTCCACCAGCTGACGGCCGTTAACGAGCGTGCCGTTCAGCGAGTTGAGGTCTTCGATGATGAGTGCCGGGCCCTGCAGCGAAAAGCGCGCATGCGAGGCCGAGACGAACGGTTCGTTGATGCAGATGTCCGAAGATGGCGAGCGACCGACGATGACGGGGCCGAGCATGTCTACGTGGATGCCGCGGATACCGCGCGGACCCTTGTCCACATCAATCGTCCAGATAGCCGAGTCGCGGCGCTGCCCGCGCACAAGTCCCACGCCGGTCTTCATGACGGCGAACAGGAAGATATAGAGCAGGGCGACCAAGACGATGCGGCCTGCAAAAAGGACGATATCGATGTTCATAAGCGACTATCCCCTAAATTCAAAGGTACTCAGGCCAAACGTCAGCAGATCGCCGTTGCGCAGCGGGCAGCGCGTAATGCGGCGGTTGTTGACGAGCGTGCCGTTGGTGGAATTGAGGTCCTCGATCGACCAATCCGAGCCCGTAAAGGTGAGCTGGGCGTGGCGGCGCGACACGTTGGGGTCGCGCAAGGCAATGTCGGAAACTGAGCGCTCGCGACCGATGGTCACCTGTGCGGAGGTGATGCTATGGCTCTCGCCGCTCACGACATCGACGAGCTGGGCGAGCGGGCGCTGCGGGGCGCGAGTGCTCGCCATGTTGGAGGCGATGCCGGCTGCGGCGCCTAGGCCCACGGCGGCACCGGTCGCGGCGGCTCCACCCATGCCGGCAAGCGCGTCGCGCGAGACGGTCTGCGGCACCGGGATGGGTGCGGCGGCGGGGTCGGGGACGCTAGGCGCGAAGGGGTCTGCCACGGCAAGCGGGTCGGGAGCGGCGGCGCGAGGCGTCGGCTGCTGCTGGGGCATGGCGGCGGGGCGCTGCTGCTGCGGGGCAGCAAACTGCTGCTGGCCGGCGCGTGGGGCGCTGGCGGCGCGGCTTGCCGCGGAGTTGTTCTGGCCCAGGCCGTTTTGGTAGGCGCGCTCTTCCTCGTACAGGCGGCCGAGCGTGGGCGCATCGACGTTCTCGGCAAAGACCGAGAACTTGCCGGCGCGCAGCTGCGGATCGATCATAAAGCGCACGAGGGGCTCGCCGACAAAGACATAGCGGCGCTTTTCGGCCTGCGCCTTCACAAACTCGCGGACCTCGCGCGAAAGCTCGGGGTAGAACGGGGCGAGCATGGGATCGTCGTCGGCGGCGATAAGGATGGTATAGAGTGCCGGCGCCGTGTTGACGCCGTTAATCACCAGAGTCTGATCCTCCATGTCGCGAGCGGCCTGCTTGGCAAGCTTCTTAAAGGAGAACGGGGCACGGGTGGCACCGAAGATGCCGGCCACGTGGTCCTCGAAGATGTTCAGGAAGTTCACGAAAGATCACTCTCCGTATAGGTTCTTTGGTATCCGAGCAAATATAGGCATATCCCAACGATTATAGAGGATAGGATTCCCGCAACCGCCGCCTTGGCGATGACCGCGGCTGCAAGGCTGGCAATTTCCATATGGTGTGCAAGACAGGACGCCGCTGCGCAGCCGATGCCGGTGACAGCGATGGCGGCGATTGCGGCAAGGTTTGAGCCCTGATCGGCACGCTTGGCATGGGCATTGAGCAGCGCGGATGACGCTGCGGCAGTTGCCGCGACCAGCACAAAGGCGGCCCAAAGGAGCGAGTCTCCCAGCGCTGCGGCAACGTTACCGAGCCCCAGCACGCCTCCGGCTGAAAGCGCGACCGTGGCCAGACGGGCAAAAAGCGCGCCCATGCCCGTTGCCGCGGCGGCGCTTGCCGGGCCGAGCCAAAATGACGCGACGCCGGCGGCGACCCCAGCTGCCAGGAAGGTATTGCCGGTCAGACAGCCAAGCGCGAGTGCACAGGTGAGCGTGGCGCTCGCGGCAGCCTCGGTGCGACCCCAGGCGATCCACCAACCGGACATGGCGGCGGCAAAGATCACCGCGACGGGCAGCATCGACAGGATGCCCTGTGCCTGCATGGTGGCGTTGGCCATGAGCACCAAAAAGCCCACAGCCGAGATGGCCGAGCCAATCTGGGGGGCCAGGCCAGCCGCCGCTCCGATCGCGATGGCCGCAATGACCAGGCCGGGAAGCGCCGCGACCCCGGCCGTTTGCATCAGCAAAAAGCTAAAGATGCCGCACGTTAGCGCCGAGATAGTGCGCATGGTGTAGTCGCGCGCATGGCTCCAGCGCGTGCCCGCCCAGCCAAGTGCGGGGTCGACCTCGATGGCGTCGTCCTCGTAGTGCGACGGCTCGATATCGTCGAGCTCCTGCTCGTCATCCGAAAGTTCGCCAACCATTTGCTCTAGGCTGCGACGGCCCTCGCGCACGCTGCCCAGACCGGCAAGGAGCTGGTCGCAAAATGCCTCGATGCTGCTGGGGCGGTCCTGCGGCATGGGGGAGAGCGCGCTCATGAGCGCGGCCTCGGCTCCCGGGGGAAAGTGTGGTATCAGCTCGCTGGGATAGGTGGCGCCGCCGATGATGCGGTCGAGCGAGTCGGCGGGCGTGGCCGCCATAAAGGGGGCGCTGCCGCACAGGCCCTCATAGATTACACAGGCGAGGGCAAAGACATCGGCGCGCTCATCGACCGTGCCGGTCTCGATATCGAGCTGCTCGGGCGGCATGTAGCCGATGGTGCCGCCGCGCGAGCCGCCAAAGCCACCGGCGGACGACAGTCGCGCCATGCCAAAGTCGGTGAGCTTTACATTGCCCGAGTGGTCGATGAGCACGTTGGCGGGCTTAATGTCCAGGTGGAGTACGCCATTGCTATGGGCGAAGGTGAGCGCCTGGCCTAGGGCATCGGCAATGGCCGCGGCCTCGTCAAAGGTAAGTGAGTGACCGTCCACGCGGTGCAAAAACTCGGCCAGCGACATGCCATCGACATATTCCATAACCAGGTAGGCATAGGCTGTGTCGTGCGTAAAGTCGATGACCTGCACGATGTTGGGATGTTGAAGCATGGCGGCAGTGTGCGCCTCGCGCAGGACATCCATGATGTCGCTGGCGGGCATGCCGACACCGTTAATAAGGGGGATGCGCTTAATGGCGACGCGGCGGCGCAGGTGCGTGTCGCGGCAGATCTCGATGGAGCCAAAACCGCCGGTCGCAAGTGTCTCGAGCGGCTGGTACCGCTTGAGCAGCTCGCGAGAGCTGGTGCCCTCCAAAGGAACGTCCGGCGAGAACCGGGCGGTATGTTGCGAGAAAAGCGGCATGGCCAACCCTCGTGCGTTTAAAGTTCGTTTGCGAGCGGCGGGCGCGGGGCCGAGCCGTTCGCGGTGGCATAGATGCTGCTAGTGTAGCACGCTCGGGTGCATGGGGAGGATAGCGGGATGCGAGGCTGCCTGTCTGGCTTGGCCTTAGCGCTTCTTCTTGTTCTTCTTCTGCTTGCGCTTGGTCTCCTGGGGCTTGTCGCCCTGCTTGGCCTCGGCGGCGGCCTTCTCGGCCTTCATTTTCTTCTTCTTGGTCTCGATGCGGAGTTTTTTGTTGATGCGCGCCTTAAGGAAGGGACCGAACTGCTCGGCATCGCCGCGGACAAAGGTGTCCTTAGGGATCGTCACGCCCTGGTCGGCGAACATGGCCACAAAGATGCGCTCGCCGTCGAGCACGTGGTCGAGCTTTTCAAACGGGAAGAACTGTGACTTGCCGCTCTTGCCCCAAACCATCAGGCCGTCCTCGTTGGCGGCGACGCGGCGATAGCGGCCACCCATGGACTCGTCGGCCTCAACGGCGTCGATAAAGTCGCGGGCGAGGGTGTGGTGCAGGTTTTTGCTCCACCAGGCCAAAAAGGCGCCGAACACGATTAGGACGACGCCAAACTTGATCCAGTTGCCGCCGGCCACCAGCATGCCGATGCCGATGAGCGCGGCAATTGCCGCGGCGACATACAGCGAGCCGCGACGCCTGGGCGAGGCGACCAGGCGGGCGAAGTCGGTGACCAGGTCGTTTTCGTACTGGTACTCGTTGAGGTACAGGATGCCGTCGTCGGCTGCGGCCTGCTCCTCGAGCGCGACCTCGACCTGGTCGGCTGCTTCGGAGGGGACGAGGTTGCTCTCTGCGTCTGCCATGCTCTTTGGACTCCTATCGCGGCGGGCTCGCCGTACGGGTATTATGGAATGCAGTATGCCGTGCGACCGCATGGCCGCCGCGGCAACAAGACTCAGTATACACGGGGGAGCACCCATGGAATCGTTGTACCGAAAGTATCGCCCGCTCACCTTCGACTCCGTGGTGGGCCAGCAGCATATCGTCTCGACGCTCGAGCACGCCATCACCGAGGGGCGCCTGTCCCACGCGTACCTATTCTGCGGACCGCGCGGCACGGGCAAGACCACCATGGCGCGCATTCTGGCCAAGGCGCTGCTGTGCCGCAATGCCGAGGCGGCGCGCGCCGAGGGTGCAAGCGGCTGCATGCCCGACGGTACTTGCGAGGAGTGCGAGCTCATCGCCGAGGGCAACCACCCGGATGTCTACGAGCTCGATGCCGCAAGCCGTACTGGCGTGGACAACGTGCGCGAGGAGATCATCAACTCCGTCAACTTTGCCCCGGTGCGCGGCAAGTACAAGATTTATATCATCGACGAGGTCCACATGCTCACGACGGCGGCGTTCAACGCGCTGCTCAAGACGCTTGAGGAGCCGCCGGCACACGTGATCTTTGTGCTGTGCACCACCGACCCGCAAAAGATTCTGGAGACCATCCTCTCGCGCTGCCAGCGCTTCGATTTCCATCGTATCGGCAACGAGGATATTGAGCATCGCCTGGCATACGTGTGCGAGCAGGAGGGCTTCGATTACGACGACGAGGCGCTGGCTATCGTGGCACGCCATGCCAAGGGCGGCATGCGCGACGCGTTGTCCACGCTGGAGCAGCTGAGCGTTTTTGGCAACGGCGCCGTGCATGCGGACGATGCCCGCTCGCTTTTGGGCGAGGTTTCGGACCAGATCCTGGGCGAGTTTGCCCGCGCCATTGCCGATCGCGATGTTGCCGAGCTATATGGACTGATCCGTGCGCAGGTCGAGGAAGGAAACGACCTGCTGGAGCTGACGCGCGACCTGGTGGCGCATGTGCGTGACGTGTACGTTGCCTGCGTTGCCGGTGCCCGTGCCGAGCTGTTTGAGGGCGGCTCCGAGCAGGCCGAGGCGCTTGCTGCCGAGGCCGCTGCCTTTGGCGAGCATCCTGCCGACCGCCTGGCCCGTGTGCTGACGGTGCTCGACGATGCCGCGCTGGAGATGAGGGGCGCGAGCGACGTGCGCCTGGTGCTTGAGATTGCCTGCACGCGTCTGGCACGTCCCGAGGCTGATTTAACGATTGAGGCATTGGCCGAGCGCGTGGCACGTCTGGAGGCCATGGTTGCCAACGGCGCCGTGCCGGCGAGCGTGGCCGCTGCTCAGGCCGCCGCGCCTGCAGCATCCGTACCCGCTGCTGCCCAACAGCCGACGCTCATTTCGGGCGCCCGTGCTGCCGCTCCGGCGGCATCCGCTGCCCCTGCTGCTACGTCCGCGCGCCAGGGTGGCATGCCTTGGGACCGCGGAGCTGCTGTTCCGACTGCCCAGCCTGCGCCCCGTTCTGCGTCCGTGTCAGCCTCCAAGCCTGCAGCGCCTGCGCCTCAGCCCGTTGCGGCCCCCGCGCCTGCCACCGCTCCGGCACCTAAGCCCCAGTCCAACAATGCCGCCCAGGTTGCCGCCGCCGGTGCTGCCGAGACGCCCGCGGTCGAGGATGCCGGAGAGCTGCAGCGCAAATGGGCCGAGGTTGTCGAGCGCGTCAAGGCGCGTCAGGCTTCCTACGCAGGGCTTTTGCTCAACGCCCGCGCCACGGCCGACGACGGATCCAAGCTCACGGTCTCGTTCCCCGCGGGTTCGACTTTTGCCATTAAGATGCTCGGTCGCGCCGATACGCAGTCGGTGGTCCTGCCGACGGTCTGCGCGGTTTTCGGTCGTCGCACCGTCGACTATGTCCTGGATGGGGGTGGCACGCCGGCTCCTCAACATGAGGAGCATTCTCCATCTGCACGGGCTGCGGCATCTGCGGACCCGCAACCCGTGTTCTCGGCGGCCCCTGCATTCTCGAGCGCCAGCGCGTCGCAGCAGCAAACGGCACCGGTAGCGGCATCGACCCCGTCGGCGCCTAAGCCCGCGGCGCCCAAACCGGCTGCTCCGACACCCGCGCCCAAGCCCGTCTCGCCCGCGCCCAAGTCGTCTGACCTGGGCAAAGCCCCCTGGCTACGCTCCGACAACCCCGCCGGCGCTCCTGCCACGGGTAAGCTCCCGACCGAGCCCGCACCTCGTGCGCCCGAGCGCTCGGCTGCCCCCAAGGCTCAGCCTGTCGCGCAGTCCGCGCCGTGGGAATCCGAGCAGGTGCCCTACGACGACGCTATGGTCGGCGGCTTCGCTGTCGATGCGAGCGGGGACGATCTGCCTCCGTTCGACGTGCCGGGTGCGGCGTCCGCGCCCAAGTCCGCTGCAACTGCCCCCAAAGAGGAGGGCGCTCCTGCAGCTCCCTGGGAGTCCAACCCCGGTGCGGGCAGCCCCTTCGGCCATCAGGGTGCAGCCCCGAGCATCCCGCAGACCGAGGACGAGGCCAAAGCCCTCATCCGCAGCGTCTTCGGCCAGTCCACCATCTTCAAACCGGTGGAGTAACCGTGCGGGCGGGTATGCTGCTCAAGAAGAGATCTCTTTGCCCGGGCGCATCTGTATTTCGGACATGTGCAACGTGGTGCCGCGTATATCGCATTTGAGCAGACAGGTGCGTGACGGTCGGCCTAGGATGCTGAGGTCGATACGATACGTCGCATGGCTGTCCGTGTACTCGACTTGCTCGGCGTTAATGGTTGCTCCGATTGCCAAATAAACGCCTAGCTCGGCATCGACAATCTTGAAGTCCTTTATCTTGACCTTGAACTCTTGATAGAGGGACGGGCTGTTGTAGTAGACGGTTCGGGTTCCGTCGGTGCACTCATCGGTCGTCTCCCATTTGACGACGGGCTGGTCCGAGCTGGCTATCAGCAGTTCTGCTCCAAAAGCTATGGCATGGGTGATGACAACCAGCAATGCCCAGCCGACAAAGAGATAGAGAACCACATATGCAACGGGGTGTTTTGAGCGGATGTTTTGGAGCGCGTTGGGGGCATTCATGGGGCACCTCCAAATTACTATCTATGGCAATCAAATTATACCCTGCCGCCATGTGCGCCGCCTCGAGCAGCGGTTCGGCATTTAGCTATTTAGTGGCGCACATGAAATGCCGGATTCGGCTCTACTAGATTGAGTGTGCGATATTATGCAACCTTGCATAATTCGACCTTGCATAATCTTTGAGTGCGGTTTGTATTGGAGGACATGTATATCGACTGAGGTAACACGTCCGACCCGCTCTCTCGCCGCGCGCCGTGGTACGATTTTTGAGTTTGAAAGTCCCGCCGTGCTCCGGCTGCCCTTGCAGCTCGGCGTGCGGCCGCACGTAAAGGAGCCATCATGGCCGGTATGAACATGCAGCAGATGATGAAGCAGGCTCGCAAGATGCAGGAGCAGCTTGCCGCCGCGCAGGAGAACCTCAAGTCCCAGACCGTCGACGCCTCTGCCGGCGGCGGCATGGTCAAGGTGACCGTTAACGGCGAGATGGAGCTCGTCAACCTCACCATCGATCCCGATGCGCTCGATCCCGAGGACGTCGATATGCTGCAGGATATGATCATGGCTGCCGTCAACGAGGCCGTCCGCGGCGTCAACGAGCTCGCCAACAAGCAGATGGGCGCCATCACCGGCGGCCTCAACATCCCGGGCATGCCGTTCTAAGACACACATATAAATGAGTGCAAATCACAGTCTGCAAAAACTGCTCGATGAACTGGGCCGTCTGCCGGGCATTGGTCCCAAGTCGGCCCAGCGCATCGCCTATTACCTGCTCGAGGCCGATGCCGAGGAGGCCCGCCGCCTGGCCGAGGCCATCCTGGAGGTCAAGCAGGAGGTCCACTTTTGCAGCCGCTGCTTTAACTACGCCACGGCCGACGAGTGCTCCATCTGCCAGGACCCGATGCGCGATACCACTCGCATTTGCGTTGTGGGCGAGCCGCGCGACGTCCAGGCGATCGAGCGCACGGGCAGCTACCACGGTCTCTACCACGTATTGGGCGGCGTGATCAGTCCCATGGACAAGATTGGTCCCGAGCAGTTGCACATCCGCGAGCTGCTGGCGCGTCTGGGCCACGAGGATATCCATGAGGTCATCATTGCCACCAACCCCAACATCGAGGGCGAGACCACGGCGAGCTACTTGGCCCGCACTATCAAGCCGTTGGGCGTCGAGGTGTCGCGTCTGGCAAGCGGCCTTCCCGTGGGCGGCGACCTGGAGTATGCCGACGAGCTTACGCTTGGCCGCGCCATCGAGGCCCGTCGCGCGATTTAGGTGGCGAGCCTGCTCCTGCCGTATGTTTTCCTCGCGACGCACGGGGTAGTCATAATTTCCCTGTGCGACTGTAAGTTTGTTGTGCAACAAAGATGCTTTGTATCCGCTTATCGCATGGATGCTTCCACTCGCATCCTTAATTTGCTCATTCGTTGCGCAACCTTTTGGGTTCGCTGATACACTCAAATATGGATTCGAATGAATGAGCCGCTCCCGAGCGGCGTGTTTTTGTTGGAGGAGAACGCATGCGGCCCGGTGGCACTCAGACAAAGCGCGGCGCCGCGGTGCGCATGCGATGCCGACTGGGCTTGGCTCCGCGGGCGTACGCACTGCTATCGTGCTCGTTGGTGCTGGTCATAGCTGGCGTTTCTGCCTATGGCATGACCGTGCCGTCCATGATACAGGCGCATGCCGCACGCGAACCGCGCGTGGGGCATGAGGTCAAAAGTGATCTGGGCACCACGACTGGATATGCTTGGGCAAGTGTGGTCGGGCATATTGTGTTTGGCACCGACGATGCGGACGGCGCCGAGGTCCCGGACAACGAAGTCACGCTTGCCAATGGCAAAACCATCGTGCTCACCAACACCAAGATCATCGATCGGTTGTCCAACAATAGCGTGGCGGCAACGGTGAATAAGGTCGAGCAGCAGAAGGGGCAGGACGCCCAGCAGACAGGCAAGCCCGGTAGCTCGGATTCATCGAGTTCGGGCGGCGGCTCTGGGTCGGGTTCCTCTACCGGAGGGTCTGGAAACGGCGGCTCGACGGGCGGCAACACTGACAACGATGCAAACTCCGGTGGCCTTTCCGCTGCTGAAGAAGAGAGCATTCACAGTTGGCTTGTGACCAAGTACAACATGCTCGACGGCTATGTTTCTCGTGCCAATGACGTGGTCTCGACCTATAACTCTACGGGAGATCCCAGACCGTGCGACAGCCTGGTCGGGGAGATGTTTGTCATTCGAGCCGAGTTCGGTCGTCAGACATTCTCGCCCCGGTCAAAGTGGTATCAGCAGTATGCCAATCTGTGGGGCTGTTACACCAACCTATGTCAATGGGTCGGCCATTACGGCGATGATGACGTCGCGCTCGGTAACTTCAACAATAACGTGGCGGCGCTTGCCCTATGATGACCGATCTTGCATCCACCACACCACAATCGCTCGGTCGCGATCCCATGGTCGGCCTGCGCCTGGCGCGTGTCGACGGGTTTGAGCCGGCCATTGCGCTCGGTCAGGACGAACTGCCTGCCTATCTGCGTCGTTTTACGATGCTGTTTGCCGACGATGCCACCATGCGCCGTGGCGGTATCGGCCGCGTGACGCGTGCCGTCAACGCCCAAGGCGAGGCCGTGGCACTCAAGCAGCTCATCTTGCCGACGCGCGATGAGTTTGACGACGATGCCGCTCACGAGGCGCTGGTCGCCAAGTTCAAGGCGGCGTTTCGCGAGGAATACGAATGCCATCGCGCCCTTTCGGGCCTTAAGGGCTTTCCCCGCCTCTATGGCTGGGGCGAGGTCGACGGTGTGCCTGCAATTGTCATGGAATGGGTCGAGGGCGAGACGCTTGCCCGCTTGCGTTCGCGACTCGCCGTGGACGATGCCGGACGCCTGTCGCCGCTTGTGGCGGCGCGTCTGGGTCGCGACCTGTTTGATCTGCTCTGCCGTATGAGCCTGGTGGGTGAGGGCTTTGTCCATCGCGATATCTCGCCCGCTAATATTATGGTGCGCACGGCGCGTCTACCGCTTGACCGGCAGCTTGCCGAGGGCACCTTTGACCTGTGCCTGATCGACTTTGGCTCGTCGCTGGCGCTTGAGCCTGCGTCGGCCGTGGCCGGTACCGGCGGCAAGGCATCCTTTACCGAGCGCTATGCCACGCTGCGTCGCGCGACGGTTGCCTATGCCCCGCCCGAGATGCTCACCGACGATATTCCCGATCTGCGCGCTTTGCGTATGTCGCCGGCGATCGACGTCTATGCCGCGGCAAGCACGGTTTACGAGCTCATTGCCGGCGTCGCGCCATACGAAGCCGCGCCGAGCACTTCGGGCACCTCGGGTTCGCGCAAAAAGACGCGCGACATCGCGAGCCCCTACCGTCTCAAGATGGACACGCGGCCCGACTATCCCATTGGTGCCCATGCGCCCGGTTGTGATTTGACTCAGCTGCTTCGTCGTGAGCCCGATGTGGCGCTCGCCGCGGCCGAGCAGGCCCAGCAGCTAGGGCTTGAGCCGGATTCCGAAGAGCTACGCGATGCGCTGGCGTTTGTCGATGCCCAGCTGTTCGACGTGGTGATGGCCTGTCTGTCCAGCCATCAAAAAGATCGTCCCGAGCCGGCGGCGGTCGAGGCGGCGCTCTCGGCGTTTTGTGACCACTATGCGCAAAATGTCGGTCGTTCGCTCCGCGGCGAGCCGCTCACGCCGTGCCCCATGGATGCGTCTGGCCGTGCGGTTCGTCGCGCGCTGATGGTCGGCGCGACGGTCGTCTGTGGCGTGGTTTGGGCTGTGGTCGTGGTTTCGGCCGCGCTGCTGGCGTCGGGCGCTCGCGTGACGGCGACTTTGGGATCGCTCGTGTGGTCTGGGTCGCTACCGGGTATTATTGCCGCACTGGCGTTGGCGCTGCCAGGCATAGCCGGCGTTGCCGCGGGGGCACTTGCGCGCGATCGGCGCTCGGGGTTCCTGCAGGGCGTGCTTGCGCTTTCTGCCTGCGAGGTTCCGGTGCTGGTTGTGGCTGCATGTAGCGTATTTTCCCAACGCGCCATGATGGGCGGCCTTGTTGCCGCTCTGGTTGCAACCTATACGCTTACGTGGTTTTTGCTTGCGATGGGCTTTGCCTTTGAACTTCCCGTTTCGGCACCGCGACGCACAAAAGCCCAGATGGCGGCTCCGCTTGCCGGTGGAGCCGCAGCTGCCCGTACTTTTGGCGGACCTGTCGAAGTATCGTCCGATTCTATTTCTACGACCAAGGAGGCCTAGGTCATGGCATCTCAAGTTGAGCTCACCCCATGCGGGGCCATGTTTGACATCTTTAAGCGCGCGGCGCATCTGAGCCATATCGAGCTGTGCGGCTTGGTGCTTTCGTCCCGTCCGCTCGCCGACGGCCGCAGCCCGCAGAGCCGAGCCGCCGATCGCTCTTGGGTTTCCCGCTTTATCGTTCGCGCGCCGGTCGGCACGCTTCAGCAGCGCTACTTTGCCGAATACGGTACCTCGGCTGCGCGTATTATGTCGCAACTGGCCCTGCGCCAGCGAAATCCCATGGACTCCACGGCTGTGATCAATATGGTGTGCGGTCCTGCAGGTGAACCGATGGTACGCGCGCTCGAAGAGTGCCACCAGGACACGAATCTCTATCGCAACGCGCTCGATCGCCTGTCCCAGGCGGCGGAACTCATGCCCGCCGAGCGCGCCGAGGCCGTGCTGGTGCTGTTTGTCGCTGTCGGTTGTTCGGCGGATGTGCGGTCCTCGGTGAACTATGCCATCGACTACGCGCACGCGACCTGTGGCGGAGGAACATCCACGCCGCGTTCGCTTGGCATGTCGATGACCGCGGGCGAACGCGAACCCGCCCCGGGGCACCCCTTGGGCTTGCTGCGCGTGCAAAACAGTTTTGTCGTGAGCGCCCCGCGCTGGATTCAGCCGAGCGAGCAGGGTGTTGAGATTGGCGCACTGGCCACTGGTGAGGGCGATATTACCGACGTCGGCGACGATGTCTCGGCCCGCCATGCCCATATCTGGTGCGATGCTCAAAATATCTGGCACGTCGAGGACTTGTCGTCCACCAACGGAACCGTGGTGGTAAACGGGGCCACGCGCGTCTGCATTCAGGTCGAGCCCGGCCGTTCCGCCCAACTCAATCCCGGCGACGAACTCAAGCTCGGCGAATCCACTACCTACGCCATTCTCTTCGGTGCCCTCTAGCCAGTCCTGCCAAATGGTCCCTCCGTCCCCAAGGGATCATTTTGCTCCCGGCAGTCACCCGAGGTAAACCTTTACCGCCCGCCTATATTTGCCGAAATTACACTTGACGGCGGGGTACAATAAACCCGCATGCGGATTTCCGTTGCGGGCGCTTCCCATCGCCGGGGCGTGCCCGGGAGCATCCGGCATGCGGCCTTTGCGGCGCTCGGTCATGTGCAAGACGGGCGGTCGGGTCTGTGGGGCGCATCAGCTGGCCCTCGCCTCGGCATGTCTTCTCTCCACGCCACGTACCTGCTGCTGAGCCTGCCTGCCAGATGATTGGAAGCAACAACGAAAATCCCATCACGCCAACATCCCGGCGATCGCCGGGGCCTGTATACCTATATGAGAGGAGAGGGGTATATGGCGCGTAAGTTTAAGTCTATGGACGGCAACGAGGCGGCCGCATATGTTTCGTATGCGTACACCGAGGTAGCGGGAATCTATCCCATTACGCCGTCCAGCCCGATGGCCGACCATGTCGACCAGTGGGCGGCCCAGGGTCGCAAGAACATCTTCGGCACCCCGGTCAAGGTCGTCGAGATGGAGTCCGAGGCAGGTGCAGCCGGTACCGTTCACGGTTCGCTGGGCGCCGGTGCTCTGACCACCACCTACACGGCTTCTCAGGGTCTGCTCCTGATGATCCCGAACATGTACAAGATTGCGGGCGAGCAGCTCCCGGGCGTTTTCCACGTCTCCGCGCGTTGCGTTGCTTCCCACGCCCTGAACATCTTTGGCGATCACTCCGACGTCATGGCCTGCCGCCAGACCGGTTTCGCCATGCTCGCCGAGGGCAACGTCCAGGAGGTCATGGACCTCTCGCCGGTGGCTCACCTTGCCGCCATCGAGGGTAAGACCCCGTTCCTTAACTTCTTCGACGGCTTCCGCACCAGCCACGAGATCCAGAAGGTCGCCATGTGGGACTACAAGGATCTGGCCGAGATGTGCGATATGGACGCCGTCCAGGCTTTCCGCGATCACGCGCTCAACCCTGAGCACCCGCATACCCGCGGCAGCCACGAGAACGGCGACATCTTCTTCCAGAACCGCGAGGCCTGCAACAAGGTCTACGACGAGCTTCCCGCCGTCGTCGAGGGCTACATGAAGAAGATCAACGAGAAGCTCGGCACCGATTACGGCCTGTTCAACTACTACGGCGCTCCCGATGCTGATCGCGTCGTCGTGTGCATGGGCTCCTTCTGCGACGTGCTCGAGGAAGTCATCGACTACCTCAACGCTCACGGCGAGAAGGTCGGCCTGGTCAAGGTTCGCCTGTTCCGTCCGTTCTCCATCAAGCACTTCGTCGACGTTCTCCCCGAGACCGTCAAGAAGATTGCCGTCATGGACCGCACCAAGGAGCCGGGTTCCATCGGCGAGCCGCTCTACCAGGACGTTGTCTCCGCTCTCTACGAGGCCGGCAAGACGGGCATCAAGGTCGTCGGCGGCCGTTACGGCCTGGGCAGCAAGGACACGCCTCCCGCGTCCGCGTTCGCTGTCTTCGAGGAGCTCAAGAAGGACGAGCCCAAGCGCGAGTTCACCATCGGCATCGTCGATGACGTGACCAACCTGAGCCTGCCCGAGGCCGAGGATGCGCCCAACACCGCAGCCCCCGGCACCATCGAGTGCAAGTTCTGGGGTCTGGGTGGCGACGGTACCGTCGGCGCCAACAAGAACTCGATCAAGATTATCGGCGACCACACCGACAAGTACGTCCAGGCCTACTTCCAGTACGACTCCAAGAAGACCGGCGGAGTCACCGTCTCGCACCTGCGCTTTGGTGATTCCCCGATCCGCTCGCCGTACTACGTGACCAAGGCCGACTTTGTCGCCTGCCACAACCCCAGCTACATCGTCAAGGGCTTCAAGATGGTCCGCGACGTCAAGCCGGGCGGCACCTTCCTGGTCAACTGCCAGTGGAGCGACGAGGAGTTCGCCGAGCACATGCCCGCCGTGGCCAAGCGCTATATCGCGAACAACAACGTCAACGTCTACCTGATCGACGCTATCGACCTGGCCGCCAAGGTCGGCATGGGCAAGCGCACCAACACGGTGCTTCAGTCCGCCTTCTTCGCGCTGGCCAAGGTTCTGCCCGCCGAGGACGCCCTGCAGTACATGAAGGACGCGGCCACCAAGTCCTACATGAAGAAGGGCCAGGCCATCGTCGATGCCAACCACAAGGCCATCGATGCCGGCGCTACCGCCTTCCGTAAGTTCGAGGTTCCGGCCGACTGGGCTACCGCCGAGGACGCCGCTCCCGTCGAGCTCTCCGAGGAGACCAAGTCCGCCATCGCCCAGCAGGTCAAGAACCTGCTCGAGCCCATCGATCGCATGGATGGCGACAGCCTGCCCGTTTCCGCCTTCGTCGATTGTGCCGACGGCCAGTTTGAGCTGGGCGCCTCCGCATACGAGAAGCGCGGCGTCGCCGTGGTCGTTCCTCACTGGGACGAGACCAAGTGCATCCAGTGCAACCAGTGCGCCTATGTGTGCCCGCATGCCACCATCCGTCCGTTCGCGATGACCGAGGACGAGGCTGCCGCCGCGCCCGAGGCTACCCGCACGCTCGACGCCATGGGCCCCAAGGCCAAGGGCATGAAGTTCACCATGGCCGTGTCCCCGCTCGACTGCATGGGCTGCACCAACTGCGTCAAGGTCTGCCCCAAGGGCGCCCTCGAGATGGTTCCCACCGAGCAGGAGATGGATCAGCAGCCCGTTTGGGACTATATGGTCGAGAACGTCTCCGAGAAGAAGGAGCTCATCGCGGCCAACGTCAAGGGCAGCCAGTTTAAGCAGCCCTACCTGGAGTTCTCCGGCTCCTGCGCCGGCTGCGCCGAGACCGCCTATGCACGTCTGGTGACCCAGGTCGCCGGCGACCGCATGTTCATCTCCAACGCCACCGGCTGCTCCTCCATTTGGGGCAACCCCGCTGCCACCGCTCCTTACTGCAAGGACAAGGACGGTCACGGCCCGGCGTGGAACAACTCCCTGTTCGAGGACAATGCCGAGCACGGTCTGGGCATGGCTGTCGGCTATGAGGCCGTTCAGCACAAGCTGATCGCCGCTACCCAGGACATCATCGCTGCCGATGGTCCGTCCGATGAGCTCAAGGCTGCCGGTCAGGATTGGATCGACTCCGTCAACGACGCCGAGGCCTCCAAGACCGCTGCCGCTGCCTACGTTGCCGAGCTCGAGAAGTGCGGCTGCGACGCTTCCAAGGCGATCCTCGCCGACAAGGCTTACCTCACCAAGAAGTCCTTCTGGATCTTCGGCGGCGACGGCTGGGCCTACGACATCGGCTTCGGTGGCCTGGACCACGTCCTGGCTTCCGGCCACAACGTCAACGTCTTCGTCTTCGACACCGAGGTCTACTCCAACACCGGCGGTCAGGCCTCCAAGGCCTCGAACCTGGGCCAGGTCGCTCAGTTCGCCGCTGCCGGTAAGGTGACCAAGAAGAAGTCCCTGGCCGAGATCGCCATGAGCTACGGCTACGTCTACGTGGCGCAGGTCGCCATGGGCGCCAACCCGGCTCAGACCCTCAAGGCCATCCACGAGGCCGAGGCCTACGACGGCCCGTCCCTCATCATCGGCTACAGCCCCTGCGAGATGCACTCCATCAAGAAGGGTGGCATGCAGAACTGCCAGGCCGAGATGAAGAAGGCTGTCGAGTGCGGTTACTGGAACCTCTTCCGCTTCAACCCCGAGGCTGCTGCCGGCAAGAAGTTCTCGCTCGATTCCAAGGAGCCCGCGGGCGGTTATCAGGAGTTCCTGATGAACGAGGCCCGTTACGCTTCGCTGACGCGTTCCTTCCCCGAGCGCGCCGAGGAGCTCTTCAAGGAGAACGAGCAGGCCGCTATGGACCGCTACGCTCACCTGCTGAAGCTCAAGACGGTGTACAACGAGGCCTAGGTCTCCCACCGCAGGATCTGAGGGCTGACCTTCGCGGACGTCCTCGGACATGAAAGAACCCCCGCTGCGCACTACGTGCGGCGGGGGTTCTTTCGTCCTGCGGAGTGTCCGCGAAGGTCAGCCCTCAGATCCTGCTACGACTACGTCCTTGGATTGTGTGGGCGGATGAAGGACGTAGTTGGTCGGGTATTCCGTCCCCTTCGCTGTTTCGCGGCTTTGCCGCGAAACCTCGCGCCACTTTGGGGATGGATGGGGGACTTGGCCGTTGCCGCTTTTTCGGAGCTCTTCTTTATTCCTTTTGTTGGATGAAAAGCTCCTTGTTTTTGCAGGGGTGCATACTCGACTTATATGTGCATAGAATCTCGTATAGTGCGAGTAAGATATTGCGCTGTCCGTTTTGTGTTTAGCAGAGATATAGTTTGCATAATCTGGTCTAATCCCTGCTCTATTAAAATAAAGTTGCACGTAAATGGCGTAGATATGCTTGAGCTGGGGTTCTGTACGCTGAGCGGATAAAAACGACCGTTCACCGTTCCGCTATTTTCAAAATGAATAAAATGAGCGATAAAGAGAATATAAACCTTAATAAACTCGCGTATCGCACGGACGCGGGTTATTAATGGGTTGTAGGCCTTTTACAGAAAGGATTCCAGCAATGTCTAAGCCTCTTGGCAAGCCCGATCGTATTGTCGTCGCCCTTGGCGGCAACGCCCTCGGCAACAACCCCGTCGAGCAGATCGAGGCCGTGAGCAACACCGCCCATGCCCTCCTCGGCCTCATCGAGCAGGGCAACGAGATCATCATCACCCACGGCAACGGCCCGCAGGTCGGCATGATCCAGAACGCCTTCGCCGCTGCTCACGATGCCATCGGTACCCCCGAGATGCCGCTGCCCGAGTGCGGCGCCATGTCCCAGGGCTACATCGGCTATCACCTGCAGCAGGGCATCGGCCGCGAGATGCACAAGCGCTATAAGCGTTGGCACGCCGCCACCGTCGTCACCCAGATCGAGTGCGACCCGGATGATCCCGCGTTCAAGAACCCGACCAAGCCGATCGGTCCCTTCTATACCGAGGAGCAGGCCAAGGAGTTCATGGCCGAGGATCCCTCCAAGGTCTTCGTCGAGGATTCCGGCCGCGGCTGGCGTCGCGTCGTCGCTTCCCCCGATCCCAAGAAGATCGTCGAGGCCGACTCCATCCTCAACCTGCTCGACAACGAGTTCATCGTCATCGCCTGCGGTGGCGGCGGCATCCCCGTTGTCCGCGACTACGAGAACAAGGGCTGCTACAAGGGCGTTCCCGCCGTCATCGACAAGGACCTGGGCGGCGAGCTGCTGGCCGAGGACTGCGACGCCGACGTCCTGTTCCTGCTGACCGCCGTTGAGCATGTCGCCATCAACTTTGGCAAGCCCAACCAGGAGGAGCTCGAGGACCTCACCGCCGACGAGGCCGAGCGCCTGGCCGACGAGGGCCAGTTCGGCAAGGGTTCCATGGAGCCCAAGGTCCGCGCTGCCATCAAGTTCGCCCGTTCCCGCAAGGGCCGCACCTGCATCATCGGCGCTCTGGACAAGGCTGCTGAGACCATGGCCGGTCTCTCCGGTACCCGCATCCACGAGTAGTCTCTACTCTGTTGCCTCTCTCGTGGGCGCCAGGCAAAGCGCCTACAAACTAGCCTCTCTTCATGAGCCCCGCAGCCCGCTCCGGCTGCGGGGCTTTTGCTATTCACCTAGTCATTAGGGACGTTCTTAAATGACTAGTCAAACAAGAGCGTCCCTAATGACCACTCATTTAAGTCTGTCCCCAATGACTAGTAGTAGGCCCACATGGCTTCGACTTCGTTGAGGACCTCTACGACGCCCCAGCGGCGGGCGCTGCGGCTGGCCGAGTTGGGGTCGTAGACGCCAATCTGGTTGGCATCGTCGATGCCGTAGAGCACGATGTAGTGGCCTACGTTGGTAAACGTACCGGGGCGCACTGCGGCGATGACGGGCGCACCCGAGCGAAGTGCTTGGGTAATCGATTCGCGATCGTTATAGAGCTGTGTTCCGTTGAGCCCCAGCTGCCACGCACCGCCTGTCATAAACGACCACTCGGTGGCACCAGTGGGGGCGTAGTTGCCGGCTTCGGCCAGTGCGCATATATCGACCGGCGTCTTATCGGTGTGGCCGGTCTTAAAGATATAGACCATGGTGAGGCAAGTGGGACCGCAGGCGTTTTCGCGAATAGTGCCACCGGCATAGGGAAGCTCCGACCATGCGGGGTCAATTTGGTAGATGTGGGGCATGGCGCCGGCCTGCCATTGCGAGCGTGGGGTCGAGAACGCAAAGGAGTAACCGGGCGTGACGGGAGCTTTAAGCAGCTTGTCCTCGGCAGTGGGCTCAAGACCGGCTGATCCGTGGGAGATGCAGGATCCCAAAAACACAAAGACGAGGCAGGCGGCGATGGAGCAAAGCGCAAGGCGTAGGCGGCGGGCCGGAAGCGCGTGGCTTGTGGTGTGCGACGCGGGGTGAGGGGCGGAATTGCCGCGATCGCGTTGAGGTCGCGAAAAGGAGCGCTTAACGTAGTAGTCGGTCTTACGGCGATCGTAGCGGCGTGGCTGCGATGTGTCGGTCTGACGTTGGCGTGTGCTCGTACTCACGCGGTCTGACTGCTGCACGGTACGGCTTTGCTGCCGCGAAGAAGCCCCGGGCTGCTCTTGGGGGCGCTGCGGGTTGTCGTTGTCGGAGGTGCTTCTGGGCGTTGGCGTGGTGCGGCCGGCAAGGCGCACGCTTTGTGGCCGTTGGTCGCCGTCATTGTATCCGTATGCCATTCGAATCACCTTGTCTCATATGTAACTTGTCTATCCTACATAAAAAGATGCACGACACATGGGTATGTGCGCCAAAAGCCTGACAAATGGTATGAACGTTGCCGCGCCGCGCGCCAAGCGTCACGGCAACAGGTCTTCAAAAGCAGACAAGATGAAAACGTCCAAGACGAATGACGTCTCCCGCCGTTCGTCCCAAAAACGGCGCCGCTCGTTTTGCAGTTCTGCCTTCGGTCGAGCTACAAGCGGCGCTGCTGTGCCAAGGCCGTATCTTAAAGCCACGAAATAAAAGCGCGCGGCAAAACAGACCGCGCAAGGGGTGACGTCAAGGGGCGTCAAAAAGGAAAGGAGGGGAACAATGGCGGACAAGAACGCAGAGGTTGCAGTCGAGGATAACGGCGGCATGAAGAAAACGCTCTCGCTCTGGAACTTCTTCACCATCGGTTTCGGTGCCATCATCGGTACCGGTTGGGTTCTGCAGGTCGGCGACTGGATGGTCGTGGGCGGCGGTCCCGTTCCCGCTATGATCGCATTCCTCTTGGGTGCAATCTTCCTCGTGCCCGTCGGAGCTGTTTTCGGTGAGCTCACGGCCGCTATCCCCATCTCGGGCGGCATCGTCGAGTATGTCGATCGTAGCTTTGGCCGTACGCTGAGCTACATCACCGGATGGCTTTTGGCCCTGGGCAACGGCATCCTGTGCCCGTGGGAGGCCATTGCCATTTCGACTCTCGTGTCCGAGATGTTCGGTAGCCTGCCCGGCCTTGAGTGGCTGCGCGCCGTCAAGCTCTACACCATCCTGGGGGCCGACGTTTACCTGTTCCCGACGCTGATCGCGCTCGGCTTTGCAGTTTACGTCATCTTCCTCAACTTCCGTGGTGCCAGCTCGGCCGCCAAGCTTCAGGCCTTCCTGACCAAGGCTCTGCTCTGCGGCATGCTGCTCGCCATGGGCGTCTCGCTGTTCACCGGCTCGCCGGACAACGCCATGCCCGTGTTCTCCCAGGTCGCCGGCGCTGGCGGCGGCAAGGCCGCTACCGAGAGCTCCAGCCTGTTTGCCGGCATCGTGTCGGTCCTGGTTCTGACCCCGTTCTTCTACGCCGGCTTCGACACCATTCCTCAGCAGGCTGAGGAAGCAGCCGAGGGCCTCAACTGGAACAAGTTCGGCAAGATCATCTCCTTGGCTCTGCTGGCCGCCGGCGGCTTCTACATGGTCTGCATCTACTCGTTCGGCACCATCCTCGACTGGCATGAGTTTGTTAAGAGCCCGGTTCCCGCGCTCGCCTGCCTCAAGGGCATCAACATGCTCCTGTACCTGGCCATGCTCGTCATCGCCACGCTTGGACCCATGGGCCCGATGAATTCCTTCTACGGCGCCACGAGCCGCATCATGCTCGCCATGGGCCGCAAGGGCCAGCTGCCCGAGCAGTTCGCCGAGGTCGACCCCAAGTCCGGCGCTCCCAAGCTCGCCTGCGTCGTTCTGGGCGCCATCACCGTCGTCGGTCCGTTCCTGGGCAAGAACATGCTCATCCCTCTGACCAACGTGTCGGCTCTCGCCTTCATCTTCTCCTGCGGCATGGTCGCCCTCGCTTGCCTGCGCATGCGCTTCACCGAGCCCGACCTGCCTCGTCCCTACGAGGTGCCCGGCGGCAAGTTTGGCATCGGCCTCGCTATCGCTGCCTGCGCCATCATCATCGGCCTGCTCGTGATTCCGTTCTCTCCCGCCTCCCTCAACATGGTGGAGTGGAGCATCGTGATCGGCTGGCTGGCCGTCGGCCTGGCTCTCATGGCCTTCACCAATTCCCGCAAAAAGTAACGCCGAGCCGGGGCGGATCAGGTGCGCGGGACCCTCTCTTCCGCGCACCGAACCCGGCACCACTTGGGTAGCTTTGTGAGGCCTTAACCCAACGCGGCCTCGCCCACTATATGGATCCATAAGGAGGAACCATGTCCACTAAGTATGCAATCGTTGGCGGCAAGCTCATCGACGGTACCGGTGCCGGGCCGGTCGAGAACTCCCTCGTTCTCGTCGACGACAACGGCAAGATCGAGTACGCCGGCGCCATGCAGGACCTTCCCGAGGGCGTTGAGGTCATCGACGCCGCCGGCAAGACCGTCCTTCCCGGCCTGATCGACACCCACCTGCACTTCTCGGGCAACTTGACCGACGATGACACCGACTGGGTCATGCAGCCGCTCCTCGAGAAGCAGGCCGTCGCCGTCAAGCAGGCCTACGACTGCCTCACCCACGGCCTCACCACCGTCTGCGAGATCGGCCGCTTTGGTATCCAGATCCGTGACTGCATCGACAAGGGCGTCTTCAAGGGCCCGCGCGTTCTGGCCACCGGCCTTGGCTTCTGCCGCGTTGCCGGCCACGGCGACTCCCACCACTGCAGCCAGGAGCTCAACAAGGAATCGCACCCCTGGGGCGATCAGGTCGACGGTCCTTGGGATCTGCGCAAGGCCGTCCGCCGTCGCCTGCGCGAGAACCCCGATGCCATCAAGATCTGGGCTACCGGTGGCGGCATCTGGCGCTGGGACTCCGGCCGCGACCAGCACTACTGCTCCGAGGAGATCCAGGCCGTGGTCGAAGAGGCAAAGATGGTCGGCATCCCCGTGTGGAGCCACTGCTACAACAACCACGCCGCTGCCTACGATTCCGTTCGCTTTGGCTGCGAGCAGCTGATTCACGGCTTCGATATCGATGAGCGCACCATGGACCTCATGGCCGAGCAGGGCACCTTCTTCACTCCGACGATCGCCTTCCTGCCCACCTGGTACGCCACCTATCCGCCCGTCTACGTTCCCGAGCTGCACGACAAGTACGAGGGCACCCTGGTCGAGAAGGAGCTGCAGCGCAACTACGACTGCCTGCGCGAGGCCAAGAAGCGCGGCGTCGTCATGACGATCGGCTCCGACTCCTTCTCCTTCGTCACCCCGTACGGCACTTGCTCCATCGAGGAGATGTACGAGTTCGTCGACAAGATCGGCTTCACTCCGGTCGAGACCATCACCTGCGCCACCCTCAACGGTGCCAAGATGTGCCACATCGAGGACGAGACCGGTTCCATCGAGGCCGGCAAGTGCGCCGACCTGCTGGTCGTCAACGGTGACGTCGCCGCCGACATCCACGTGCTCAACACCGACAACATGGACGTCATCATGAAGGACGGCTGGATTGTCGAGGGCGGCACCTTCGGCGAGGCAAACAAGTACAGCGCCTAAGCTACCGTTCATCGATGGCTTGATGTAAAACACAGTATTTGATTGCATAATGCAATGGAGAGGGTCGCTTGCGGCCCTCTTTATTGCTATGGGGTGCGTCGGTAAGAAGGAGATGACGGTGGATCTCAATAGGCTGATTCTGGGCAAGAGCTACAACTCTACCAAGGTCTTTCGTACCGCTCAGCATGTGGTTCAAGCCATCTTGCTCGGTATTGTCGTTCCGCTGCTTATCCTGCTGCTCATCTGGGATCTAACCGATAATCCCAATCCCGTTCCGGCCGTTGTCGTCATTGCCGGCTTGGTCATGCTGTGCTTCTTCTTCTCGTACGTCTTTGTCGTTCCCGACGACCTCACATCGAGCGCAACCGACCGCACGCTCGCCATCGCTTCAAAAATATTCGCCTACACGTCGCGCGGCCTTACGCCCGAAGCTGCCCTGGGCGCCTCTAAGATCATCCTGTCCGAAACTATCGCCTCTGCCATCTGCTTTACCGACGGCAAGCAGGTGTTGGCAAGCTGGGGCGAGGACTCGGCAAAATGCCCCGCGGGCACCCCGGTGGTGCTGCGGACTACGCTCAACGTGATCAACAGCGGTGAGCAAAGCGTGTTCTCGCGCGATGCCTCGACCGAGACAGGTGGCTACTTTCCGCGCCTGCGCGCCGGTATTGTCGCACCGCTTACCGTGCGCGGGCATTGCGTGGGCACGCTCGAGTTGTATTATCCCCGTCTGAGCAGCATCGATATGCGCCAGACGGCGCTTGCCTCGGGCTTTGCCGACCTCATTTCCACGCAGCTTGCGAGCTTTGAGCTCGAGCGCCAGGACGAGCTTACGGCCCGCGTGGAGCTGCGCGCCTTGCAATCGCAGGTCGATCCTCATTTTCTGTTTAACACCATCAGCACCATCGTGTCGCTCGTACGTACCGAGCCGGACAAGGCCAGGTCGCTGCTGATCGACTTTTCCAATTACTACCGTCAGACGCTTTCTGATTCCGATACCCTCACAACGCTCGAGCACGAGGTGGAACAGGGCACTCGCTATATCAATCTTATGCAGGCTCGTTATGGCGACGGCCGTCTGCGCGTCTCGGTCGATATCGACTTTGAGGTGCGCGATTGCATGGTGCCGCCGTTTATCTTGCAGCCGTTGCTCGAAAACTGCATCAAGCACGCGCAGCGCGAGACCGAGCCGCTTTCTATTCATGTTAGGGCTTTCGAGACCGATGACGGTTTGGAGATCATCGTCGAGGACGACGGCATCGGTATGAGCGAAGAAGTCTGCGCGCATCTGTTTGAGCAACATCGCCTGGAGGAGCCCGAGAGCATTACCGCCGACGGCTCCGTCAAGCGAGGTTGCGGCCTGGCGCTCTTCAACGTGCTTCAGCGCATCCATTTCTTTTACGGAGAAGATTCCGGCATGCGCGTGAAGTCCCAGGAGGGCGTGGGAACGCAGGTCATCGTCGAGCTGAACGGCGAGCCGCATGAGCCGGCGCCGTTGACGGCGTAGCACGCGGTTGGATTGAGAGAAAAAGAGGGGAAGCACATATGTCCGAAGGCTGGAACATCTTGGTGGTTGATGACGAACCTCCCATTAGGGCTGAGCTACGCTATCTGTTGGAAAAGGATACGCGTGTGGGCCAGATTGCCGAGGCGGGCAATGTCACCGAGGCCGTGGAGTCGATTCTCTCGAACAAGCCCAACGTGTTGTTTTTGGACATCACGATGCCCGGCCGCTCGGGAATTGAGCTTGCCGAGACGCTGCAGAACCTAAAGACGCCGCCGGTGGTTGTGTTTGTGACGGCGTTTGCCGAGTTTGCCGCCGATGCGTATAACCTCGATGCGGTCGACTATGTCGTCAAGCCGGTCGAGGACGCACGCCTGTCAAAGGCACTCGACAAGATCGAGGCAGCCTTGGGTGCCCGTCGTGTTATCCACGCTCCGCGCCAGCCTTTGCGTCTGACGGTGGACCGCGGGGGCAAAAAGGTGTTCATTCCCGCCGCAGACGTCTGCTACTTTGAGGCGCGCGCCGATTTTTGCAACGCCATCTGCGCCGAGGGAACGTACCTGATCAATGAGTCGATCTCTTCGCTCGAGCGTCGCTTGGTCTCCGAGGGCTTTATTCGCGTTCATCGCAGCTATCTGGTCAATTTGGAAGACGTGCACAATGTCGAGATCGGTTCCACGGGTCTTATGGAGCTCAGACTCGATCGCGTAACCTCGACGGTGCCCGTGTCCCGCCGTCGCGCTGCCGAGGTTAAAGCACACTTGGGGCTTGCGTAGACGGTCTGCGTGCCGTCGTTTACCATCGCAGGTTTGGCATGGGCGCGCGGTGGGCATAATGGGTGGCATCGAATGAAATCGAAAGGATCATTATGCCCGCGCTTATCACCCATCATCTGTTTGGCGAGGAAAGCATCGACCGTCTTCCGCAGGGCGTCATCACGTCCGATGAAGAGCGCATTGCCTTTATCTTGGGCAACCAAGGCCCCGACCCGTTTTTCTTTCACATTCTGACACCGCGTGTTTCCGACTGCACGCTGCTGGCGCAGGTCATGCATCGGTCGCGCATGTCTCGCCAGTTCGCGTGCCTGCGCGACGGCGTGTCGCATCTGCTGCCGCGCGACGCCAGCTTGGGTCGCGCCTTTGCGCTGGGCCTGCTGTCTCATTACGTGCTCGACCGCAACGCCCACCCCTTTGTCTATGAGCAGCAGTTTGGCATCGTGGAATCCGACTCAGAGCTTGAGGATTCGAGCAGTCAGGTCCATGCCGTGATCGAGAGCGACCTGGATGTACTGATGCTGCAGCTTAAACGCGATGGCGCTACGGTCGACGATTACCCGCCGGCGGGCGAGATCGTCACCACCGATCGCATCAATCGCGTGGCCGGCGTGCTGATGAGCTATGTTGCCGGACGCGTGTATGGCATTGACATTCCGGCGGGGGAGTACGGTGCTGCCGTTGCCAATATGCAGCGACTTTACCGCGCGATTGAGCCGGCCGGCTCCGCAAAGACGCGCGCGATCTCGCTGGTTGAGGGCTTGGTGCACGACTACTCGCTGCTCGACGGCCTTGCCCATCGCGTGACGACGGAGCTGCCCGAGCGCACCGGTAACCTGGGCCATCTGACATGGAAGAATCCCTTTACCGACGAGGTCTCGAACGAGAGTTTCCCCGAGGTCTTTGATCGCGCGCTGGTCGATTACGAGTGCACGGTCGCACGTTTTATCGAGACCGGTGACATGGATGCCGTGACCAGTCACGTCAACTACAGCGGTCGCGTGCTCAATGCCGATGAGGAGTTCGACCGCGAGGAATAGGGCTCGTGCGTGCCCCTTTGCCGAATCCTTACCGGCGGTTCTGGACAATTGGGGTACGATGAGCTAACTGCATATCGGGCGAATACGAAGGGTCCCTGTCCATGAAATACACCAAGCTCGAGCGTAACTGGGTTATGTATGATGTGGGCAATTCGGCCCTCGTGCTGCTCAATACCTCGGTGGTGCCCATTTACTTTAACGCCATCAATACCGGCGCTTCCTCGGCCGACCTGGTGGTCGCCTGGGGCAATGCGCAGACGATTGCCTCGCTGGTCATCGCCATGCTCATGCCCATTCTGGGCGCGCTTGCCGACTACGCCGGCAACAAGATCAAGTTCTTCTTGGGCTTCTTCCTCACGGGCCTGGTGCTTTGCCTGGCGCAGGCTATCCCAATGTCCGCCATGGCATTTTTGACCGTGTACGTGCTGTGCACCATCGGCCTTAACTCTTCTATGACGTTCTACGACGCCATGCTGCCCGACATTACCACCGACGAGCGCATGGACGCCGTGTCCAGCTCGGGTTATGCCTGGGGCTACATCGGTTCCACCGTGCCGTTCGTCATCTGCCTGGCGCTCATCATGGGTGGCCCCGCTCTTGGTGTCCCCACCATGCTGGCAACGCGTCTGTCGTTTATCATCACCGGTGCCTGGTGGCTCATCTTTACCCTGCCGCTCATTCGCACCTATAAGCAAAAGTACGGTCGCGAGCGCGGTCCCGAGGACACCATCGGCCACATCGTGGGCGGTGTGTTCTCCGAGGTCGGACACACCATGCGCGAGATCGCCCACAACAAGACCGTGCTGGTCTACATGATCGCGTTCTTCTTCTATATCGACGGTGTGCACACGGTCATTTCCATGGCAACCAGCTACGGATCGGCCTTGGGCATCGATTCGACCCAGTTGGTCCTGGCGCTGCTCGTCACGCAGTTCGTGGCCTTTCCGTCCGCCATCATCTACGGCAAGCTTGCCGGACGCGTGGGCACGCTCAACATGATCTTGGTGGCAGTCGCCGCCTATATGGGCATTGTGCTGTTCGCCGCGTTCTTCCTAAAGACCGCCTTTGAATTCTGGGTGCTTGCCATTATGGTCGGCCTGTTCCAGGGCGGCGTGCAGGCGCTCAGCCGTAGCTACTTTGGCCGCATTATCCCCAAGGAAAAGTCCAACGAGTACTACGGCTTCTTTGACATCTTCGGTCGTTATGCAAGCGTCATGGGCACTTTCCTAGTGTCGGTCGTCACCTCGCTGACCGGCAACCCGTCGCTGGGCGTCCTTTCCATTGGCGTGCTGCTGATCGTTGGCTTTATGCTGCTGGTCCGCCTGTCCCGCATGACTCGGGCGGCAGAGCATGCCGCATAGGAGCGAGCGGCTATTGTGCCTGTCCACGGTACTCTTTTGGGGTTATCCGCAATAAACATTGCGACTTGCGAGCAATGATTTGCCCAAGTGGGTATGATGGAATCAGCTAGGTCGCGGGGCGTCGCCTGTGTTTGGCGGCGTCCCGTTTTTGTGTTGCAGGGAGGGTAAGGCATGAACGCCACAGTCGTGATTCCAACGTATTGGGCGGGCGATGACGCTTGCGCAAACGCCCCTGGCACCTATGACCATTCGACGCGACTCAACGCCGACAATCCCGAACTCGACCGCTGCCTGGCCTCGCTTGAGCAGGTACGTGACATCCCGCGCATCATCCTTTTGGTGGTCTGTCCCGTTTCTGCCACAGCCGATGTGTCGCTGCGCGTGCACGAGATTGTCGACGCGCATCCCACGCTCAAGGTCACCGTTGTCACCAACACCCAGGCCTCGCGCATCGCAGACCGGGTTGCTCAGATCGCGCCCAAGGGTTCGGGCGAGTGCGTGAGCCTGCGAGGCTACGGTGCCATCCGCAATATGGGGCTAGCCTGCGCCGCTGTGCTGGGGCATGACGCGGTTATCTTCTTGGATGACGATGAGACTGTCATCGACGCCGACTTTATGAAGCGCGCGACCTATGCGTTGGGGCAGCAGACGCGTCAGGGCTTGCCGATCTTGGTCAAGAGCGGCTATTTCTACGATCGCGACGGCTCGCCGCTGGCTCCCACGGACAAGGCGGGCATCTGCCATCGTTGGTGGACCAAGCGCATCGAGTTCAACCGTTGGATGAAAAAGGCGCTCTCGGGCACCCGCATCTCGCGCTCCAACTACGTGTGCGGCGGCCTGATGGCCCTGCACGCCCGCGCCTTTACGCGTGTGGCCTTTGACCCGTTTATCACCCGCGGCGAGGACTTGGATTATCTCTTTAACATGCGCATGTTTGGCTACGACGTGTGGTTCGATAACGAGTGGACCGTGCGCCATCTGCCGCCGGAGTCCGAAAAGCGCTCGCCGCGCTTTATGCAGGATGTATACCGTTGGTACTACGAACGGGCCAAGTTGACATTCGCCGCGCATCAAAAGGAGCTCATTCCCGTTACGGCGGCATCGCTCATGCCCTACCCGGGTCCGTGGATTTCGCGCGAGCTCGACGACCGCGTGCTCAAGACCGCTATGGTCCGCAGCGTGTTTACCCGCGAGCATGAGGGCTACCTGCGCATCTGGCGCCATGGTATCGACGAGGCAAAGGCCTATGCGCGCCAAAACGCTGCAAGCTATCTGCGTTTCCAGAGCTTTTGGCCCAAGATCATGGATGGGCTTTGGCGTGACGCACAACTGATCAGTATCCTGGAGGGGGCCGAATGATCGACCGCCGCGCCCAGCGCGATAGTTCAATATCAATCTTTCGCATCATTGCCGTTGCCTGCGCCATTTGCGTGCTGGTGTACTTTATTTTTGCCTTGGCGACCGGTATCGAGCCGATCGCCACGGTGATTGCCTGCGCGCTGCTGTGCATCTTTCTGTGCATCTTTATCTTTTTGACGCTCAATCCCGATTCGGTACGCTCCCAGTACACCGAGGAGACGCTCTCGGTGGCCTCGGCCATGCTCGAGGACATTAAGGGTGGCCTGACGCAGGAATCGGCGCTTTTGGTGTGCCGGCGTATCCTGCCCGAGACGCGTGCCATGACCGTTGCCATCACCGATGAGAGCAACGTGCTTGCCTGCGCGGGCGAGTTTGAGGAAAAGCTACTGCCAGATTCTCCCATTCATACGCTTGCCACACGCTACGTTATCGAGCATGGCATCGTGCAGTCGTTCAACCGTATGGTGGATGTCGTGGGCTCGGACGGTTCGCACAACCAAGTCCCCGCCGGCATTATCGCCCCCATCAAGGTGGGCGATCGTACCGTCGGCACGCTCAAGTTCTACTACAAGACCCCGCGCGCCGTCGACCGTACCCAGTATGCGCTTGCCTCGGGCTTTGCCGAGATCTTGTCCACGCAGCTCGCCATCCACGAGCTCGAGGTACAAAAGGAACTCACGGCGCGTGCCGAGGTGCGTGCGCTGCAGGCGCAGATTAACCCGCACTTCCTGTTCAACACGCTGAACACCATTGCATCGTTTACGCGCACCGACCCGCTGCGGGCCCGCGAACTGCTTCGTGAGTTCTCATCGTTCTATCGCGCCACGCTCGACAACTCGGGATCGCTCATTCCGGTCTCGCGCGAGGTCGCACAGACCAAGCGCTACCTTACCTTTGAGAAGGCCCGCTTTGGCGAGGACCGCGTGCTTGCGACGTTCGATGTGTCCGAGGACGTGGAAGATACGCTGGTGCCGGCGTTCGTGATCCAGCCGATTGTCGAGAACGCCGTGCGTCATGGTATGGGCGATGACGACGCCCTGAGGATCGACGTGACCGTTCACCAAGACGGCGAGGATGCAATCTTGATTGCCGTGGCCGATAATGGCGTGGGCATGGATGAGGGCACCGCCGCCAGACTGTTTGACGAGCGCTCTGCCCGTCCCGACGCCAGCTCTCCCCAGGGTGGCGGCGCCGGTGTGGCCATGCACAATATTTCGGAGCGCATCCATCGCTTTTATGGGCCACACTCCTATACGCGTGTCGAATCGGCGCCGGGCAAGGGCACCAAGGTGCTCCTTCATCTTGATTTGTCAGAGAGCATCTTTGACATTCAAGAGTAAAATAAAAGGCTACGGGCTCAACGTCATGCGACGGATGCCCGGCGTAGTTAGTTGACGAAAGGTTTTATCCCTATGCTGCGTGCGATGATTGTGGATGATGAGGCGCCGGCTCGCTCGGAGCTTCGCTTCCTGCTCGAGCAAACGGGCAAGATCGGCACGATCACGGAGGCGTCGAGCGTCCGCTCCGCCATCGAGATGCTTATGGAAAGTCGCGTGGATGTCGTGTTTCTCGATATCTCGATGCCCGGTGCCTCGGGCCTGCAACTTGCCGAGGCGCTGCATAAGCTCAAAAATCCGCCGGCGATCGTGTTTGTGACTGCGTATAGTGACCATGCGGTCGAGGCATTCGACGTGGATGCCGTCGATTATCTGATGAAGCCGGTCGAGGAAGCTCGCTTGGATCGCGCGATCGAGAAGGTCATGCAACGCGCCAAGCCGGTTACGGACAGCAAGGTGACCATCGAGCGTATCCCGGTGGAAAAGGGCGGCCGCAAGGTGCTCATTCCCGTGGACGACATTCGCTTTATCATGGCCAAGGACGATTACTCCTGCATCTATACCGTCGATGATCGCTTTTTGTCGACGACCTCGCTGGCGCAGTTTGAGGCCAAGCTCTGCGACTTTGGCTTCTTCCGTGTTCACCGCCGCTATATCGTCAACTTGGCGTGCGTCACGGACGTCGAGACGGTGCCCTCGGGCGCCATCCAGCTGGGCATTACGGGCGTCGACGAACGCGTGCCGGTTTCGCGCCGCCGCGTCGTGCCGCTCAAGAAGGCCCTGAGTCTCTAGCACACTGGCCCCGCAGCCCTGTAGACCCATCGTCTGCGGAGCCGTGGGGCCTTTTTTGTATGTATCTGCCGAATCGTTTTTTGCGGAAGGGATCCCATGAACAGTGCAAGCGCCAAGCGCATCGACATCATCTCGGACACCCACGGCTATCTTTCGCCTGCGCTCTTGGATGAGCTTGAGGGCGCAGACCTGATCATCCACGCTGGCGACCTCACGTCGGAGATGGACTACGAGCACCTATGCACCATCGCCCCCGTGCGAGCCGTACTGGGCAACAACGATTACTACCGCGACTACGGTCCCGATGTAGACCGTCTTGCGCTCTTTACCTACGAAGGCCTCAAATTCGCCGTAGCCCACTACCGCGAAGACCTTCCGGTGGGATCCGTAGACGTAGCCATCAACGGCCACACCCACGTAACCAAAGAAGCCCAAGTGGGCCGTTGCTTAGTCCTCAACCCGGGCAGCGCCAGCTACCCCAGAGGCACCCGAGGTCCCACTATGGCCAGAATGCTCGTCAAAGACGGCAAGATCATAAGTACCAAGTTTATTGACCTAGACTAACCGCAACAAAAACGGGGGATGCACAACGCATCTCTCGTTTTTCTTTGAGCCAAAGTAAGAAGTCCAACCAGAACAATCAGACCAACCCCGCCGAGGAGCACGCGGGCTAGCCGCGCAGCGGCGCACGCCCGCAAAACTGGTTGAACAAAGTGACGGCAGGGAGGGTCTCCGGGGCCGGCGGGCGCGGGTTAAGTTTGTCGCGAGTTCCGCACGCAAAGGAAAGCACTTAATGTGCTTTCCG
>CABURV010000007.1 GCA_902494035.1 uncultured Collinsella sp.
CCTGTAGCTCAGTTGGTTAGAGCGTCCGGCTGATAACCGGGAGGTCACAAGTTCGAATCTTGTCAGGTCCACCACTTTCTTTCGCAATAAACACCCCAGCGAGAGCCGAGTCGCCGCTGGGGTGTTTATTACTGTCTCCGTGGGGGTTTAGCTCAGCTGGGAGAGCGCGGGCTTTGCAAGCCTGAGGTCAGGGGTTCGATCCCCCTAACCTCCACCATGATGGACCTGTAGCTCAGTTGGTTAGAGCGTCCGGCTGATAACCGGGAGGTCACAAGTTCGAATCTTGTCAGGTCCACCATCAAAACCGTGAAGAGCCCTGGGGCGTTGCCTCGGGGCTTTTTTCTTGTCTGCGATAAATCTCATTTTGGTTTTGTGTGCTGTGCGAAAGATTGGGTAGTATAGCTATTCAATGCGGTGGAGCTGCCGCGTGTTAACCGCTACGTACCGGAGGTGTTCCATGGTTCGTGTCGACATAGAGACCATCGTCATGGCCGCCGGTCCCGTGCCATCGCTTATCGTGCTTCGCGAGCGCTGCGGCAAGTCGGACTCGCCCGCACCGCTGCGTTCCCTTTCCATTCAGACTGGTTCGTTTGAAGCTGCTGCCATCAGCCGCGGCATCGATAGCGGCCGCGCCGAGCGCCCGATTACCCATGACCTGTTGCTCGATACTGTTGGCGCCCTGGGCGCCAAGCTCGAGCGCATCGAGATCGTTCGTGCCGAGCCGCCGGTATTCTACGCGACGATCGTCGTACTGGCCGATGGTGACGAGCGCAAGATCGACGCCCGCCCCAGTGATGCCATTGCCCTTGCCGTGCGCAGCAATGCCCCCATGTTTGTGGAGGACGACATCATGAATCGCCTGGGCACCGTTTCTGCCCATGCCGAGGAAGTTGACGACGAGCAGGAGTTCGAGAAGTTCGACGAGTTCGTCCATACGCTCTCCCCCGATGACTTCTAAATGCTCGACAAACACGCGACGGAGTGCGCTCTCATGAGCGCCGGAGTTTCTGCCGAGGCGGCTGCGATCGCCCGCGAGGCCCAGATGCGCTCGGAGGCTTCTGAGGCGGCTCGCATTGCCTATGTGACGCAGGCCCGCACGCTTCGCGAGCGCCGCGGCTCGTTTATCAAGATGGTTGTCGTCTCCGCCCTTGTCGCGGCAATCTGCTCGCGCCTTCGTGGTACAGTTGGTGCGCTTGGGTTTTCGATCTCTACGGGCCTCGTGATCTGGGGTGTGGTCGATGCAGTCATGCTGACCAGTCAGATCAAGGTGCTCGACAAGCGCGCGGCGGACATGATGCGCGCCCGCGACGCTGCCGCCAGGATCGCCGCCGAGGCACAGGAACTGTAACGACGCCAGACTCGATGGGAAGGTCTAAAGATGGCACAGGATATGCAGGACGCCGGTAACGTCTCCGCCGAGCTCGACGCCATGGTGTGTGACCTGATTGGTGCGTTCTTGGACGACCTTGCCGCCGGCGAGAATCCGGGCGTAGTTGTGGCGATTGAGGACGCTGCTTCCAACCGATATCTGGCGGCGCTCGACGAGGACGGCGAAGAGGCGTGCCTGGAGGCGGCCACCAACTTTATCTCCGAGCACAAGATGGGTCTTAAGGACGAGGGCCTGGGCCGTATCGCCCGCTATGCCATCGGCTACACCGGCTGCGTCGAGATTGACGGCGGCTATCACGATGCTCTGCTCGTGAGCTTCTTCGAAACCACGCTCGAGAGCGGTTTTTCGGCATATGTGCTGTATGAGGGCATGGGCGCCGGCGATGGTTTTATGTGGAGCGACCCTGAACCTGCAGGTGAGGAAACCCCTCTCATCTAAAATCGCTAAAATAAACGAGTTTTCGGTAAAAGGCTCAATATTCCCGCTGAGCGTTGTATCGCTGGGCGGGCCGCATACGCGTGCCGGTTGTATATAGATAGAAGATAGGGGAACTACATGCGCGTAGACAATCTGAGGAACATCGCCATCATCGCTCACGTCGACCACGGCAAGACGACGATGGTCGACAAGCTCCTGCGTGCCACGGACGCCTTCCGTGCCAACCAGCAGGTCGAGGACCGCGTCCTGGATTCCAACGACCAGGAGCGCGAGCGCGGCATTACGATTCTCGCCAAGAACATCTCTATCGAGTACAAGGACGTTAAGATCAACGTCATCGACACCCCGGGCCACGCCGACTTTGGCGGCGAGGTCGAGCGCGTGCTGCGTATGGCCGACGGCGCCCTGCTGCTGGTCGACGCTTTTGAGGGCCCCATGCCCCAGACCCGATTCGTGCTGCGTCATGCTATCGACACCGGCCTTAAGATCATGATCGTCATCAACAAGATCGATCGTCCGGGTGCTAACCCCGAGAAGGCCTACAACGACTGCCTGGACCTCATGGCCGACCTGGGCGCCACCGACGACCAGCTCGAGTTCGCCATGGAGCACGTGGTCTACGCCAGCGCCATGAATGGCTTTGCCCGCCTTGACCCCAACGACGGCAACATGGACATGTATCCGCTGCTCGACATGATCATCGACGACATGCCCGCGCCCGAGGTTGACGAGAACGCCCCGCTGGCCATGCAGTGCGTGACTATCGACCACTCCAACTTCGTTGGCCGTATCGGTATCGGCCGCGTGTACTCCGGCACCATCCACCAGGGCGACCAGATCTTGGTTGTGAAGAACGATGGCTCCAGTGCCACCGCTACCGTCAAGCAGCTCTTTACCTTCGACTACCTGGGCCGTACCGAGTGCCAGGAAGTCGGCGCCGGCGATATCGCTGCTGTCGTGGGTATTGACCGCACCGATATCGGCGATGTTTACACCGACCCCGAGAACCCCGTCGAGCTCGAGCCCATCGAGATCGACCCGCCGACTCTGTCCATCGTCTTTGAGGCCTCGACCTCTCCGCTCGTCGGCCGCGATGGCGACATCGTGGGCGCCCGTCAGCTTAAGGAGCGCCTGTTCAACGAGGCCGAGAACAACGTGACCATGAAGATCGAGGAGCTCGAGGACAAGAGCGGCGTCGAGGTCTCGGGCCGCGGCATTCTGCACCTGTCTGTTCTGATGGAGTCCATGCGCCGCGAGGGCTTTGAGTTCCAAGTCGGCCGTCCCCGCGTTCTGTTTAAGAAGGACGAGAACGGCAACAAGATGGAGCCCGTCGAGCAGGCCGTCGTCGAGTGTCCGGACGAGTACTCGGGCAAGGTCGTTGAGGTCTTCGGTACCTCCGGCGGCATCATGACGAGCATGGATACCTCGGGCATCGTGACGCACCTCGAGTTTAAGATCCCGACCCGCGGCATCATGGGCCTTAAGAACCGCATCATGAACGTCACTCACGGCGAGGGCGTGTTCTACCACACCTTCCTGGAGTATGGTCCTTACGCCGGCGAGATCGGCAACCGCCAGAACGGCGCCATGATTTCCATGACCACCGAGAAGGCCGTTGCCTACGCTCTGGGTACGCTGCAGGAGCGCGGCCAGCTGTTTGTTGAGCCGGGTACCGAGTGCTACGAGGGCATGATTGTGGGCGAGCGCAGCAAGGCCGGCGACATGGTCGTCAACATCGCCCGTACCAAGAACCTGGGCAACCAGCGTTCCTCGACCTCCGATATTTCCGTCCAGCTGGTGCCGCCTCGCACCTTCTCGCTGGAGGAGGCGCTGGAGTACATCGCCGACGATGAGCTGGTCGAGATTACTCCCAAGAACATTCGTCTGCGCAAGCGTCTGCTCAACGCCACCGACCGCAAGAAGGCTGCCGTCCGCGCCGGCCAGGTCAACAAATAAGCGCTGGGCTTTATAACGTCTAACGAGAAAGGGCGTCGACCGCAATGGTCGGCGCCCTTTCTTTGGTGTAAGGGGACGGGTTCGTTTGCACCACAGCTGGGGCGGCTATCCCCCAATCGGCTTTCCAGCCAAAGTTAAGTTGTTTAAACATATACATAATTCCACTGAATATAGCCGGTATGATGCAAAACTGTTAACAGATAAATATCAACTGGTATTAAATTAAAAGACCTATTGACCTGCGGTTTACATGATTGGTATCTATATATTATTTTATGCATTGTGGCATAGACGAACCGTCTTAGAAGGTGCTCCCCAATGGGTTCTTGCAATGCGCTAGGTAGGTTCTCGTTGATGTTGGGGCTTGTGTTCGATCCGACGATTCGCCGTATTCCACACTGTGTTGTAGGAATTAGGGGACAACTATGGACGCACACCGCTCACGGTCGCTGGGTATGGCGGCCCTGATCTTTATTCTAATTAGCCTCACCGCCGCAGTTTTTCACGGCGCAGCCCCCGTGCGCGCCGAGGACGTGAGCACGCCGACGCCGATTGTGATTGATGGGACGACGGCGGACGTTACGGTTGGGCTGTTTACCGACGAGAGCCATACTCAAAAGCTCGATAGCGCTGTAACGTCTACTTCGAAGCTCTATGGAGCTTTCTCGGCAATGTTCAACACCGGCAAGGAGCCTAAGCCCGGGAATAGCATCGCTGTCTATGAGTTTCTCGATACCATTGTCGTCGACGATAACGACGGTGGCGACCTCATGGAGGGTCCGGAGGCTACCGCCGCCAAGGCTGGCACATGGAAGATCAAGGGCAACAAGGTTATCTTTACGTTTGACGAGGCGTGGCTCTCGTCCAATCCCGCAGACGTTCATGTCGCGGCGAACTTCTCGTTCCAGCTTAAAAACAAGGATGTCGGTTCTGGTGGCAACGCATCTGTCGTGTTCCCCGGTATGGGAACGATCAATATCCCCACCAAGGACGGCAATGTCACGGGGGAGAAGTCGGGGGCCTTCTCCCAGGGCGCCGACGGCGTGGCCAAGGTGACCTGGACCGTTAAACTCACCGTCGAGTCATATGCCACGAACGTCAAGTTCACCGATACGCTGGGCGCCAACTTCGAATTTGTGAAAGACAGCTTTAAGCTCGATAACAAGACGATTGGATCGCAGCCAAAAATCGAAGGTCAGACCGCGACCATCGAGAACTTGGGCAGCCTTCCCCAAGGTGTCCATACGATTACGTATGAAACCAAGCTGAAGAGAGATATCTCCGCGAAAAACGGAGAGTTCATCCACAATCAACCTGCATCCAAAAACACAGCAGCCTGGGAGTGGGGCGTCGGCGATCGTCCTAGCGGCAAGATTGAGGGCGTCGCACCCAGCAGCTTCCGTTATGACATGATTCAGAAGACGGGCAAGGGCACCCCGTCCGACATCGCATGGACAGTCAAACTCAACCAAGGCGAGCTCAAGGCTGACATGAGTGGCTACAAGTTCACCGATAAGTTGGACGCTAAACAAACGTATACGGGGAGTTACACGGTTTACAAAGGTACGTCAGAATCGGATGGAGTCAAGATCTACGAGCATGCTCTTGATTCGTCGAAAGATACCTTTTCCTATACGTTCCCGGACAACCTTAACGATAAATATGCCACCTACTGCATCGTTTATCACACCAAGATGAACGATACGAACTCGTACGACACCGTGCGCAACAGCGCGACCATCGAGCGCAAAGGTTCCGTTTCCGGTACGGATGATGGCAGTTTCACGCCGCAGCTGACGGGTGTTGTGCCGATCACCAAGAGGCTCGTGAGATACGATGAGGCGGCGACGACGGGCAGGGCGACGTGGGAGACGAAGGTCGCGTTGAAGGCGATCGTCAATGCGGCCCATCCAGGCGAGGTGACGGTGAAGGACACGTTTCAGTCGGCATGGTCGCAGAAACTTGGTGTCGACGAAAGCTCCATTACCATTAAAATCGGCAATACCGAGCTGGTTCCGGGCACCGACTGGAGACCAACGACCAGCTATCCGGGTAATGAAACAAAGAAAAACTACGACCTCAAAATCATCGTTACCGACAACGTGAAAGCCGCTCTCGAGAACGAGGACTACGCCGTTATCACCTACGACACCACATCAGAAGCGCTGTCGGGCTGGTACTCAAACTTCGCAGCGGTCGAAGCGCCGGGCCTGAGACTACAGTGGCCGTTCACCGAACCCATCAAGTACGTTGTCAACCGAGAAACGATGCCCGCGGTCGAGAAGCCGGAAGCGGAGTCGAAGGTGTCTTGGGTTGAGAACTTCGATTGGCATACCGTTGACGGCTCGGATGAGAAGGGCGCCTGGATCGTCGACTGGACGGTGTATGCAAACCGCCAAAAGGGTAATAAGGGCGCAAATGGCGAGTTCGAATACTATGGAGCTGGAAAGCTGGGCGGGAAACCGCTGAATATCGTTGATAGCCTTCCGGATGGTATGAGCTATGTTGCGAATTCCGCAAAGTATACGCTCGTGCAGAACCCCTATGATAAACATACGGGGCTTCATCGCGGAGGCGAGGCCAAGGAGGTCGTTACGGGTCGGACGCTCGCCGCCGACAACGTCAGCCGCAACGGCAATACGGTCACCTTCTCCATCCCCACGACTGAGCTTGAAAGCTATGCCGGCTACGCAAAGCTCACGTACAAGACGGCGGTCAAGCGCGGTGAGCTCGATACCTCCACAAACGAGGTGAAGTTCACCAACAAGGCCAGCGCGGGGTCAGGAGTTAAAAAGTTCGATTCCGGTAAAGGTGACGTCATCATTAAGAACAACGTCATCAAAAAGTCCGGCGAGCAGGTTGCCAATAGCAATCGCATCAAATACACCATTCTTGTTAACGAGTCTGCCGTTGCCCTTAAAAATGGCACCGACTTCCTTGAGCTCGTCGATACCATGGATGCCAAGTGCGCGCTGGTGCCGTCGACGTTTAAGGTCTATGAGCAGGTGAATGGTGCCTGGTCACCGCTGGCTGATAAGGACTATTCGTCGAAGATGGAGCAAGTCAAGGATGAATCTGGCTCGCGTACGAAGTTGACTCTTGAGGTGCCCGACGGGAAATACCTCAAGGTCGAGTATGAGGTTATCCCGACCGGAAACCCCGGCGAAGAGGTGTCCCTTTCCAACACCGCCGAGCTTGCGGGGGTGACGGAGGGTTCGGCGGTCGACGAGCAAAAATGGAAGATTCAAAATGCGTCCGCCAGCGCGGGCGGCAACGGCTACAGCATCACGATGACCAAGTACGACGCCCAGCAGGTCGGCGCGACGCTCGAGGGGGCGAAGTTCACACTCTACAGCGTGGATATGGGCCAGGTTGCGGATGACGGAAATGTAGAGAACGCCAGAACGCCGTTTGACGAGGCCGCGATCGACGTCCCCACCGACGCCAACGGCAAAATCTCGTTCGGCACAAGCGACAAGAAGATGAGTAATTGCGTGCTCTATCAGCTCGTGGAGACCAAGGCGCCTGTTGGCTATGCCAAGGCCGATCCCACGTGGATCATGCTCAAGGGCAGCGCGAGCGACAAGGATTATCAGGCTGCGCTAACTAAGGCAAAGGACATCGTCGACGGTGCGGAGATCATCGACGATACAAAGAAGGACGAGATCTGGGTCTACGACAACCGCATGACGGGCAAGGCGGTTATTAACGCAGAGAAGGTGCTCGCAGGCGGAACGTTCAAGGAAGGTCAGTTCTCGTTCGCGCTCAAGGATGACAAGGACAGGGTGCTCCAAACGGTGACCAACGATGCCATGGGCAACGTCTCCTTCAACGTCGACTACAACAAGGCCGATACCTATACTTATACCATCTCTGAGGTCGTCCCCGAGGGCGCCGAGAACAACGTCAAGGACCACATCACCTACGACAGGACCCAGCACAAGGTCACGGTTAAGGTGGACAACGGTGAGAGGAATCTCGTCGCCACCGTCACCTACGACAATGGCTCTTCGACCCCGCCGACTTTTACCAACAGATACTCGACCACGCTTCCCGAGGCAGGCGGTGCCGGCTTGACTATGACGTATCTGGCTGGCGCTTCGCTGCTGTGCTTTGCCGCGACATGGATGCATGCTCGTCGCCATCGCGATCAAGGTCGAGGTGGTAGCCGTGAGTAGGCTTTGCCGCCGCTTGTTGGCTATCGCGACAATAGTTACGGTCGCAATGCTCTCTTTTGCGATGTTGCCCGGGATGGCCCGCGCGGCAGGCACTGGAGCCATTACGGTGGACGGTACGGTTGCGACGCGGTATGACGCGTACCAGCTCTTTTCGGCGACCGTTGTCGACGATGCCGATGCCGACCAAAAGGTCGCAACTGATGTAGCGTGGGCGAATGACACGGTTCGCCAAGCTGCCCTTCCCGTGCTTCATGATGCAGGGCTTGATAACTCGGCATCGACGGCACAAGAGGCTGCCGAATGGATGAATGCCGACGGGCACATGACGACCGCGCTGACGGCAAAGCTCGCTCGTTCCCTCCAGAGCTCTGGCGCCGAGTCCGTGGCCCTTAGCGCGGGCAGGGCGGCCGAGCTGCCCTGCGGCTACTGGCTCATCGTCGCCGACGACGACGCCATCGCCCAGGGCGAGGCCGGCACCGCGCCGATCATGGCCCTGGTGGGCGGCGGCGCCGTCACCGTCAAGCCCAAGGCCGCGACCCCCAAGGTGTCCAAGCATGTGCTGGAGGGCGGCACCGCCGCCTGGCAGAAGGCCGCCGATGCCGCGGTCGCCGACGACCTGTACTGGCGCCTCTCTGCCACGGTCCCGGCGGGCCTCACGGCCTACGATACCTATACGGTGCGGTTCGTCGACACCATGGGCGCGGGGCTCGACCTCTCCAAGGTGGCCGCGAGCATGCGCGTGTACGTGGCGGCGGGCGCGGACGGCGGTTTCGACGCCGTCTCGGCCGGCAAGGACGGGCGCGCCGGCACCGAGCCCGCGAAGGGCTGGGCCGACATCACGGCCCAGTGCGCCACCAAGGTAGCGGCCGACGGTAAGACCTTCACCGTGCGCACCGGCGACCTGGTCGCCGCGCTCGGCGGGGCCGACGCCTTCACCGCGGGCGCCCGCGTGGTCGCTGTGTACAATGCGCCGCTCAACAGCGCATGCAGCCACGGCATCGCGAAGGGCAACCCCAACGAGGTCTACCTGCGCTACCCGCGCTCTCCCTTTGCCGACCAGTCCGGCGACGCCGGCTTCACCCGCACGCCGAGCGATGACGCGTGCGCCTACACCTGGGGACTCAGTCTGATCAAGCGCTCAAGCTCGGACGATAAGCCGCTCGCGGGCGCCAAACTGCGCATCATCGACGACCGCGGTCGCATCCTAACGACTGACGGCTCGTGGTCGACGGATGCCGACGCGTGCGTCACCACGGGCGCAGATGGCCATGTGGAATTGAACGGTGTGGACGCGGGTGTCTACACCGTCGAAGAGGTCGCGGCTCCCAAGGGCTACACCGCCTTTGAGGGCAAACGTGCGGTGACAGTTACGGCCGAGGGCCTGGACGTTAAACAGGTAGCAGCAGCGAAGCCCAAGGTGACTGTGTCGGCCGAAAGCCCTCTGCGGGTTGATACCGCCGCCGCCGGGACGGGTTCGATTGAGCTGTCGGTGCTCAACACCCCAAGCAAAGAAGCAAGTCGAGGCTTTATGCCCTCGACGGGAGATGGAACGTTGGTGCTGGTGGCGGTTTTGGCTGCCATCGGAGTGGCGGCTATTGTTGTCGCTCTCGTCATCAAGCGGGGAGCAGGTCGCGGTGAAAAATGATTGTCCCCTGCTCGGTGGCGTACTGCCTCCGTAGCGAGTGATGCGCAGGCCTACCGACCTGATGGTCATTGGTTTTGAAAAAGTTACTAGAGAACCCTCCAAGAAAAGCGGGACACCCGGTCGATGCGATCGGGTGCCCCGCTTCGTTTGTTGGTGCAAAGTAACCTGACCCCTTTGCACCGCCACAAAGGTGCCTGGCACCTTTGTGGCGGTTGGTGGCTAAGCGGTGGGGAGTTCTGGCGTGTTAGCCGGCTGCTGCGGCTTGAGGTGGGCGTTGTGCCAGATGATTTGGATGATGTAGCCGAGCATAAAGACAAAGGCCACGCCGCTGATGAAATCGCCTACGAGGGGGATTGCCGTAAGCGCGCCCGCGGCGATGCCGCCCACGGCCGCCATGGCGTAGCGGTTCTGGCTATGTCCGACCATGCGAGCGATCGCGCATCCTGCAAAGGCACTCGACACCAGCGCGATGCCAATAACACCGCACATGAGGGCTCCGGCAAGCGACAGACCAGCGATAGAGATAATTAGCAGTAGGACGGCGGGGACGATAGCAATCGTGCCCAGAAGACCGCTCACCCACAGGGGCATGGGGCGCTGGTGGAGCATACCGGCGGCGCTGGCAGTCGCACGCGGAAAGACGAGCTCGAGCAGCAGAGCGACAAAGCAGGTCGAGAGTGCCGCGGCGACGATACCGCCGATGACATCGTTAACGGTGGAAGTATCCTCGTTCTCGGTGCGGTCGATCTTGAGTGCGCCGACCTCGGCTCCCGCGGCGCGCTCGGGGTCCTCGGAGACGTGCGCGTTCACGGTGCCGGTGATATGGGCGTTCTTGCCCAGGATGAGCTTGTCGGCCCAAACCTCGACATCGCCCTCGACGGTGCCATCGATGGTCACCGTATCGCCCGCAAGCGCTGCCGACTTGGTGGAGCCTCGCAAGGCAACCGTCTCGCCTATCGCGTAGAAACAGTTGGCGGTGCTGTCGGAATTGAGAACGACATGCTGGCCAGCAACGGTCACGCTGCCATCAACCGTGGTCTGGGCGATATCAATCGTGCGCGCCGCAAGACGAATGGCGCCGCCCACCGTGCAGTCGCGAATTGAGAGGGTATCGCCCGCGGCGATGATATCGCGGTCGATGGACACATCATCCAAGTTGAGGGCCTGACCGGCCCAGTACAGGTCACCCTCGACGCCGGACGGATTGGCGTCATTGTCGGTCGCAAGGACATTGCCTGCGGTGTCCGTGCCGGCGAACGACGCCGTGGGAAGCACGGTGATCGCCAGCGCGATGAGCGCGAATAGGATGGTGATGCGGCCCCATGCTTTACGGCGCTGGGTCAACGGGAATTGATTGCAGGGCATAGTGAATCCTTCGTTAGATACTCGGCATATATCTAACAGGGTACCCAACGCGTGGGCGCTCTAAAAGAACCTCTCGGTTGCATTTCGAAGGGTCGTGCCGTGCTGTCTACTTTTTACGGTGCAAGAAGCGCGCGATATCTTCTTCGGTGGGGCTTTTGATGTCAAAGCGCAGCGAGAGCCAGCGCAGACCCATGGTCACGACAACGCATACGACCAGCGCGGCGACATTGCTCATGATGCCGCTCATAACGAGACACACATAGCTTGTCGATCCGGCGATGGCGGCGATGGCATAAAAGTTAGTACGTTGGAAAATGCCCGGAACCACGCCCATAAAGCCGTCGCGCAACATGCCGCCGCCCACCGCGGTGAAAAAGCCCATCATGATGCACACCGCCGGCGCAAAGCCGTAGACCAGCGCCTTGTCTGCTCCAGTGGCGGCGTAGATGCCGACCGAGATGATGTCGAGCAGGGGAATGAGTTTTTCGGGTTTGTCGACGATTGCCGGGAAAATATAGATGATGGCTGCCGTGGCAATGGAAAGTGGCAGCGCCATCGGCTGGTTGAGGATGTAGACGTTGCCCACCTGCAGCGTCATATCGCGCAAAAGACCGCCGCCCAGACCGCAGACCACCGCGAGCGCGACCGCGCCCACCAGGTCGAGCTTGTGCTCGCGCGCAACCAGCACACCCGAGATCGATGCAGCGACAACAGCGAACATCTCGAGCCAAAACGGAATGGCGACCATGGCATCCGATGCATGTGAGGTAATGGTCATAGCGGCGACGACGGGCAAGATGGGGTCCTTTGGATTACGGATTTGGACAATGCCCGTACATAGTACATGTTCGGCGCCGATTGCGACCCTATTGCTCGGCAAACGGTCGGGACTGGGTGGGGGCATGGCGTTGCTGGAATGCCAGGGGTCCAGAACATGTACGTCACCCTCCAAAAACGACATTTTCCGACATCTTTGGAGGCTGACGTACATGTTTGGATTGAGCTCACAGCATGAGTGAGTTGATTTACTCACATCCGGTATATTTCCCCACTTCAACGGACATAAGAGTTGGATACCGGCTCAGAGCGAGAGGCCCTCAATGGATACCCCTGTTCTCATTTCGCATAAAACCGCATGGCTTGTCCATCATGCACCCCAGAATTTGGTTCAGTCTCTTGCGCGGCACGACTACCAGATAGGCGCACAAGGCATCTCCACCCAGCAACGTGTTGCGCGCATACGACAGGCCCTTACCGACTGCGGCATTCCGTCCGATATGCTTAAGACTATCGATATCGCGGTTGTATTCGAATTTGAGCGAATTCGTACCAAAGGCGTCGTTTGCCACATTCTTGGACAAAATCTTCCCTACGAGCATATTAACGAGTTGACGCCCGGAATCTTCATCACCGACGAAGCCTTCACCTTCGCGCTCGCTGCCGAGTGGATGGATAGGATCGAATATCTCGAATATGGCTATGAAGTTTGCGGCGATTATCGCATGAGGCTCAATCCCGCCGACCCTTATACCGAGCAACCAGCCACCACCTCCAAGGATGAAATAACCGAACTGCTCGATCGGCACCCCGGCAAACCCGGTGCCACACGTGCACGGCTTGCGCTCAGGCACATCTACGATCACTCGGCCTCGCCTATGGAGACCGCTTCGGCAATCGCCCTCTCGCTCCCAACAAGCGAAGGCGGCGTTGGCATCCGAGGTATCGAACTCAACAAACCGCTCGAGATCCCTCAACGTCTCTGGCATTGCGCCAAAGCTCGAACACTCAAAATCGATGCGCTCGTGACCTATAAGCGCAGGGCGCTCGGTATCGAATATAAGGGCGGTTTTCACGATGAGCTCGAGCGCAAGGGAGCAGATGCGGAGCGAGAGGCCGTTCTCTCCCAAATGGGATATCGAATCGTTACGCTCACTTCGGCTCAGTTCAGTAGTCAGCTCGCCTTTCACCGCGCCATGAACAACATTCGCGAAGCACTCGGCATGCCTCGCTGTGCCGACACCGGGTACCAGAGAAAACAAAACGAACTACGCAAGGCACTTATCCGCAACTGGAAAAGCATACGAGACGAGGAGGCACCTTCCGAATAGTGCCGCTCCCGTGAGCTCAATCCAAACGTGTACGTCAGCCTCCAAAGATGTCGAAAAATGTCGGTTTTGGAGGGTGACGTACATGTTTGGGGAAGCGTGGGATCGAGACGTATTTCGATAACAAAAAAGCTCCCATTCTTGGGAGCTTTCTCAACCAAAATGGCGGAGGAGGAGGGATTCGAACCCTCGTGACCTTATACAGGCCAAACGGTTTTCGAGACCGCCGCATTCAACCACTCTGCCACCCCTCCGCGTGGGGTAAAAACAAAGCAGGCTCAAAGGCCTGCTTTGGAATTAACTGGCGGAGAGTCAGGGATTTGAACCCTGGAGACGCTTTTGACGCCTACACGATTTCCAATCGTGCTCCTTCGGCCACTCGGACAACTCTCCGTTAAATGCGAAAGTCAGTATACACGAGGAATCGCAAAGTGCAAACAGAAAAGTTGGCATTTTTTAAAACGTTCGGCCGCGCTTGGCGTTGCAGTGGGGTTTGAGGTGCCAAAAAACGGCTTCCGACCAGCGTGGTTGATCAACTCAATTGTTCAAAAGGGGTATTCATAAGCGACTTGGCAATGAATTTAAAAATCTTTGGGTGGTGCCGTAGACCACTGGTATGCATTTCGCGACCACAGCCTTGTGCCCGTTGACCTGCGGCTTGGCTTGGCTTGTCCCCACGGCACCGTATTTTGTCTACAGGTCCGTCAAGCTTTTGGTCAGCATTTGGTTGGAATGTGCATGAAACGTGGTGTGAGCATGGGCATATGTGGAGGTCATGAGGTTGTAGCTGCATATTCTTGCGGCCTGGGAGGTTGAAAGATATTATTACCAAGTCTTTTCCTGCTTCAGGCGCACCTTCACGACCTGAAGCCACATTTGCCCAGAGGAGGTGACAATATGAAGGCTTATGAACTGCTGTTCTTTGTTGACCCGTCGCTCGACCCCGAGACTCGTCTCGCTGTTATGAAGCGTATCGATACCACGATCGCTGAGGGCGCTGGCAAGGTCGACTCCGTTGACGAGTGGGGCAAGCGCAAGCTCGCCTACGAGATCAACGACCTCACCGATGGTGACTACACCCTCATCAACTTCCACGCAGATCCTACCCAGATCGCCGAGCTTGATCGCGTCCTGCGCATCACCGACGCTGTGGTCCGCCACATGATCGTCCGTCGCGACGACCAGGAGTAAGACTGTCGTTTTGGACTGGGCTTGTGCCCCAAGAGGAAGTAGTGAGTAATGAGCATCAATCGAGTGAACATCACCGGTAACCTCACCCGCGATCCCGAGCTGCGCGCCACCGCCGGCGGAACCCAGGTTCTGTCCTTTGGCGTCGCCGTGAACGATCGTCGCCGCAACGCGCAGACTGGCGAGTGGGAGGACTATCCCAACTTTGTCGACTGCACCATGTTCGGCACCCGCGCCGAGGCCGTGAGCCGTTTCCTGGCAAAGGGAAACAAGGTCGCGATCGAGGGCAAGCTGCGCTACAGCTCTTGGGAGCGCGACGGCCAGCGCCGGAGCAAGCTTGAGGTCATCGTCGATGAGATCGAGTTTATGAGCTCCCGTGGTGGCCAGGGTGGCTACGATCAGGGCGGTTACGCCCCCGCAGCTCCCGCGCCCGCAGCACGTCCTGCCGCACCGGTGGCCACGCCGCCCGCGGTCGACGTCTACGATGAGGACATCCCGTTCTAAGGGTTGTTCACCTATTTTTGAGTGAGAGGCGGCTTCGGTTCGCCGAAGTTGCCAAATGAAAGGTATTTTGACATGGCTAATGATTTTTCTGCACGTCAGCCGCGTCGTAAGTACTGCCAGTTCTGCAAGGAGAACACTGAGTTCATCGACTATAAGGACACTCAGCTTCTCCGTAAGTACATGACCGACCGTGGCAAGATCAAGCCCCGTCGCGTCACTGGCGCTTGCACGCAGCATCAGCATGACATCGCCAACGCCATCAAGCGCGCCCGCGAGATGGCTCTCCTGCCGTACACCGTCCCCGTGGTTTCCTCTCGTGGCAACCGCGACCGCGGCTAAGAAGGGAGACGCATCATGAAGGTTATTCTTCTCGATGAGATCAAGGGCAAGGGCGGCGAGGGTGACGTCGTAGAGGTCGCTCAGGGTTACGCTGAGAACTTCCTGTTCCCCAAGAAGCTCGCTGTTGCCGCCACCAAGGGCAACCTCAAGCAGCTTGACGAGCGTCGCAACAACATCGCCAAGCGCGAGGCCGTCCGTCTGGCTACCGCCAACGAGACCAAGGCTGCCTTCGAGGGCAAGACGGTCACCGTTGACGTCAAGGTCGGCGACGAGGGCATCCTCTTTGGCTCCGTTACCGCCGCTATGATCGCTGACGCCATCAAGGCTCAGCTCGGTATGGACATCGACCGCAAGCGCGTCGAGCTCGGTAAGCCCATCAAGGTTGCCGGTGCCCACACCGTTGCCATCTCGCTGTACCGCGAGATCAAGGCCGAGGTTGTCGTTCTCGTCGGCGTTACCGCCGAGGAGCTCGCTGCCGAGGCTGAGGTCGAGGAGGCCGCTGAGGTCGCCGAGGCCGAGACCGCCGAGGTCGAGACTGAGGCTGCTGCCGAGTAGCATTTGCTGCAACGCAACAATCTTGTTCTAAGAAGGGCGCTCTGGGAAACCAGGGCGCCCTTTTGTTTTTTGCGCTGAGTGAGTGTCATAGTGAACGTCGCGTCGAAGTCCTGTGTACAGGACCGTTCATCCGTTTGGTTCGGTGATGATTGGCCGCGTGCGGCGCGTTTTGGGACCGTGGCTGATACTATGGATGCTCGCAAGCGATATGAATGAGGATGCTCATGGCATATGACGATAGGGAGACCGGGCTGACGGTTGAGGACCGCGGCTCAAAGTTGGGTCTTCCCCAAAACCAAGATGCAGAGGCCAATGTACTGGCCGCTATGCTGCTATCGCCCGAGGTGGTCGAAGAGGCCCAGGTCGAGCTGCAGCCCGATGACTTCTACCGGCCCATTCATAAGACCATCTATACCGCGATGGTCGATATGTACAACAGCCGCATTCCCATCGACTCCATCTCGCTGATCGATTACCTGCGAAGCATCAACAAGCTCGATGCCGTGGGTGGCGAAGCGTACATTTTGGAGTTGATGGGTCAGACCCTGTCGCTCGTGAACTGGCAGCACCATGCCGCCATCGTCCGTCGCGACTCGATGCTGCGCGAGCTGATCGGCGCCACCAACGAGATTAACGCGCTGGCCTATAACGCCCCCACCGACACCAAAGAGGTCGTGGAGCTGGCCGAGAGCAAGCTGCTCAAGGTTACGGCACGCGAGGTCAAGTCGAGCTACAAGACGCTGACCGAGTTTATGGTCGAGGCCTATAACGAGGCCGAGGAAGTGTGCCAGGCCGGTGGCCAGGCTGCGGGCGTGCCCACGGGCTTCCCGTCGCTCGACCGCATGCTCATGGGTTTTCGCGAGGGCCAGCTCATCATCATCGGCGCCCGTCCTGCTGTAGGTAAGACGTCGTTCGCTCTGAACCTGGCGCTCAACGCTGCCGCTGCTGGTTATACCGTCGGCTTCTTCTCGCTGGAGATGTCGGGCAAGGAAATTGCCCAGCGTCTGATTTGCGCCTACGCCATGATCTCGATCAGTGACTTCCGCATGGGCCGCATTAGCCCCGAGCAGTGGGCCAATATCAACGAGGCCACGCAGACCTTGTCCAAGCTCGATATTCTGATTGACGATACGCCCGGCACCACAGTGACCGAGATTCGCGCCAAGAGCCGCCGCATGCTCCATAACAAGGAGAAGGCAATCATCATCCTGGACTACCTGCAGCTGGTGAGTCCTCCGCCGGGACGCCGCTCCGAGAGCCGTACCGTCGAGGTTTCGGAGATGTCGCGTGGTTTGAAGATCATGGCCAAGGAGCTCAAGATCCCGCTCATCGCGCTGTCACAGCTCTCGCGTCAGGTCGAATCCCGTACCGGCAAGCGCCCGCAGCTTTCCGACCTTCGTGAATCGGGCTCCATCGAGCAGGACGCCGATATCGTTATGTTCTTGGACCGCTCCGCCGACGAGGCCGAAGCCTCGCGCGACGATCGACCCGACGAGGGCGTTACGCGTATCGTCGTGGCCAAGAACCGTTCGGGCCCGATCGGCGACGTCGACCTGATGTTCCTGCCGGCATCTACCAAGTTCTATGAGCTTGATGGGGCACATGCCGAGGAGTAGGACAGGCGCCCGTTGCACGGGTATACTGGGAATGTTTTGTGCTTCTGCGTGCCGGCGTGGCGCGTAGACAGTCCATGAATGTAAGGAGTAAACATGCCGTCAACCGTTTTGGTCGGTGCCCAGTGGGGCGATGAGGGCAAGGGTAAGATTTGCGACCTGGTCGCCGGCGACTTCGATGCCGTCGTGCGCTACTCGGGCGGCAACAACGCCGGTCACACCATCGTCGTCAACGGCAAGAAGTACGGCCTGCACCAGGTGCCTTCCGGCATCATGTATTCCGACCACGTGTCGGTGATCGGTAACGGCTGCGTCGTCAACCCCAAGGTTGTCCTTGAGGAGATCGACATGTTCGAGGCCGACGGCATCACCACCAAGAACCTCAAGATTAGCGGCAACGCGCATGTCATCATGCCGTACCACATCGATCTGGATGGCGCCTTTGAGCAGAAGCTCGGCAAGAAGAACATCGGTACCACCAAGCGCGGCATCGGTCCGTGCTATCAGGACAAGATGGCCCGCATTGGTCTGCGCATGCAGGACATGCTGGACGAGACGCTGTTCCGCGACAAGTTGGAGACCGCTCTCGCCCGCGTGAACCCCGAGCTCGAGCTCATCTACAACCTGCCCACCTACACCGTGGACCAGATTTGCGACGAGTACCTGCCGATGGCCGAGCGCCTGCGCCCCTACATCACCGAGACGAGCCTGCTGCTCAACAACATGATCGACGAGGGCAAGGACCTGCTGTTTGAGGGCGCCCAGGCGACGCTGCTCGACATCGACCACGGCACCTATCCGTACGTGACGTCTTCCAACTGCACCGCCGGCGGCGCCATTACCGGCTCCGGCGTCGGTATGAAGAATGTCGACCGCGTGCTGGGCGTCATGAAGGCCTATATCACCCGCGTCGGTTCGGGCCCCATGCCCACCGAGCTTTCCTATGAGTCCGAGGCTGGCCACACGCTGACCGAGGAGGGCTATGAGTACGGCGTGACCACCGGTCGCCGTCGTCGTTGCGGCTGGTTTGACGGCCCTATCGCCAACTATGCCTCGCGCGTCAACGGCCTCACCGACATCGCCGTGACCAAGCTCGACGTGCTTTCGGCCTTCGACACCATCAAGGTGTGCGTGGCCTACGACGTCGATGGCGAGCGCTACACCAGCGTGCCCGAGCATCAGGTGCGCTTTGAACATGCCAAGCCCATCTACGAGGAGCTCCCTGGCTGGAAGTGCGACATCACCGGTTGTCGCAGCTTTGACGAGCTGCCGCAGGAGGCTCAGGACTACGTGGCGTTTATCGAGGATCTGGCACACACCCGTGTGACGTTCATTGGCGTTGGCGCTGGTCGCGAGCAGATCATCAACCGATTCTGGAAGTAATCGGGACTATTTGGTTATTGCGATATACCCCTTTGCAGCCCGGACGGGCGGCCGAGGGGTATATTTGCTTGCAAAGGGCTCGCGCGGAGCGGGCCGTTCATCCATAGAGGAGGCACCCTTGAAGGCGGACACTCAAACCATCGACATCCTGTTGTTGGGCAGCGGCGGCCGTGAGCATGCTTTGGCAGCCAAGCTCGCAGCATCACCGCGCGCCGGCAAGCTCTACATTGCGCCGGGTAACGGCGGCACCGCGAGCTGCGGCGAGAACGTTGTTCTCGACGACTGCGATCCTGCGGCCGTGGCGGCGTTTGCCCAGAGCCACGGATGCGGACTCGTGGTAATTGGCCCCGAGGCTCCGCTCGTGGCGGGCGTGGCCGACGCCGTGCGTGCGGCGGGTATTCCCTGCTTTGGCCCGGGTGCCGAGGGCGCCCAGATGGAGGGCTCCAAGCTGTTCTCCAAGCAGCTCATGGAGCGCGCGGGTATTCCGACGGCAGCCTACGGCTCGTTTACCGACGAGGCTTCGGCTCTCGCCTACGTGCGCGAGCAGGGCGCCCCGCTGGTCGTCAAGGCCGACGGCCTTGCCGCGGGCAAGGGCGTTATCGTGGCGACCGAACTTGAGCAGGCCGAGGAGGCCGTGCGCGAGTGCTTTGGCGGCACCTTTGGCGATGCCGGCAATACCGTGGTCATCGAGGAGATGCTGACCGGCCCCGAGTGCTCGCTGTTGGCCTTTACCGACGGCAAGACTGTGCGCCCCATGGCCACCTCGCAGGACCACAAGCGCGCGCTCGAGGGCGACAAGGGCCCCAACACCGGCGGCATGGGCGTCTACAGCCCGGTGCCCATCGTGACTGACGAGGAGCACGCCACCATGGTGAAGGTCATGGAGCAGACCGTGGCCGAGCTTGCTGCCGAGGGCATCGACTACCGCGGCTGCCTGTATGGCGGCTTTATGCTCACCCCCGCCGGCCCCAAAGTGCTGGAGTTCAATGCCCGCTTTGGCGACCCCGAGACGCAGGTCGTGCTCCCGCGCCTTAAGAACGACCTGGTTGAGGTCATGCTCGCCTGCGCCAACTGCGAGCTCGATCAGATTGAGCTCGACTGGCGTGACGAGTGGGCCGTGGCCGTTGTCCTGACGAGCGCGGGCTATCCCGGCAGCTACGAGAAGGGCAAGGTCATCACCGGTATCGCCGATGCCGAGGCCATGGAGAACGTGACCGTGTACCACGCGGGCACTGCCGTGGTGGACGGCCAGCTCGTGACCAATGGTGGCCGCGTGCTTGCCGTGACCGCTCTGGGCGACACGTTCGAGAACGCTCGCAACCTTGCCTACGAGGCCTGCGAGAAGATTGATTTTGAGGGCAAGACCCTGCGTCACGACATCGGCCTGCGCGCGCTGCGCGGTCGCGACGCCTGGGATGCCTAAAATCCGAGAGGAATGAGATGGATGGACGAGAAGAACGAAGAGCTCGTGGACGCGCAGATCGTCGAAGAGGACAGCCGCATGTATGGGCACGCCGAGGGCGAGCCTGGTGGCGAGGTCGCTGACGAGCCGGCACTGGTGCTGGGCGACGACGACCCGCACGATGCCGAGCTGCACGAGAAGATTCTTTCGGAGGAGTGCGCCTGGAAGGGCAAGATCCTCGACGTCCACCGTCTTGAGGTTGAGCTGCCCAACGGTCACCGCAGCGCCCGCGATATCGTTCGCCATCCGGGTGCGGCGGCCGTTGTGGCGCTGACCGAGAGCGGCAAGATCGTACTGGTGCGTCAGTACCGCACCGCCATCGACCGCGTGACGGTCGAGATTCCCGCCGGCAAGCTCGATCCAGGCGAGGACCCGCTCGATTGCGCCAAGCGCGAACTGCATGAGGAGACGGGCTTTAGGGCTGGCCGTATTCGCTTTTTGACGTCGATTGTCACGTCCTGCGGTTTTTGCGATGAGATCATCCACATCTACTTGGCTACCAAGCTCGAGTTTGATGCGCCCAACCCCGATGATGATGAGTTTGTCAACGTGGACCTGGTGCCGCTGCACGAGCTGATCGACGCCGTACTCGACGGCAAGATCGAAGACGCCAAGACCGTCGTAGGCGCCTTGGCCTGCGATAGCATCGCGCACAGGCTGGGCGGAACTGAGCTTTAAAAGCGAGGGCGACCCTGGGGCAAACACTACTGATTATTTTGCCCCAGGGTCTTACGTTATTGTTTTATCTCCGAGGACTGCATGTTTAAGAGGTTTCTTTCGTATTACAAGCCCCAGATGGGGATTTTTGTTGCTGATACTGTTTGTGCTCTGGTGCTTGCCGCCATTGACCTTGCGTTCCCCATTATCCTGCGCAATTTGACCGGTGGGCTATTTACTCAGGGTCAGGCTGCCATTATGCAGGCGCTCGGCATGATCGCGGTGGGCTTGGTGCTGATGTATGCCGTCCGCTGCGCCTGCCGCTACTTTGTGAGCTATTGGGGTCACGTGATGGGCGCGCGTATGGAGTCCAAGATGCGCGAGGACCTGTTCGACCAGTATGAGCGCTTCAGCTTTGCGTACTTCGACCGCAACAGCTCGGGCGACATGATGAGCCGCGTGGTCAACGACCTGTTCGATATCTGCGAGGCGGCGCACCACGTGCCCGAGTGGATCATCATCTGTGGCATCGAGATCATCGGCTCGTTTGTGATCCTCTTTACCATCGCCCCGGTGCTGGCGCTTGCTATGGCTGTGGTGACAGCAGCGTTTGCGGTCATCATGTTTTGGCAGAACATGCGCATGCGCGAGGTCTTTAGCGACAATCGCAAAAAAATCAGCGGCATCAATGCGCAGCTGCAGGATTCGCTGGCGGGCATGCGCGTGGTCAAGAGCTTTGCCAATGAGGAGACCGAACGCTTCAAGTTCCGCGCCTCAAACAATCGCTATCTTTCGTCCAAGGAGAACATGTATCACGCCATGGGCGTCTATACCGCGACGTATGGTCTGCTCTCGGGTGTGCTCTATGTGATCGTGGTGCTGCTGGGCGGCTGGCTGGTCGCCCAGGGACAGCTGCAGGCGGTCGATATGGCGACCTTTGCACTCTATATTTCGCTGTTCTGCACGCCGCTCGAGACACTCGTCAATTCAGCCGAAACGTATCAGAAGGCTATCGCCGGCTTTAAGCGTATGGACGAGGTGCTCTCGACCGCGCCGGATATCCAGGACAAGCCGGGCGCTACGGATCTGCAGGTGACTGCCGGCGCCGTGGAGTATCACGACGTGTGCTTTAACTACGAGGATGTTGAGCTGGGCGAGGGCGATGCCGACGAGCGTCCCGTTATCGACCATATGGACCTGTCCATCAAGCCCGGGCAGACCATCGCTTTGGTTGGCCCCTCGGGCGGCGGCAAGTCCACGACCTGTTCGCTGCTGCCGCGCTTTTATGACGTGGCTACCGGATCCATTAGCATCGACGGTCAGGACGTGCGCGATGTGACGCAGCAGAGCCTGCGCCGCGCCATCGGCCTGGTGCAGCAGGATGTCTATCTATTTGACGGTACGATTGGCGAGAACATCGCCTACGGCAAGCCGGGCGCTACGGCGGAAGAGATCGCCGAGGCCGCCCGTCGCGCCAACATCGATGCCTTTATCGAGTCGCTTCCACAGGGCTACGACACCGTGGTGGGCGAGCGTGGCAGCCGTCTTTCGGGCGGACAAAAGCAGCGTGTTGCCATCGCGCGCGTGTTTCTCAAGAACCCCAAGATCCTGATCTTGGACGAGGCGACGAGTGCTTTGGATAACGAGAGCGAGGAGGCGGTCCAGGAGTCGCTCGAAGAGCTGGCACGCGGCCGTACCACAATCATCATCGCCCACCGTCTTTCGACCATTAAGCATGCTGACGAGATTGCGACCGTTGAGCATGGTCGCGTTGTGGAACGTGGCACGCATGAACAGCTTCTCGCCCGTGGCGGCACCTATGCCCGTTACTATCGAATGCAGTTCGAAGGTGCGCGTGCGCACGAGCTCGACTGATTGATATGACAGGAAGTTTATGGCTGACAAGAACCCTTTGACTCCGGAAGAAGTGACGGAGTTATTCTCCGAAATCGATGCATCCGGTGTCTTGGATCCCACGCTTGCCAAAAAGCGAACCGAGCGCATGCGTGAGAAGGAGGCTGCGGCCAAGCGCGGTGACAAAGCTGCGCTAGCGCAGCTGCGCAGCGAGGATCGCGCGAGCCAGGCAAAACATATCGACCCGCTGTCCGAGGACGATCCTTCGGGTTCGCAGGTGAGTCATACCATTACGAAGACCGCGATGGCCGTGGTCATTGGTATTTTGGTGCTGATCGTGGGCATGCAGATTGGCTACGGCGTGATGCGTCGTCTGAACACCGCCAACCTGTCCGAGAGCGTTTCGGTCGATACCGTTTCGACGGCGCTGAAGGGCGGCCTTGAGTGGGGCAACGGCTTTACTCAGTTCCCGCTCGACTTTACCGTCGATGAAGCCGATGAGCGTACGGGCACGGTCGAGGTGACGGTGCTGGACACATCGTCTGCCAACGAGCTCGAACTGCTGTCCAACGGGCAGATTCAGGCCGCGGCGCTTGCGACCAACGCGCTGCTCAACGATAAGATTGACCGCGTGGTGTACAACGTTCACGCCTATATCGACGAGGATAGCAACATTCAGCACGATTCCTTCTTTGGCATGTTTCCCGCCCAGGGCCACCAGAGCGCCATCCTGACGTTCGTGTGGACCAAGAGCTCATCCAACGCCACGAATATCGACTGGAAGATGCGCATCGTGAGTATGGATGACACCATCGCCGAGCGCATTCAAAAACAGGTGAACTCGGTGTCGTCGTTGATTGAGGACCCGGTGGTGAGCCAGACCAAGATTGACGAGGAAAAGGACGAACGTGACCTGGAACATCGTCTTCATGGCCGCGAGATTTTCCGCGGCGGCAAGCCCGATCGCTCACCGTCCGATCTGCTGGAACAGGACAGGAAAAAGTAAGAGGCCATCATCCCGCGTGAGCCACAAGCCCCGCGGGATGATTTTTCTGGGACGGGGATTAAATAATCAATATGCATAGAAAGTCATAATTATCATTTCGTAAACATTTCGATGAAATTAACGCCATGAGGCATGCTTGCGGTTACAATACCGCGAGGCCTAACTACACACCTTTAAGCCGGTCCTGTGAGACCGGGAAGGAGAATTATGGCGAACAACCATACCGCGGGCACTGCCGCCCGCACCTTCGCGCCCAGCGAGCTTTGCCAGCGTATGCTGGCCAAAACCAGCAAGGGCGCCTGCGGTCCCTGCATCCTGTATCTTGAGGATGGGACCATTTTTTATGGACGTGCATGCGGCGCCGAGGGCACCGCGACCGGCGAAGTCTGCTTCAACACCTCGCTCGAGGGCTACTTTGAGGTCATGACCGACCCGAGTTATGCCGGCCAAATCGTAACCATGACCTATCCGCAGATCGGCAACTACGGTATCGACGAGACCGACGTCCAGTCGGCCTTCCCCGGCGACGCCGTGCGCCCTGCGAGCGCTCCGGCTATGCGCGGCATGATCGTTCGCGACATGTGCGCCACGCCTTCTAACTGGCGCTCGACCGTCAGCGTGCCGGAGTATCTGCGCGCTCACGGCATCGTCGCTATCGAGGGTGTCGACACTCGCGCTCTGGTGCGCCATCTGCGCGACAATGGTTCCAAGATGGGCATTATCTCGACCGAGATCTTCGACGTCGACGAGCTTGCCGAGCGTCTGGCCGCAGCGCCCACGCTGGTAGGCGAGAACCTGGTGAAGACCGTAAGTTGCCCCGCGCCTCACGAGTTTGTGGCCGCCGACCTGCCTGCCACGCATGACTTTGCACTTGCGGCTGCCGCTCCTGCCCGTCATAAAGTGGTCACCTACGACTGCGGTGTGAAGCGCGGCATTCTGGAGGGCTTGGTCCGCGCCGGCTGCGACCTTACCGTCGTGCCGTGGGATACGCCCGCCCAGCAGGTGCTCGACATGAATCCCGACGGTGTCTTTTTGTCCAATGGCCCCGGCGACCCCGATGCCGTGGTGGAGACCTATGAACAGGTGCAGCAGCTGATCGGCAAGGTGCCGGTCTTTGGTATTTGTCTTGGTCACCAGATGATCAGCCTGGCCTGCGGCGCCCAGATGGAAAAGCTTAAGTTCGGTCACCGCGGTGGCAACCAGCCGGTTATGAACCTGGTGAGCCGTCGCGTGGAGATCACCGCGCAAAACCACGGCTTTGGCCTGCTGTTCCCCAGTCTGGGCAAACTGATCCCGGAGCTTTCCGGCGGCGAGACCGAGCATGCGGCCGATGGCGACCTGCGCGCCTGGGTGCGTCGCGGCATCGCGCCGGTCGTGATGAACGAGCGCTTCGGCCGCATTCGCCTGACGCACGTGAACCTTAACGACGGCACCGCCGAGGGCATCCAGCTGCTCGACGCCCCGTGCTTCTCGGTCCAGTACCACCCCGAGGCCTCGCCCGGCCCCACCGATGCCCACTATCTCTTTACCGCCTTTACGCGACTCATGGACGGCGAGGAGAACTACCTGGACATCGACACCGCGAAGGACCGCCTTGCCGGCTGGAATTTCGCCGAGACCGCCGCGACCGAGACCGAGGAGAACTAACATGCCGAAACGTACTGACATCAAGCGCATCCTCGTCATTGGCTCGGGCCCCATCGTTATTGGCCAGGCCTGTGAGTTCGACTACTCCGGCGCCCAGGCCTGCAAGGTGCTCAAGGAGGATGGCTTTGAGGTCATCCTGGTCAACTCCAACCCGGCGACCATCATGACCGACCCGGGTCTTGCCGACCGCACCTATGTCGAGCCCATCACCGCTGAGTTTATCGAGCGCGTAATCAAGAAAGAGCGCCCGGACGCGCTGCTGCCCACGCTGGGCGGCCAGACCGGTCTGAACGCCGCCGTCGAGCTGGCAAAGGACGGAACGCTGGACAAGTACGGCGTCGAGATGATCGGCTGCGACCTGGCCGCTATCGAGCGCGGCGAGGACCGAAAGCTCTTTAACGAGGCCATGGCCGAGATTGGCCTGGAGGTCGCGCGCTCGGGCTATGCCTATAGCGTCGCCGACGCCGAGGCCATCGCCGAGCGCCTGGGATATCCCTGCGTGCTGCGCCCGAGCTTTACCCTCGGCGGTGCCGGCGGCGGTATCGCACATACCCACGAGGAGCTCGTCTCCATCGTGAGCCAGGGCCTGGAGCTCTCGCCCGCCCACGAGGTGCTGGTCGAGGAGTCCATCGAGGGCTGGAAAGAGTATGAGATGGAGGTCATGCGTGACCACGCCGGCAACGGCATCATCGTGTGCTCCATCGAGAATCTCGACCCCATGGGCGTGCACACCGGCGACTCCATCACCGTGGCGCCGGCGCAGACGCTCTCCGACCTTGAGTATCAGCGCATGCGCGTGGCCTCGCTCGCCATTCTGGAGAAGATCGGCGTTGAGACCGGTGGCTCCAACGTGCAGTTTGCCGTGAACCCCAACACCGGTCGCTTGATCGTCATCGAGATGAACCCGCGCGTGAGCCGTTCGTCCGCGCTGGCCTCCAAAGCCACGGGTTTCCCCATCGCTAAGGCTGCTGCACGACTGGCTGTGGGCTATACGCTCGACGAGATCGTCAACGACATCACCAAGGCCACACCCGCCTGCTTTGAGCCCACGATCGACTACTGCGTCGTTAAGGTGCCGCGCTTTGCCTTCGAGAAGTTCAAGGGTACCGACCCCACGCTCACCACGCGCATGAAGGCCGTGGGCGAGATCATGGCGATTGGCCGCACCTTCGAGGAGGCCTTCGGCAAGGCTATGCGCTCACTGGAGGACGGTCACCAGGGTATCTGCGCCGGTGGCAAGGAGGGTGCCGACAAGCTGAGCGACGACGAGCTCGCTCAGGCCGTGGCAACGCCGACCGAGCATCGTATTTTCTTTGTGGTCGAGGTCCTGCGCCGCGGCTGGGATGTCGCGCACATCCATGCCATTTGCGGCATCGATCCGTGGTACCTCAACCGTATCAACGATATGGTGCAGGTTCAGGAGAGCATCCGCGGCCTGCGTGTGGAGGACATTGACGCCGACGCGATGCGCCTGCTCAAGCAGTATGGCACGAGTGACGCCGAGATTGCCACGCTGACCGGCTCCGATGAGCGCTTTGTGCGCGCCTACCGCAAGGGTCTGGGCGTGGTCCCCAGCATGAAGACGGTCGATACCTGCGCTGCGGAGTTCTCGAGCGCCACGGAGTACCACTACAAGACGTACGAGAACATCTACCGCACGAGTCCGGATGCCAAGAAGCGCGTAGCTCCCGACGAGACCACGCCGGCGGACAAGCCCAAGGCGATGATCTTGGGTGCCGGCCCCAACCGCATTGGCCAGGGTATCGAGTTCGATTACTGCTGCGTGCACGCGAGCTATGCGCTGGCGGCCCGCGGCTTCGAGACCATCATGGTCAACTGCAACCCCGAGACCGTCTCGACCGACTACGACACGTCCGACCGCCTGTACTTTGAGCCGCTCACCTACGAGGACGTCATGGATGTCATCGATGTTGAGCGACCCGACGGCGTCGTGGTGACGCTCGGCGGCCAGACTCCGCTTAAGCTGGCGCGCATGCTCGAGGAGAGCGGTGTGAACATTATGGGCACCAAGCCCGATGCCATCGACTTTGCCGAGGATCGCGAGCGCTTCGCCGCTCTGCTCGACAAGCTGGGCATCATGTACCCGCCGGCGGGCCAGGCCACCTCGTTTGAGGAGGCCGAGGCCGTGGCCGCGCACATCGGCTACCCGCTGCTGGTGCGTCCGAGCTATGTGCTGGGCGGCCGCGGCATGATGATCGCCTACGATGCCGAGCATCTGCGCGATTACATGGCCGAGGCTGCGCGCATTAGCCCCGACTACCCGGTGTACCTGGACCGCTTCCTGGAGGGTGCGATCGAGTCCGACGTCGATGCCCTATGCGACGGCGAAGAGGTCTACATCGGCGGCATCCTGGAGCATATCGAGGAGGCCGGTATTCACTCTGGCGACTCCGCGACCTGCATCCCGCCGTTTAGCTTTAGCGAGAGCCTGCAGGCGAAGCTCCGCGAGACCACGCGCCGCATCGCGATGGCGCTGGGCGTGCGCGGCCTGGTCAACGTGCAGTACGCCATCAAGGGCGAGACCGTCTACGTGATCGAGGCAAACCCGCGTGCCAGCCGTACCGTGCCGTTTATCTCCAAGGCCACCGGCGTGCCGCTGGCCAAGTGCGCGGCGCGTATCATGGCGGGCGATTCCATCGCAAGCCTGGGCCTGCCGAGCGACGAGCGTCAGCTGGACTGGTTCTGCATGAAGGAAGCCGTTATGCCCTGGGGCCGTTTCCCGGGCGCCGACGTTATCCTGGGGCCCGAGATGAAGTCGACGGGCGAGGTCATGGGTATCGCCAAGAGCTATCCCGAGGCATACGCCAAGACGCAACTGGCGATTGACTACAAGCTGCCCGACCCGAGCGCCGGCAAGGTGTTCATCAGCGTGTGCGACCGTGACAAGCGTCATATCCTTTCGGTCGCCCGTATCCTGCGCTACCTGGGTTTTGATATCTGCTCCACCGAGGGCACGGCGCGCGTGCTGCGAGGAGGCAACGTGACGTGCGAGGTCGTGGAAAAGATTAGCGGCCCGCACGACGGCGAGTGCCCCAACATCGGCGACCTCATCGCCGATGGCAAGATTGCGGTAATCATCAACACGCCGTACGGTCCGGGCTCGCGTGGCGATGGCTACCTGCTGCGTACCGAGGCCGTGCGTCGCGGCGTGACCTGCGTGACGGCGATGTCTGCGGCCAACACGTACGTGAGTGCCATCGAGGCCGTGCGCGAGGACCAGCGGGGTCACGGCAGCGCCAACGACATGGGCATGGACGTCATCGCTCTGCAGGACCTGCCACAGCACACGGTGTAGTGTGACCTGGCGGGCCGGGGCGGGGGCGACTTGGGTGCACCGTGTGCTGCCGAAGGGGCTTTGTGCGATGACTAAGGCTAAATAGAAAATGAGAGTGGGCCCTGCCGTTCGTTCGAGCGGCAGGGCCCACTCTTTGTATGGAGGCCTTTTTACTGTTAGTCGAGGACGCCTCTGGACAGTTAGTTCAAATTCGTATTTTCTAGAGAGTAGGAGAAGATCGATTTGGACTCATTCGGCTTATTATTAGCAATCTGAATCGATAAAGACGCTCTGTCAAGCTGGGAACGGCCCAATACTGGGTCCGCGCCGGCTTCCAAGCGGCAGTTTCGTGCCCAAGGCCACGGCCAAATTATACGTATCTGAACTAACTGCCCATCACTCTCCGTCAACCTTTTTATCCAAACCAAATCAGTCAACGTACGTCATGGCAATATCCGGTAGGTCGCAGGGTGGCGGTTGAGCCTTTCTCTCGGGAAACTTCGCGAAGCCCAGTTCCCGAGAGAAAGGTACGGTCTGTGTAATACCAGATAAACAGTACATTTTTGCTTAATTGGTATTTGACTGAAGAACCAATTGGTATGGCTTATTTAGCCCACCTTGCCATTGACGCTCATTTTAATACCACTGGGAGAATTACGAACTTGGTTGCGCAACTGCTCCCGTATGCTGATTAAACCTAATAGGCGGATATCTGGTTACTACCAGTTGACCCCTTGGTAACGGGTGGGCCCACTGCGCGGAATGTACCGAACACCCCCCGTTTGATGCGTTCGCCCATACTGCAGGGCGTGCGTCCGCGACGCTTCCGCATGTCGGAGGGAAGGAGTCCAGGTGCGTAGGAATTCCATTTTTACGAAACGGTGGGTGAAGGGAAGCGCGGTCCTCGTCGCCACTGCGGCGACGCTCGTGTTTGCCAATCCCCAGCAGGCGATTGCCACGCCACTCAAGGGCGTCGACTCAGCGACCGTGTCTCAGTCCGCCTCGAACGTCGTCGACATCGATTTCGCTGATGGCATCAAGGGCCGTATTACGTTCCTCGAGGACGGTATTTTCCGTTATAACGTCGACCCCAAGGGTGAGTTTTCCGAGTACGCCACGCCGCGCAGTAAGTCCCACACGGCTAAGATCCAGGCTCAGCCCGATACCTCGGACACCTACAGCAAGCCGAGTGCGACGGTTGCCGACAAGGGCGACGCTATCGAGATCACCGGCGGAAAGGCGACCGTGATCCTGGACAAGGCAACTGGCAAGATGAGTATCAAGTCAGGCGACCGTGGCGTGGTTTCTGAGTCCGCGCCCCTCGACCTTGATAAGAAGGGTACCGTCCAGACGCTCGCCAAGGAGAAGTCCGAGAACTTCTTCGGCGGCGGCACCCAGAACGGCCGCTTCCTGCACACCAACCAGACCATCGCCATCTCCAACACTAACAACTGGACCGATGGCGGCGTTGCCTCGCCCAACCCGTTCTATTGGACGAGCGACGGCTACGGCGTGCTCCGAAACACGTTTGCAGAGGGTTCCTACGACTTCGGTTCCACGGACTCATCGACGGTCACGACTTTGCACAGCGAGAATGAGTTTGATGCCTATTACTTCGTGGCGACCAACGAGGGCGCTTCGAACGTGGCAACCGAGATGCTGCAGGACTACTACAAGGTGACCGGTAACCCGGTGCTGTTGCCCGAGTACGGTTTCTACTTGGGTCATCTTAATGCCTATAATCGTGATGGCTGGCAACGACCTCGGGTCAAAAGAAGTGGGAGACCAAGGGCAGCAAGCCCTCGAGCGAGAAGGGCGACGTTAAGTACGAATCTGGCATGTCGACGGGCTACAAGCTCGACGGCACACTTGCGGCCGAGACGCTCAATGGTGAGGGTCCTACGGTCGATACCGAGAACATGAAGGCGACCGATTTCGACCGTCAGTTCTCTGCTCGGCAGGTTATCGATGACTACGAGGACAACGACATGCCGCTCGGCTGGTTCCTGCCGAACGACGGCTACGGCGCCGGCTATGGCCAGAACGGTTACTACAAGACCGGCGGCGTCAACTCCGACGGAACGAGCTCGGCTGACCGTCTTAACGCCGTGCGTGCCAATGTCGACAACCTTAAGAAGTTCACCGAGTATGCCAACTCCAAGGGTGTGAGCACGGGCTTGTGGACCCAGTCCAACCTTGAGCCCGACAGCAACTCCGAGACCCCGTGGCACCTGCTTCGCGACTTCGACGCCGAGGTCAAGACGGGAGGCATCTCTACCCTTAAGACCGACGTCGCCTGGGTTGGATCTGGCTACTCCTTTGGTCTTAATGGCATCAAGACAGCTTATGACACGGTGACGACCGGCGCCAACAAGCGCCCCAACATCATCACGCTCGATGGTTGGGCCGGCACGCAGCGCTTTGGCGGCATTTGGACCGGCGACCAGTATGGCGGTAACTGGGAGTACATTCGCTTCCATATCCCCACGTATATCGGTCAGAGTCTTTCGGGCAACCCCAACATCGGCTCAGACATGGACGGCATCTTTGGCGGCGACCCCATCATCTCTGCGCGTGACTACCAGTGGAAGACGTTCACGCCCTCTATGCTCGACATGGACGGTTGGGGCACCTTCCGCAAATCGCCCATGACGCACGGCGATCCCTACACGGGCATCTCGCGTTTCTACCTCAAGCTCAAGGCGCAGCTTATGCCCTATATCTACACGGCCGCGGCCTCGGCGGCCAACATCGACACGGGTAATGGTGATGCCGGCCTGCCCATGATCCGCGCCATGCTGCTTTCTGACAACTCCGAGTACGCCGCAAGCACTTCGACGCAGTACCAGTATATGTTCGGTGAGAACTTCCTAGTGGCACCGGTGTATCAGGATACCCAGGCAGATGAGAACGGCAACGACATTCGCAATGGGATCTACCTCCCCAACTACGGCACCGACGAGAATCCCACCATCTGGATCGACTACTTCTCGGGTAAGCAGTATCGCGGCGGCCAGGTTCTCAACAACTACGAGGCTCCGCTTTGGAAGCTGCCACTGTTTGTGAAGGCCAACGCTATCGTGCCGATGTACGCCGAGAACAACAACCCCGAGGCAGTGAGCGACACCAACACCAAGGGTACCGACCGCAGTCAGCGTATCGTCGAGTTCTTCGCCACCGAGGGCGACGGCACCTTTACGCAGTACGAGGACGACGGCTCCTCCATCGAAAACAACACGACTGAGGACGATTCCTACGGCACGATCGACAATATCTCCTACGGGAAGCATGTGAGCACCGTCTACAGCTCCAAGGTCGCAGGCGGCACCGCGACCTTTACCGCCGAGGCCTCGCAGGGTGGCTACAACGGCTACGACTCCAACCGCACCACGACCTTCGTGGCCAACGTGTCCGCCAAGCCCACGAACATTGTCGCCAAGAACGGCGGATCCGCACTCAACGTGGTTGAGGTCGACTCGCAGGAGACCTTTGACGCCGCGACCCCCGAGGCCGGCCAGGCGGTCTACTTTTACAGCAAGACTCCCAACCTCAACCACTACGGCAGCGATGCGGACGGCACCGAGGCCGAGCAGGGCGAGAGCTTCAACAACACCAAGATCACCACGAACCCCAAAGTCTACGTCAAGTTCGCGAAGACCGATGTTGCTGCAGCGGCGCAGACGCTCGAGCTGGGCGGTTTCGTGAGCGCCGACGCCACGCTCACAGCCGATCGCCTCAACGAGAACCTTTCCGCACCCACGAACCTTGCCGCCCCCGAGGACGTCACGACCCCAACGAGCATCAAGCTCACCTGGGGAAAGGTCGATGGTGCTACCTCCTACGACCTTAAGGTCGACGGCACTGTGTTCGCCGTGGGTGATGCGGCCGAGTTCACGCACACCGACCTCGCCTACAATAGCAAGCACACCTACCAGATTCGTTCGCGCAACGCCGCGGGTTACTCCGCCTGGAGCGATGTGCTCGAGGCGAACTCCGCACTCGATCCGTGGCGGAACGTCCCCGACGCCGAGGAAATCACCTGGGAGGGCTCACTTTACGGCAGCCATAAGGCCGAGCTCGCCTTCGACCATGAGTTCCAGTCGGGCGACGGCGGTTTCCACTCCGGCGGCAACGATCTGGGCAAGGCGCTTACCGTTGACTATGGACGCGCTTACAAGCTCGATAAGCTCGAGTACTATCCGCGCGATGACGCCGGCAACGGCACTGTGACCAAGATGCGTGTTGAGACGAGTCTCGATGGTGTCCACTGGACGAGCCGGGAGGTCGATTGGGCACGTTCCGCTGATTGTAAGACGGTAGCGTTTGACGGCACCGTGGCCGCCCGTTACGTGCGCATGACACCGCTCGCCTCGGTCGGCAATTTCTTCTCCGCGTCCGAGATTGCCATCTACAAGACCGACGGCACGGATGGCTTCGCCGTGGGCTCCAACCTTAACAAGGCCACGATCTCCGACGGAGACTACTCCAACATGAAGAACTATCTGGGCCTCGAGAATCGCGAGCCCGATACCCCGACGTTCGGCTCGCAGATCCGCGACCACTTCGCCGACCTCAACGATAACGGCGTTTACGACGTCTACGATTACTCGTTCACCATGGCGGGTCTTGACGGCGGCACTAAACAAAAGGGCAAGGTCACCGGTTCGCTCGCGGTGATTCCGAGCAAGACCGAGGTCGAGGCTGGTGATGAGATCACCGTTGATGTCTATGCGGCCGACGCCAAGAACGTCAATGCCCTGGGCGCTCTCGTCAACTTCAAGAGCGACCAGTTCGAGTTTGTTTCTGAGAGCATCGCGCAGGACGGCTCGACTGCCGGCATGGAGAACCTGTCTCGCGAGAAGGTCCAGTTCGCGGACAGAACGCAGACTATTAATCTCGCCTTTGCCAACCGCGGCGATGGCAAGCTCTACAACGGTACCGGCGCGGTGGCGAGTTTCAAGCTCAAGGCCAAGACCGCTGGCAAGGTCGAATTGCCCTCGACATCTTGGCTCATCGGTCCGGTATGCGACGCACTTGAGTTTGCGAGCGACGGCACGGTGACGATGCCGGATATTCCTCAGCCAACGGTCGCCGAGTACGGTCAGGATACCTTCAACATCACGATGACCAACGATGAGCTCACGACCGACGACGGGACCAACGTCGAGAAACTTATCCAGCAGAAGAGCTATAACGCGCTGTTCGATAATAACGAGGGCGACAACGGCTTTGAGTTCCTATGGAACTGGAGCGGCAACTGGGACAGCGAGGGTAAGCTTCCGAGTTACGTGAAGCTTCCCACCACGATGACATTCGCATTTAAGACGCCGTCGAAACTCGATAGTGTCGAGGTCGTTAACCGCAACGGTGGCAACGGAACCGTGCAGAAGATCAAGGCTGTCGTGACGTTCGAGGATGGCTCGACCCAAGAGTTCGCGGGCGGGGAGTACGATTCCTTCCTGGCTCGCTACGCCTTTGACCTCTCTGCCGAGAACAAGGGCAAGAAGGCGACCAAGGTCGAGGTCACGCCGCTTGAGGCATCGGGTGACCAGATGCTCACACTGCGTGAGGTCAACTTCAACTACACGCAGGGTGTCGAGGCCATCGAGGGTGTCGAGCTAGGCAAGAACCAGACCGAGTTCTTTGAAGGCGACATTACGCCCGTCGACGCCAAGGCTACGCCTGAGAGCGCTGGCTACCCCTATGTGACGGTCGAGAGCTCCGACCCCTCTGTGGTAAGCGTCTCCGCTGTTCAGGCTGGCGATAGCGTGAGCTACTACCTGCGTGCCAACAAGGCCGGCAAGGCAAAGATCACGGTGGCGTCGGTACTCGACCCCTCCAAGACCGCATCCTATGAGGTCGAGGTCAAGGCTGGTGTCGATACCTCTGCGCTCGTAGCAGCGCTTTCCAAGGCCGCGGGCTACAGCGAGTCCGTCTACACCAAGGATTCCTATGCAGCTCTCACCACTGCGGTCGAGGCGGCTCAGAAGCTCCTCGACAGCGGCCAGGGCAGCTATAGCAAGAAGGATGTCGCAGACGCCACAGCCAAGATCGAGAAGGCAATCGACGGCCTCAAGATGCGCCCTGTTGATGAGAAGATTCTCATCAACACGCCCGAGAACCGCAAGAACGTCAAGGTGGCCGGCTTCTCGAGTGAGGCCGACTACGAGGGCAGCAACGCCGTCAACGCTCTCGACGGCGACGAGCGGACGCTTTGGCACAGCGACTGGGCCCATGGGACCGGTATGCCCCAGTATCTGAGTGTCGACCTGGGCCGCGACTACGATCTCACCGACGTTACATTCCTGCCGCGCCAGGACGGCGGCACTAACGGCGATATCTTCGAGGCCGAGATACTGGTCTCCGACACTGCCGACGGTTATGAGAAGGGCACCGCCGCGTCGATGGGTACGTTCGCCTTCGACAACGATGGCCGCGTGCTCACCGACCGTGGCGACTGGAAACAGATGAGCTTTGGCGCCGCGTGCGGTCGCTACGTGACCGTCAAGGTGATTCACGCCGGCGGGGGCGACGTTGATGCCTACTGCAGCATGGCGGAGCTCAAGTTCTACGGTACGGCCGTCCCCGATCCGGTGGCGAAGGATGATCTCACTGCCGCGATCGAAAAGGTTGATGCCGAGCTTGCCGCCGGCGACCTCAAGGCCGGCGACTACACCGAGGCCTCCTGGACGGCGCTCGAGAACGCCCTGGCGAGCGCCCGCGCCATCTTGAGCGACGAGGATGCCACGCAGGACGAGGTCGACCAGGCGCTCAGGGCGCTCGAGAGCGCCCGCGACGCGTTCGAGAAGACCCCGGTGGTCCCGGTCGAGAATCCGACTAAGAAGCAGCTCAAGGCCCTGGTCAAGCAGGCGAAGGAGACTGACACCAGGGGCAAGACGGCCGAGTCTGTCAAGGCCCTGACGGATGCCATTACCTACGCCGAGGACGTCTTGGGTGATGAGAATGCTTCCGACACCCAGATCCAGGCGGCCTATAGCCAGCTCAAGCTGGCCATTGAGAGCCTCAAGGATGCCGATTCCGGCAACCAGGGCGGCTCGGGCAACCAGGGTTCCGGCAATGGCTCGAACGGCGGCAACCAGGCGGGCAAGCCCGCAGGCGACAAGGCCCAGGGCAGCAAGAAGAACGGTTCGGCGATTCCCAATACCGGAGACCAGACGGCGGCGACCGTCGCGACCGTCGGTGGTCTTGGCGCCATCATCGCCGCGATCGGCGCTTTCTTCCATCGTCGCAGCAAGGCTAAGTAGCCCCAGCAACAGCTAAGCAAGCGTGCCCGCCGTCCCACCCAAGGACGGTGGGCACGCTTTTTGAATGTAGGCAGAAAGCTCCGACCCTTCGGCCTTAATCTCGCAAAGCGTTCCGTCTCCCGCCGAACACATCAGCATCGGCGGCTATACTTGAATTATTTGCAGTTAAGGGTCGCGGATTGGCCGCGTCACCGCTCTCAACAGGAGGTCTTTGTTTATGGCAGATCAGAAGCCGGTTGTCGGGATCATCATGGGCTCCAAGTCCGATCTGGGTGTTATGGAAGGCTGCACCGCCGAGCTCAAGGCGCTCGGTGTGCCCTATGAGCTCGTCATTGCGAGCGCACACCGCACACCGGCGAAGGTCCACGAGTGGGCTTCGACTGCTGCCGATCGCGGTATCAAAGTGATTATCGCCGCCGCCGGCAAGGCCGCTCACCTGGGTGGTGTCGTGGCCGCCTTTACGCCGCTGCCGGTTATCGGCGTACCTATGAAGACGAGTGACCTGGGCGGTATGGATTCGCTGCTGTCGATGGTGCAGATGCCTTCGGGCGTGCCCGTGGCCTGCGTTGCCATCAACGGCGCCAAGAACGCCGCCATCTATGCCACACAGATTCTGGGTGCTTGCGACCCCGAGTACCGCAAGGTTATCGAGAAGATGAAGCAGGAGATGGCTGACGCCTAAACGTCCCGCCGTTTCACCGCAGTATAAGGAGAGCCATGTCCGATTATCAGGGAAAACGATTCAAGGCTTCTCAGATTCCCGATCCGTCGAAGCCGGGTGCTGCCCGTGCGGCACAGCAGGGTCGGACATCCTCTCCTCAGCAGCCGCGCGCGCCGCGCCCCGTGACACCGGCGACGCATCGTCGACAGGACGCGCCGGCCGCATATCGTCCTTCGTCTTATAGCTCCGCTAAGAAGCCGCCCCGGTCTTCATCGCATGCCGCGCCGTCGGATCGCACCGAGCCGCCGCGCAAAAAGCGCCACTCCATTATTCCCATTCTGCTCATCATCATCGGTATCGGTCTGATTGTCGCCGCCGCCGCTATTTTTATTAATGCCCAGATTGGCTATAAGCAGGCGAGCGATTCGTATCAGAAAATCGAGAAGCAATATGTAAGCGATAAGGACGCCAGCGGCGTGCCGATTATCGACTTTGATGCGCTTGCTCAGACGAACCCCGAGATTGTGGGTTGGATTTACGTGCCGGGAACCAACATCAACTATCCCGTGGTGCAGACCAACAACAACTCCAAATACCTCAACACGCTGTTCGATGGCACGTCTAACGCCTCGGGTGCCATCTTCTTGGATAGCGATGACACCGCGCCGGGAATGGTCGACCAGCAGACCACGATCTACGGCCACCATATGAACGATGGGTCGATGTTCAACGTGATTTCGGATACGACTGACCAGGCAACGTTCGATAGCATTGAATATGTGTACTACATCACGCGCGATGCGACGTATAAGTTGCGTCCGCTGGCGACCAAGGTGGTCGAGGACACGTATGCCAAGGCGCGCACGACCAATTTTGAGGGCGACGACGGACTCAAGAACTACCTGTCCGAGATGCTCGACGGCGCTTCTGCCGTGGCGAGTGATGCCACCGATCGTGCCGCTTCGGCAACTAAGGTTGTAACGCTTGTGACCTGTCGTTCGCTGTCGCTGAGCAACACACGCGCCGTCATGGTGCTCACGCCGGTCGAGGAATAAGTTGTTCGAGAGTAGCTAAAAAGGCCCCGTCCCAAATTGGCTACTCGACGACGGTAAGGGAGAAATGATGCTCGAGAGTGGCAAATTGATGCCTTCGATTGATGCTTGGCTGCGCGAGGCCAAGGCCGATGCTTCGGCGGCAGGCTGTGGGATGTATCTGACGCATAACGGTGTGGTGCGCGCGACGCCCAAGGCTGAGGTGCGCGGAGTCGAGACCGATGGCGTGGCGCCTGGGCATAAGGTGGGCGGCATGGTGTTTGGCTTCGATGCTCAGAAGGTGCAGGCTGCTATCGAGGCGACGCGTGCGATGCCGGGTATCGGCTATGTGCGTGTGTGGCTGGCAAGCGGCGAGCTTGCCGTAGGTGACGACATCATGCTCGTGCTCATCGGCGGGGACATTCGCCCGCACGTGGTCGATGCGCTGCAGGCGCTCGTTGGCACCATTAAGAACGAATGCGTGAGTGAGGTCGAGCGCGAGGCGTAGAGGCTTGCGTCGATAGAAGGATCGTTTATAAAAATGCCCACCGGTACGTGTGATACCGGCGGGCATTTTGCGTTTTGGGCGCGGTGGGCGCTACACGCGCGTCGCATCCTTGGGGCTCATGGTCATGCTCTGGAAGCGGTTTTCCATGTACTCGTTATCGAAGTGCTCTCCGTAGAACTGTGCGACGGGAATGTCCGGCTCCGTGCCGTTAACGCGCTGGTACCAGTAGTCGAGCGACTGCAGCGTCATGACGCCGTCGACCAGCATGATAACGGTAAAGATGACGGTGGCCGAGTAGCGGCTCTTCCAGGGAATCATGTTGATGAGCTTGAGCAATCTGGGCAGCAGCAATTTGATCCAGATAAGTCCGCCCAGGCCCCACAGGCAGGCGAAGCCCGTGCAGGTGCGTCCGCCCGTGAGGACCACGAGCGGATCGGGCAAACCGAACAGCGTTATGTGCGAGTAGCTCCACGAGACCACGCCAAACGCGGTCTGCATAAACCAGCCCACGAACACCTCAAAGCTGGCGCCGAGCAGGGCGCTCACCAGGAAAATGATGATGGGGTTCTTTTTGTAGAAGCGGTTAAGCACCATGGTCATGAGCACGGCGCCAAATCCGTAGATGGGGCTGAAGGGGCCAAACAGCATGCCGGCGCGGTTCTGATAGACGCCCGGGTCGTTGACTGTCATGTGCCAGATGTCCTCGGCGATCAGGCCGAGTATGCAGCAGACAAAGAACACCCAGAACAGGTTGAAGTAGTTGAGCTTGATGTAGCCCTCGCCGGTTTCATCGCGGCCGAGCATGCCCTCGGCGGCGGCGTCGCGGTCGAGCATCTCCTGCAGGCGGCGCTGCAGTTCGCGCTCCTGACGAAGCGTGGGGTCGACGGTTGCCGAAAGTGCAACGAGGATGCCGAGCTGGATCGCGGGACGCAGCAGGAAGGGCCCGATGCCCTGGAGCATCACGTCGACCAAAAGCTCGACGACGGTGAATGCAATAAGGATGTAGGACAGGCGGGCGGCGTTGCGGCGCTGGTTTTTGATAAGGTCCAGGCCAAAGATGATTAGGATGACGGCACTTGCCGCAGAGAGCATGATGCCGGCGACGATAAGGCCGACTGCGACGAGCGTGTTGTCGCCGAGCTTTTCGGTGGCGTTGCCGTTAACAAGTGCCGTGATGACCTGCCACATAAAGGCAGCGACCGACGGGAGCGTGCCCACGCCGGAAAGGATGCACAGGACGGCGTACACCTTAATGATGAGGGGGATCTTCTTGACCTCCGTGGCGCTGGGGACGCTGGGGTCGAGTTCGTTTCGATCCATACAGAACCTTTCTCGCTTTGTTGTAGGTTATAAGGATACGCCGCCGACCTGCCAAAAGACAGGACGAACGTCCCAATTGCAACTTTGTAATCCCCAACGGTGGACGCGGCGGCCATCTGGGGGGCGCGGGCGCTTGCACTGGACAGACCGATAAAATGTTTGGCAACAAAACTGATTATTAGCTCGGTGGGCTTTTAAAAAGCGCTGCTCATGCGCTGGGGAGCACGTCGCGCCGTGCGTATAATAAGGCGGGTAACGCCAAAAATACGAGGCTCTGAGGGGATACCATGTCTCAAGAAACCATCCGCGCGGCCGAGCGTGCCGCGGGACAGGTGAACACCATGTCGACGTATGATCCGGACTCCGACCAGCTGCATGAGGAATGTGGCATTTTCGGCGTATGGGCGCCCGATCGCGACGTGGCTCGACTGACGTACTTTGGCCTGCGTGCGCTGCAGCACCGTGGCCAGGAATCGGCTGGAATCGCCGTGGGTGACGGCGGCACGGTTATGGTCCGCAAAGATCTGGGCCTGCTCGACCGCGTGTTCTCCAACGCCGACCTGTCGACGCTCTCCGGCCAGCTGGCCGTGGGTCATGTGCGCTACGGCACTGCCGGCGCCAAGAGCTGGGAAGCCTCTCAGCCGCACCTCTCTACCATCAATAGCGTCATTATCGCGCTCGCGCACAACGGCACCCTCGTCAACACCGACGAGCTGCGCCGTCAGCTGATCGAGCTGGGCGTGCCGTTCCTCTCCAATTCGGATTCCGAGGTCGCGACCAAGCTTATCGGCTACTTTACCCAGCGTACGGGCCACCTGCGCGAGGGTATTCGCAAGACCATGGAGCTCGTGCGCGGCGGCTACGCCATGACGCTCATCAACGAGCAGGCGCTCTACGCATTTCGCGATCCACACGGCATTCGCCCGCTCGTGCTGGGCAAGCTGGTGGACGAGGGTCTGGACCAGGCCGATGCCGCAGCCGTTTCGCAGCTGCCGTCGCAGGACGGCGCCGCGACGGTCGACTCCGCCGTCCGTGTCACGCGCGCCGGCGGCTGGGTCGTTGCTTCCGAGACCTGCGCACTCGACATCGTGGGTGCCGAGTACGTCCGTGACGTCCGTCCCGGCGAGATCTTGCGCATCAGCGCCGAGGGCCTGGTATCCGAGCAGGGCGTGCCTGCAGCCGAAGAGCCCGCCAACTGCATCTTTGAGCAGGTCTACTTTGCCCGCCCCGACTCCATCATGAACGGCAAGAGCGTCTATGCCTGCCGTTACGACATGGGTCGTCAGCTGGCACATGAGGAGCCTGTCGAGGCCGACCTGGTCATCGGCGTGCCCGACTCCGGCCTGCCGCCTGCGGAGGGGTATTCGCACGAGAGCGGTATTCCCTTTGGCGAGGGCCTTATCAAGAACCGCTACGTGGGCCGTACGTTTATCGAGCCTACGCAGGAGTTGCGCGCCATGGGCGTGCGTATGAAACTCAACCCGCTGCGCGACAACATCGAGGGCAAGCGCCTGGTCGTCATCGACGACTCCATCGTGCGCGGCACCACCATGGTGCAGCTCGTCAAGATGCTGCGCAACGCCGGCGCCAAGGAGATTCATATCCGCATCAACTCGCCCGAGGTCATCTGGCCGTGCTTCTACGGTATCGATACCGACGTGCAGTCGCAGCTTATCAGCGCCAACAAGACGGTCGACGAGATTTGCGAGTATATCGGCGCCGATTCGCTGGCCTTCCTTTCGGTCGAGGGCCTGCTTAAGGTCATGCCCAAGGGCGGTTACTGCGATGCGTGCTTTACCGGCCGCTACCCCGTGGCGATTCCCGAGAGCTTTGGCCGCGACAAGTTTATGGAGGGCTTTAAGCCCCGCAACCTGGACAAGCCGCTGCACTTTGACGACGACGCCGTGATCGAGAAATACGACGACCGCAGCTGGGAAGAGGAGCACGGCGAGGCATAAAACCTGCCATATGGGGACAGGTTTATTTTGGTAGGTTTTACCTGCTGTTTTGTTGATATGACGGCGCGTGCTGTTATGGCGCGCGCCGAAATGAACGCAACTATGAGCACCGTTTGGCGCCCGTGCGGCGCCACGGTAGTGGGAGAGGAAGGCTCAGATGAGCGACAGCAAGCATGTGACGTACGAGGACGCCGGCGTCGATACCGCCGAGGGCGGCCGCGCCGTCGACGCGATTAAGCAGATGGTCAAGGATACCAATCGCCCCGAGGTTATCGGCGGCATCGGCGGCTTCGGTGGTTTGTTCTCGGCTGCCGCGCTTAAGGATATGGAAGACCCGATTCTGATTAGCGGTACCGACGGCGTGGGCACCAAGCTCGTGCTCGCCCAGATCATGGACCGTCACGAGACGGTTGGCCAGGACCTGGTCGCTATGTGCGTCAACGATATTCTGGCTTCGGGCGCCGAGCCGCTGTTCTTCCTGGACTACGTTGCCATCGGTCACATCGAGGCCGAGCACATGGCAAAGATTATCAAGGGTGTGGCCGACGGCTGCAAGCTCGCGGGCTGCGCGCTCGTGGGCGGTGAGATGGCCGAGCACCCGGGCGTCATGGCTCCTGCCGACTACGACCTTGCCGGATTTACCGTGGGCGTCGTCGACCGTCCCAAGATGCTCGACCCCGCAAACGTCCGCCCGGGCGATGTGATCCTGGGCCTGCCTTCCACCGGCGTGCACTCCAACGGCTACTCGCTCGTGCGTAAGGTCATTGGCGTCGACGGCGTTAAGCCGGGCACGCCCGAGGCCGTCGCTAAGGCCGAGGAGCTGAGCCGTCCGCTCGAGGAGCTCGGCGGTGCATCGCTGGCAGACGCTCTGTTGGCCCCCACGCGCATCTACGTCAAGCCGATCCTGGAGCTGCTGCGCGGCGGCGCCAACGTGCACGCCATCGCCCACATCACTGGCGGCGGTATTACCGAGAACCTCAACCGTGCGCTCGCCGATGACGTCGACGCCGTGGTCACCCGCAACGGTGCCGAGATGGGTTGGGACGTTCCGCCCGTCATCACCTACGTGTCGCGCCAGGCCGAGCTTGCGCCCAACGAGGCATGCAAGACCTTCAACATGGGCGTCGGCCTGTGTCTGATCGTCGCCCCCGAGGACGAGGCCGCCGTGACCGAGGCACTGGTCGCGCTGGGCGAGAAGCCGTTCCGCGTGGGCGAGTGCGTCGAGGGTTCCGGTAAGGTCGTGTACTCCGATGAGCGCTAACGAGCAGATGGCTGCTGCCGAGGGCCTGGACTTTGTGCCCTATACCCGTCCGACTGGCACCGATACGGCTGAGCCGCTCAAGATCGGTGTGCTCATCAGCGGTTCGGGTACCAACCTGCAAGCGCTGATCGATCTGATTGCCGCCGGCAAGCTCAACGCTTCTATTGAGCTTGTGGTGTCGAGCCGTCCTTCGGCTAAGGGTTTGCAGCGCGCTGAGCGCGCGGGAATCCAGACGCTTACGCTGTCCAAGGATGTCTATGCCGACCCCATCGCCGCCGACGAGATCATCGCGCACGAGCTGCTCGAGCGCGGCTGCGAGTATGTGGTCATGGCCGGCTACATGCGCATGGTGCATACACCGCTGCTGGCGGCGTTTCCCAACCGCGTGGTCAACTTGCATCCGGCGCTGCTGCCGAGCTTTACCGGTGCGCATGCGATTGACGATGCCTTTGTGCGCGGCGTCAAGGTAACTGGCGTGACCGTGCATTTTGCCAACGAGGTCTACGACAACGGTCCCATCATCGCCCAGCGTGCGCTGGCTGTCGAGGAGGGCTGGGATGTCGACACGCTCGAGGAGCACATCCACGCGATTGAGCACGTGCTGTATCCCGAGGTCGTGCAAATGCTCGCCGACGGCCGCGTCCACGTGCTGGAGAGCGGCAAGGTCGCAATTGATGCGCCCCGCGGCTAGCGGCGCACAGTACAATTTAGTTGAGTGGTCAGGGTGGTCATTGGCGCCAAGGCGCGCGTGGCCACCTTTTGTTTTGGGTAGTCATCGGGGACGTTCTTGAATGACTAGGTGAGAGAGGTGAGCGCATGGCGGATAACGAAGCGCTGTTTACGCCTGAGCTGGTGTTTTTTGATTGGGAGTGTGCGACGCCGGGTGAGGTGTTTGCGCAACTCGAGAGTGAGCTTGCTCCGCGCGGCTACATTGCCGACGGTTGGCTCGACGCCGTTCGCACGCGCGAGGATGCCTATCCCACGGGTCTTGCCATGCCGGCGGTAAACATTGCCATTCCGCATACCGATCCGGGGTTTGTGGCCAAGCCCTATATCGCGGTGGTGAAGCCCGCCGCGCCCGTGATATTTAACGCTATGGCTGGCATGGGCGCTCCGGTGCCGGCGCAGATCGTCATCAACCTGGGCATTGCCGAGCCGGGCGGCCAGGTCGAGGCCCTGCAGGCGCTCATGAATATCTTTATGGACGCCGATGCCGCAGCCGACGTGCTCGGCCAGACCACGCCCCAGGGCATGGTCGACGCCATCCGCCGTCACTTCTAAGGTGGGGCTAAACCGGCACCTAGGGACGTTCCTTATGTGCCGGCACTTGGGGACTGTCTCTAACTGTCGGCAGAGACGATATGAGCAGGACATAAAAACATTGAGAGCCCCTGCTGCATGAAAGGCCGCGGATTAGGCCGACAATGGTGAGTGTCTAATTCAGCCGCGGCGGCCACGCCGCATTCATGGAAGGGGCTCCCATGCTCGATACTACCACCTTCGTCGGCCTCGACGTCCACGCCCG
>CABURV010000008.1 GCA_902494035.1 uncultured Collinsella sp.
CAGCGGCGCTGATGGTCGACTACTCGTGCGCACTCAAGCTCACGGGTTCCGTCGCCGTCATGACTGCCATGAGCGATGCCGCCAAGATGGGGGTCATGGTCAAGGGCGCGAAGTACTTTGAGTCGTTTGCCAAGGCCGACACCATTGTGTTTGATAAGACTGGCACGCTCACCGAGGCCCAGCCGCGCCTGGCTTGCGTGCTGACGACCGACGGCTGGAGCGAGGACGAGATCCTGCGCCTTTCTGCTTGCTTGGAGGAGCATTTTCCGCATCCGGTGGCGCGCGCCGTGGTCAATGCGGCACGTGAACGCGGACTCGAGCATCGCGAGCGCCATGCTGCCGTCGAGTACATCGTGGCGCACGGCATCGCTTCGTCCATCGAAGGGCGTCGCGCAATTATTGGCTCGGCACACTTTGTGTTTGAGGATGAGGGCGCGCAGCTCGAGTCCGACATCAAGGAGCAGATCGAGTCCCAGATGCAGGGCCTGTCGCCTCTGTACCTGGCGGTCGACGGCACGGTCGTGGGCGTGCTCGGTATCGAGGATCCGCTCAAGCCCGGGGTCCGCGAGGCCATCGCCGACCTGCATGCGCTGGGCGTCAAACATGTCGTTATGCTCACGGGCGATTCTGAACGCACGGCCGAGCGCATTGCGCGCGAGGCGGGTGTCGACGAGTTTAAGGCCGAACTGCTGCCCGAAGACAAGTACGCGTATGTGGAGCGCATTAAGGGCGAGGGGCGCCACGTTGCCATGGTGGGCGACGGTGTCAACGATTCGCCGGCGCTCGGTTTGGCCGACGTGGGGCTGGCAATGGGTGGCGGAAGCGACATTGCCAAGGAGGTCGCCGATATCATCCTGACCGATACGGATCTGACCGCGATCGTGCGCCTGCGCCGTATGAGCCAGGGTCTCATCGACCGTCTGACGAGCTCCTACTCTAAGGTGATGCTCACCAACTCAGCACTCTTGGCACTGGGCATTACCGGCATGATCACTCCACAGACGTCGTCGCTGCTGCACAACGGCTCAACGATCGCCTACAGCCTGGGCAACGCAAAGGCTTACCTGCGTTAGCAGACGTGTTCGCCCACGTTATCTGGCCTGCGCCCAGACGGCATCGGTGTCGTACGGGCGCAGGCCTTTTGCGTTTGAATATTTGCTAGCTTCTCTATATAGTATTGCTAGCAGTGCTAGCAATTGAAGGGAGCGGGATCGACGTGGGTGCTGTTAGCGGCATGGCGCAGGTGAACGTTCGCGTGGATCGCCAGGTCAAGAACCGTGCCGAGGAGGCGCTGCGGCTTTCGGGCGGGTCGCTGCCCGAGCTCATCAAAAAGGTGGTGGCCAAGGTCGCGCAGGGTGGCGGGCAGTGCGAGGAAGTGCTTGCGGCCGTCGACGACCGGCAGCAGACCGTCGCGCCCGATACTCCGTTCGCCGCGTCGTGGGCAGCGGCAGACCGGCTTTATGCAGATTTGGGCATCGCTGCGTCGCCCGTATCCGACGATCGCGGTTGGGACACGATCTATTCCGAAGCCATGGATGAGCATTATCGCCAAAAGGGGATGATCCAGTGAGTGGGGCGCCTCTCAAGATCATGGTAGACGCCAACGTATGGGTTGATTCGTTTTGCGTCGACCATGCCGAGTCGCTTGCCGCGCGTGCGTTTATTAGTCAGGCGACGGAGACGGGGGCATTGCTGTTCTTTCCGGTGCATATCGCCAAGGACGTGCTGTACGTTGTCCAACACGAGCTGAAGCGTAGCGTTCTTGCCAGCGGGGGAGCGCTCGACGAGGCATCTGCCCGTGCAATTGGCAATGCAGCGTTGGCGTTTGTTCGGAACATGACCGAAAACGCCACGGCCGTGGGTGCAGATGCGTCGGACCTTTGGCTGGCCGACAAATACTTAGCGCTCCATCGCGATTACGAGGACAATTTGGTACTCGCCGCATGCAAACGCGCCCAGGTTGATTACTTGGTGACCTACGATCGCAAACTGCTCGAACATGCCGATCTTGCAGCAAAGACCCCGCGCCAAATGATGCCGATTCTGGCTTTGGCCGAACGCGGTGGCGCGGCTATCGGTTGACGCGAACTGTTTGCGGGCCTTTTGGACGACGATGCGCCAAGGGGCCCGCGTCTGCTATTTACAAAAGCTCGGCCTTAATGGCGGGACTTTCCGCGAGCTGCTCGGCTGCCTTTTCGTCGGAATCGTTTAGTGCTGCCAGGCTGCGGTAGACCCACTCGTTGACCTGGGTGTTCTTGACGCCTGCGGTCTGCATAAGGGCGCCTACCTCGCGGATTGCTGCGAGCAGATCGGCTTTGGGACCCGCGAGCTCGACCTCGATGCTGTGGTAGGCGGTCACGCCGCGGTTCTCACTCACGTGGTCGATAAAGCCCTCGACGGTCTCAAGCTGCTGGGCGAGAGCTGCATCATCGTCAGCGTCCAGCGCGACGAGTGCGTTCGATATCGTGAGGGCGGGATGTCCGCAGGGGACAAAGCCTTCGATGACATCCATAGCTTCGGTAATGGTTGAGCCCAGGCCTGCGAGGGCATTGATGAGTTGCTGCTTGGTATCCATAACGGTCCTTTCGACGGGTCAATTTTGCTTGGCGAAAATATACGTGACGCGATCGGTAGCAAAAGTGTGAAGTGCGGCGCACATTGGGGTCTTCACAGCTCGTGCATAGAACAGCTGTCTGCCTTTAGAACGTGGTAAGATAGCTATCCACGAGCGGGGTTCACCCCGCGTGTTCCTTGAAAAGTCGACGGTTATCGGGTGTTTGCAGGCCCGATACCATCCAGACTTTCCCGGCATTCGGGGGCGACTGGTTTCGACACGATAGCTCTGAGAGAGGAAGCAAGCCGAGGTCTCCTCGCCTCGTTAAACAGGGGTACCGTCAAATTGAATTGACAACAACTCTTCTTTTGAGCCTATGGCTCTCGCTGCTTAGTTTATAGCGGCGCGTCAACCCGGTGATTTCCCCGACACCGGCGCGACGTCATGTTAGGGGAATGCTCCTGCGCACGTAATCGGTATGGCGCAGGCTAAGACCGAACCGGTTAGGACGCCGCGAGCGTGTCGCTGCGCGCAAAGCGTCCGAGACTAAACCAGCGACTGAGCTTGGAGATGCCAATCAGGGGGCTTTCGTGGACCGGAGTTCGATTCTCCGCGCCTCCACCATAAGTAACAGGCAGGTAGATATTCGTATCTACCTGCCTTTTTATTTTTAGTCCGTACCGCGGAGAATCGAACTCTGTGCAGGGCGCGGGCGTAAAGAAAACGCCGCATCAACGCAGGGTGAGGCACGCTTTCCCAATGGCAGCCCAGGCGGAAAGTGCATCCCGGAATCCGCGCTCAGACTGGGACGTAGTTTCCGGATGGCGCCTCAAGCGGAAACTGCGACCCGGAATCGAGCCGTAGAGTGGGACATGCTTTCCCAATGGCAGCTCAAACGGAAAGTACATCCCGGAATCTCGCCTCAAACTGGGATGCACTTTCCGCTTCACCTGCCGCCTCGAAAAACCCATGCGCTCGCTATCCCAAAACTGGGTAGAAGAAAGCCAAAACGCAATCGCAGGAGGTCAACATGACTGCAGAAGATAAGGCAAAGAACGCCGGCAAGGTCGCGCTCGTCTTGGAGGGTGGTAGTTTTCGCGGGCAGTTTACTGCGGGCGTGCTCGACGTTCTCATGGAGGCCGGCGTCGAGATTCCGGCGGTATATGGCGTATCGGCCGGCGCCCTCAACGGCGTGAACTACAAGTCGCACCAGATTGGCCGTGCCAACCGCATCAACCTGGCTTTCTGCAACGACAACCGCTTCATGGGCGCCGCATCGTTTGCGGCCACGGGCTCTATCGTCGGTTACGACTTTATCTTCAACGATGTCCAGGACCGCTTGGATCCCTTTGACAACGAGACGTTCGACGCGAGCCCCATCGAGATGTACGCCGTCGCGACGGACATGCTCTTTGGAACCGCCACGTATCTCCCGGTCAAAAGCGCCGTACTTGACCTCGATGCTGTGCGCGCCTCGACGTCGCTGCCGCTGGTGACGCCGCCGGTCGAGATTGACGGGCACAAATACGTCGACGGCGGCGTGGCCGATTCGGTCCCCATCGAGCATGTGCTCGAGGAGGCGGGTTTCGACCGTGCGGTCGTCATCGTCACGCAGGACCGTTCGTACGAGAAAAAGCCCTACGAGTTTCTGCCGGCCGCGCGCGCCCGCTATGCCGACTACCCCTATCTGCTCGAGGCTATCGAGACGCGCCACGACCGCTACAACATCCAGCGCATGCACCTGTGGAAGTATGAGCGCGAGGGCCGTGCGTTGGTCGTCGCTCCGCAAAAGCCGGTCGAGGTCGGCCACGTTGAGCACGATCCGGCAAAGCTTTTGGACCTGTATATCCAGGGCCGTCAGGAGGCAAAGCGCCTGCTCGCGGAAATCCAAGAGTTCATTGAGCGCTAACGACGGCGAACCCTCAAAATATGACAACAGCTAAAGAGCTGGAAAATCACGGCTCGTGGATGACATGTGCAGAAACTCTGGTCGGAGCCAAAATACCTGTTGACTCGTACGGCGAGCGGGGTAATATGGACGGGTTACTTGCAGAGCCCCGTGAATCTCTGTAACAACACGTACTGTACATGGAGGAGTCTAAGTGATTTCGAAATCGACTCACTACGCCAAGCAGGGCGAGGTCCAGCGCAACTGGGTTCTCGTCGACGCCGATGGTGCTGTCCTGGGCCGTCTTGCCACCCAGATCGCAATGATTCTGCGCGGTAAGAACAAGCCCCAGTTCACGCCCAACAGCGACTGCGGCGACTTCGTTGTCGTCATCAACGCCGATAAGGTCCAGCTTACCGGTAACAAGGCCGACACGAAGACCTATTATCGCCACAGCGGCTACAACGGCGGCCTCAAGGCTGAGAGCTTCCGCCAGGCTATGGAGAAGCACCCGGAGAAGGTCATCGAGCGCGCCGTTCGCGGTATGCTGCCCAAGACCACCCTCGGCCGCGCCCAGATGACCAAGCTTAAGGTCTACGCTGGTGCCGAGCATCCGCACGCTGCCCAGAACCCCACGAAGATTGAGCTGGAGGCTTAAAGATGGCTGAGAACACCGTTGTCTACCAGGGTACCGGCCGTCGTAAGAACGCCGTCGCCCGCGTCCGTCTCGTCCCCGGCACCGGCAAGGTGACCATCAACAAGCGTGACGCCGAGCAGTATTTCGGCCGTCATCAGCTCGTTGAGAACGCCCTTGCTCCCTTCAAGGTGACCGACACCGCCGGTCAGTTCGACGTTATCGCTCTGTGCGATGGCGGCGGCATCTCCGGTCAGTCCGGCGCTCTGCGCCTGGGCATCGCTCGCGCTCTTCTGAACGCTGGCGACTACCGTGCTGACCTCAAGAAGGCCGGTTTCCTTACGCGCGATGCTCGCGTGGTCGAGCGCAAGAAGTACGGCCTCAAGAAGGCCCGCCGCGCTCCCCAGTTCTCCAAGCGCTAAGGTTTTATCTCCTTTCGAGATACAATGTACAAGCGGGGCCTGCCGATTCCTCGGCGGGTCCCGCTTTTCTTTTTCGACTAGGGTGGGCGGTTGCATATCGCCTGCTAGGGAAGGAGCAATCCTATGCCCCAGAACATCTTCGGTACCGACGGCGTCCGTGGCGTCGCCAACGCCGATCTTTCGTGCGACCTCGCGTTTCGTCTGGGTCGCGCGGCGACCAAGTTCCTTGGTCCGGACATCTGCATCGGCCGTGACACGCGCCTTTCGGGCACCATGCTCGAGAGCGCTCTGACCGCCGGCATTATGGCCGAGGGCGGCCGTCCGCACTGCTGTGGCGTCATCCCCACGCCTGCCGTGGCGCTGCTCACCGTTCAGAACGAGCTCGACGGCGGCATCGTCATCTCTGCTTCGCACAATCCGCCGGAGTTCAACGGCATCAAGTTCTTTAGCCGCAAGGGCATGAAGCTCCCCGATGCTGTCGAGGAAGAGATCAGCGCCTGGGTCATGTCCGAGGAAGCCATGGCTGCCGACACGCTGCCGACCGGTGCCGGCGTGGGCCACATCATCAAGATGAAGGACGCCCGCAAGGCATATGTCGATCATGCCATCGATACGCTTGATGGCATGAGGCTCGATGGCCTGGTCGTTGCCGTTGACTGCGGTCACGGTGCTTCCTGCCAGACCACGCCCGCCGCGCTGCAGCGCCTGGGCGCCACGGTCCATGCCATCAACACCGATTACTGCGGCACTGACATTAACGTTGAGTGCGGCTCCACTCACCTTGAGCCCCTGCGCGAGCTCGTGCTGCGCACCCATGCTGACATCGGTCTGGCCCACGACGGCGACGCCGACCGCGTGCTGTTCGTGGACAGCGAGGGCAATGAGATCGACGGTGACTACATCCTGGCTATCTGCGGTTCTGACCTCGCCGCTCGCGGCAAGCTCGCCAACTCCGAGATCGTCTCGACCGTCATGTGCAACCTGGGCTTCTCCATCGCTATGAAGGAGCAGGGCTTCGAGATGGTTCAGACCGCCGTGGGCGACCGTTACGTTCTGGAGCGCATGCTCGCGGATGGCGCCGTCATCGGCGGCGAACAGTCCGGCCACATCATCTTCCTAGAGCACAACACCACCGGTGACGGCCTGGTGACGGCTCTGCAGCTGCTGGCCGTGCTCAAGCGCACCGGTCGTACCCTCACCGATCTTGCCGGCATCATGAAGAAGTACCCGCAGGTACTCGTCAACGTGCATTCCGACAACAAGGCTGGTCTGGACGATTGCCAGCCCATCTGGGATGCCGTCGCTGCTGCCGAGAAGGAGCTTGATGGCCGCGGCCGCATTCTGGTGCGCCCGAGCGGTACCGAGCCACTGGTCCGCGTGATGGCCGAGGCCGAGACGCACGAGCTGACCCAGCGCGTTGTTGACGACATCGTCGAGGTTGTCAAGCGCGAACTTCCCTAATGGTCAAAAACCGTTGCCAAGTGGTAAACTGTTAAGGTTATTTTGATTGATTGGTATGTCCGAGGGGGAGCATGTTCACTAAAGTCCTAAGGTCTTTTGGTATGCGTGGTCGAGTCCTTACGCTGGATGCTCCCATCTCGGGCGACGTCATTCCGCTTTCCGAGGTAAACGACCAGACGTTTGCCACCGGCCTTTTGGGCCAGGGCGTGGCGATTCAGCCCACCGGAACGCGTGTGATTGCACCGGCTGATGCCAAGGTCGAGGCCATTTTTCCCACGGGACACGCTGTTGCGCTTAACACGGTCGATGGCCTGGACGTGCTCATCCACGTTGGTTTGGACACTGTTCAGCTCGAGGGCAAACACTTTACCGTACATGCGCAAGTGGGTGACATCGTCCATAAGGGCGATGTACTCATTGAGTTCGATCGCGAGGCAATTGCTGCCGAGGGCTACGATGTGACGGTTCCCATCTTGGTGTGCAACTCCGTTGAGTTCTCGAGCATCAAGGGCTCCGTTGGCGTGCATGTCGAAGAGATGGACCAGCTCATCGTTGCTCGCGAGCGCTAGCAAGTGCACGTGGCCATTAGCCTACAATTCAAACACGTTTACGGAGGGCGCCCTTGAAAGAGGACGCCCTCCGTGGCAAGATGGGATTTGTCCGAAGCTAAACAGCTTTGGGTCACCGTGGACGGGCAGGGGCCTCGACGCGGCTAGACACGAGACACATACATTACGCGACCTCGCCCTGGTGGCCGCACACGTTGGTTGCGGCCGACGCGGGCCGCGGGCAAGTGCTTGTAAGGGGACCTTGCCTCTCTTGTACGAGAAAGGACGCGTAATGAAGATCATTAAAGCTAAAGACTACGAGGATATGAGCCGCAAGGCCGCTAATATCATCTCGGCCCAGGTTATCCTTAAGCCCGACTGTGTGCTGGGTCTTGCCACCGGCTCCACCCCGATCGGTGCCTACAAGCAGCTCGCTGCTTGGTACGAGAAGGGCGACGTCGACTTTGCCGAGGTCAGCACCTACAACCTGGACGAGTATCGTGGCCTTTCGCACGACGATCCCCAGAGCTATCACTACTTCATGCGTGAGAACTTCTTCGATCACATCAACATTGACCTGAACAACACGCATGTGCCCGATGGTTCCAACCCCGACGCCGCCACTGCCTGCTCTGAGTACGACAAGATCGTCGCGGCCGCCGGTTACCCGGATCTGCAGTTGCTCGGCATTGGCAACAACGGCCACATCGGCTTCAACGAGCCCGATGACCACTTCTCCAAGGGCACGCACTGTGTCGACCTCACCGAGAGCACCATTCAGGCCAACAGCCGCCTGTTCGACAGCATCGACGATGTTCCCCGTCAGGCCTACACCATGGGCACTCAGACCATCATGTATGCCCGCATGATCCTGGTCGTCGCCAACGGCGAGGCCAAGGCTCAGGCCGTGCACGATATGTGCTATGGTCCGGTTACGCCCAAGTGTCCGGCTTCGATCCTGCAGCTGCACACCAACTGCGTTGTCGTTGCCGACGAGGCCGCCCTTTCGCTCTGCGAGTAGCGCGAATCCTGCACCTCGACATAGCCTTGCCTAAGGCCTCCGCTTTGCGGGGGCCTTTTTGCTGAGCGTGCGCCGTGTGCTTGACGAAAATCTGGCCGCGAACTGGACGGGTGCGTCTGGTGCAGCATGATTCATTCCATAACAGATACTATGCATAAATGCTATGAAAAGGTCGCAGACGGTAGCTGGCGTTAGGTGAGTTGCGCAACACAATTGAACAGCGCTCATTTGAGGTACACTGCCAAAGGATGGGACAAGCTGGCAAGCGCATTGACCTGCGCAAAGACTGATTGGTTGGGGGATAAGTTTCAATCGGACCACGCTGAACAAAAACTTGCCATTTGCGTACCAAAAAACATCCTAAACCGTAGCATCGCTCTATTCATCTAGCGATACATATGGTCTAGCGTTACGGTGTCCATGTGGTCGAGTTGAGGAGCGGGCATGGTTAACGATTTGGGCAATACGGACGACCTCGAGCTTATGCCGCTGGGCAGTAGTTATATGGTGCGGCGCGATCGCTTGATGAACGAACTTATCGCCAAGGGCCGAAAGGCCGGCATCGTAGTCCTCTACGCGCCTGATGGCTTTGGGAAAACCTCGGTGCTGCTGCAGTATGCCCAAGAGGTTAAAAGAGATCCGACGCGAGGTCCCGTGCGGATCATCGAGGCAGACCGCGCCATTGGGCGCGAGGTGTTTATGCAGCTCGAGGTCGTTACCGAAGAGCTTAAGGACAAGCCGCACTCCCTGATCGCAATCGATAACGTGCCTAACCTCAGCCAGAGCGAGACCGAGGAGCTGATTGACCGAATCCGAAGCCTGCGTGCTATGGGGGTTGGGGTCTTTATGAGCTGCCGTCCTTCGAATCGCCAGCTGATTCATGGACTGGGCGATTCGATTAAAGTCAACGCGCAGATGCTCAAGGTGCATGCCTATGAGTATTCGGCGTGGGCATCGGCGTTTTCGATTAGCACATCGCTCGACTTCTATCAGCTTACGCAGGGCGTGCCCGAGCTCGTCTCGGCTATGCAGTCGGGACTATACGGGCAGGGAGACGTTGCCCAGATGCTCGAAAACGAGATCGTCAATATCTACGGTGCGGCACTTGTTGATTTGGCGTCGCTCGAGAACAACGCCCTGTTTAGTGTGGCATGCTTGATGGTCTTAATGGGTGAGGGCAATATTTCGGAGCTCGAGGCTTGCGGTGTTAGGCTTTCGGCGATTGACCAGTCCTATCTTGTCCGCGATTATCCCATTTTTGGCGTCGATCCAGCAGACCGGAGCTTTACCTGCTTGGGTACCGAGGATAACGCACGCCTGCGATTGCGCAAGCTGGTCGCCGAAATCCGCCCCGAACTCGTTGTGCGGGCGGCGCGTATATTGATTAAAGCGGGTCGCTGCGATACCGCGATGGACCTCGCCGACGCGTTTTTGGACCGCAGTGCGGTGTTGGAGCTTGCCGGGCAGTATGGGGTCGATCTGGCCCTGACGGGGCATGGAGGGGACGTCTGCCGCGCGGCGCTGGGAAAGACCGAGGCAGATGGTCGGGCATCGGAGCCGACGCCTGACGAGGCGCTCGGCATCTATCTGGCGGCGGTGAGCGTCTCCAATACAAAGCTCGCGCGGTATATGGCCTCAATTATCGAGCGTGCGGGCGAGCAAGCGATTTGCGAGCTCGATCCGGTGTCGTGGAAGGTGGCGCACGCTTTTACGGCCGCCTGTTATGGAGATAGTGGTCTGGGGCTTCCGGCAAGCCATACAGCGTTGGAAAGTGAGGCGTCTTGTGCCGCACTCGACATGCTGTCCGCACATGTCGAGATAAAGCATGGGCTGACCGAGCGGGCGAAGGGCGGTGAGATCCTCGCGGGGCTCAAAACGGATAAGGCCTACGATTGCGAGCTCGATATCGCGGGGACGTTTGTGCGGGCGGACCGTATGTTGACGGAGCTATTTGATGGGTCGTATGCAGGGACTGACGAGCGTGATGACGAGATGGCCCTGACGCTCGAGGCACTCGAAGCGCGTGGAATCCGAGCGCTCGCCATCTGGGTGCGCATGGTATTATCGGCGCGGCGCCTGTTTGCCGGCATGCCGGTGACTGACGAGCAGGCATTCAATGAGCTCGACCGTTTTGCCGTGCGCATGCGTGACAATCAAGTCCAGTTGTTTGGCTTGATACTGGAAGGCTGGCAGTCGCTGGCCGAGGGACGTCCGGTCAATGCCAAATTCCGTGCGGTGCAGGTGCTCAGGCTTGCCGAGGAATCGATTGGATACATACGCGATAACGCACTGCTGTTAGAGCGCGCGGCATACTTACGCAATACATCGATGGTATCGGTGCGCGAAGAGGCAGAGCTGCTCGATTTGAGTCGGACGCAGGTCGGTGGTGCCGAGGCATGGATGGTGGCGCTGCATTTGGCCTCCGCTGGCCGCGATAGCGACCTTGCAGCCTGGATGTCCATGAACCGCCCAGGGATTTTGGATCCATCGTATCGGCTGTTTGCGCGTCTTGCGATGCATTGTCTGGGTGAGCCGGCTGCTAGAATTCGAAAGAAGCTCCCGGTGCGCGAGCTGTCGCGGTATTCGCTGCGCGACGACTTTGAGGCCGAAGGCGAGCGCCTGTTCCAGGCCGGCGATGCCGAGGGTGTCGATGTGATTGGCCATATCGAGATCCGCATGTTTGGGGCGTTTCGCGCCGAGCGCGACGGGTTTCCCATCACGGATAAGATGTGGCGCCGCAAGAAAGCGGCGACGCTTGCCGAGCGGCTTGCGCTGGGCATGGATGCACTGGTCGACCGCGAGACGCTGGCTATGGAGCTGTGGCCCCATGCCGAGTTCAATAGCGCCCGTAACAATCTGTACTCGACGATATCGCGCCTGCGTTCGGCCCTGGGGCCGACACCGGACGGCAAGTCGTGCGTGCTGATCCAAAACGAGTGCATTGGGCTTAACGGCGATTACGTCAAGACCGACGTGCGGTTGTTTGATCAGATAAGCCGCGAAGTTTTGGGAAATCGCACGGGTGCGCGCGGACCCCATCTGATCGAGCTGTGCCTTAAGATCGAGCAGCTCTACGCCGGCCCGTTGTATGTTCCCAATGGCTGTAATCCCACCTACTTTTTGCGTATGCGGCGCATTATGGAATCGAAGTATATCGACTGCATGATTCGGGGCGCGAATGCCGCCCTAGAAGAAAACGACCTGCAGTCGGCGGTATGGCTGGTGGAGTCGGGGCTGCGGCAAGAGACGGCGCGCGAGGACATGGTGCGTTGCGCCATGCGCGTCTACGGTGCGGCGGGGCGACGACGCGATATCGTCGAGCTGTACAGTGGGCATATGCATCACCTGAGGGAGCAGGTCAATGGCGTGCCCGAACCCGAGACGCGGCGTCTGTACGAGCGCTTGGTGGAGGGCAGGCTTAACCGCGTGCTCGTTGAGCGATAAAAAATGAGCGTCCGAATTGCTCGGACGCTCGCAAGCTTGATGTATGTTGGCTCGCCGAATCGTTGGCTCTTAGACGAGCTTAATCTTCTCGATGTCCTTGCGCGAGGACTCGCGATATAGCGAGAACTTGCGGCCGATAACCTGGACGACCTCGGCATGGCAGCGCTCGGCGAGCTCTTCGGCGGCCTCGCGGGCGGAAAGGCTGGAACCATCGAGTACGGAGCACTTAACGAGCTCGTGCTTCTCCAGGTAGGCGACCGTCTGCTCGACGGTGCCCTCGTTGATGTCGGACTTGCCGATGATGATGGCGGGGTTGAGGTGATGGGCCATGCTGCGAAGCTGCTTGACCTGGGCTCCTGTCAGTGCCATGGGTTCTCGCTTTCTATGTTATGGGGCGCCCCGCGATGGGGCCTTAATCTACGTGAGCTGTCCCACGATAGCGCAGGAACGGCGCGGTGTGGGGCGTGTTTGCCCAGTTCAAAAAGAATGCGGATGCCGAGTGGAAGAACAGCGCGGGTTACAGGCGGACGTGTACGGCGGCTGAAAGCGGTCTATGGACGGCCCGAAGAGACCGGATCCCATGCAATAAACGCCCAACGGACCTTGCGGATGTGGTCGAGCATGTAGTGTCCCTGCGGCACACCCTTGGACCCTGGCTCGCCGGCATGGGGGTTCTCGATCATGTGCTGAGCGATATAGTCGCTCAGGCGGTCGATCTTATCCTCGTTGCCATGCTCGAGCATGCGAGAAAAGTCCGCTACGCCCGCCTCGAGACTATCGAAGGTATCGCGACGAGGCGATTCAAAGTACGTAATCTGCGGCAGGGCACCCATCTGAATGAGGATATTGAAGGCATACACAAAGCCATTACTGCAGGTAACCGAGGCACCGATGGCGTTCATCAGGTGCAGGTCATAGCGCGGGCTGGAGTTGGCGACCATCGTGACAGCACAACGCCGACGAGCCGTTCGATCAAGCTTGGCAAGCGCACCTTTTAGGTTGGTCGTGGTGACAGAGCGACTGGCAAAGGCAACATCTACCGCTTTCGCGACCGGTCCAACCAAATCCCAGTCATCATCCCAAGCAAGCTCAAGCGGTGTAATGCGATCCTCGAGCCCATAGTACTCAATGCCAGCATCAAGCGTGCCCAACATGGCAGGGGAAAAGTCAGCAGCAATCACAGGATGCCCGTCTTGCGCAAGCGGAATAGCAATCGACCCAGCCCCACACCCCATATCCAGCACGGATTCACCAGGCTTTAACGCCAGCAGCTTCATAAAGTCCCGGGCATACGGAGCAGTCTCAAGCGGCCGAAAATGCCGAGCCCGCTTATCCCACTCAAAAGAATCATCAGCCCGCCGTCGACCAGCTTGCAGGCGCATCCATTCGCCATTCCAATCAGCAGAAAGAAGCTCAGAGCGAGCATCCCCATCAACCACGGGCAAACCTCCTAGCAACAAAAAAGCGACTCCTCCCAAAAGAAGAGCCGCAACCAGGATATATCAGAAAGAACCGATCCAACGCCAAACCGCCATACCAGCAAAGTAGGGCAGAAGCGAAGCGACTGCCAAAGGGATAGAACCCAACCGAGGTCCCGTTGTGCGGGAGCCCCGGGGAGGGCAAATATATAAGGTCGATCGCGAGTTCCGCACGAGCCGGAGAGCACTTAATGTGCTCTCCGTGCGAGTCAGGACTGTCCGAGCAGGCGACCTTATATATTTGCCCTTCCCGGGGCTCCTCGCCTCGTATCCCTGGGCTAGTTCTTCAGCGAGTTCAGCGGCGCCGGGAAGCGTCCACCGCGGTGGGCAAGCACGGTGCCGGCGTTGGGGTTCACCGGCATGATGGGCGCACGGCCGAACAGGCCGCCGTACTCGACGCAGTCGCCCACGCCCTTGCCGATGGCGGGAATCACGCGCACGGCCGTGGTCTTGTTGTTGATGACGCCGATAGCCATCTCGTCGGCGATGATGCCGGCGATGGTCTCGACCGGGGTGTCACCGGGGATGGCGATCATGTCCAGGCCGACGGAGCATACGCAGGTCATGGCCTCGAGTTTCTCGAGCGAAAGCGCGCCAGCCTCGACGGCGGCGATCATGCCGGCGTCCTCGGACACGGGGATAAAAGCGCCCGAGAGGCCGCCCACGCTGGAACTGGCCATGACGCCGCCCTTCTTGACGGCATCGTTGAGCATGGCGAGTGCGCAGGTCGTGCCGGGGCCACCGCAGGTGCCCACACCGATGATCTCGAGGATGCGGGCAACGGAGTCGCCGATGGCAGGCGTGGGAGCCAGCGACAGGTCGACAATGCCTTTCTCGACACCCAGACGGCGGGCTGCCTCACGGCTCATGAGCTCGCCGGCGCGGGTGATCTTAAAGGCGGTCTGCTTAATCTTTTCGGCGACTTCCATCATCGATGCGGAATCGGGCAGCGTTTCCAGGGCTGCGGCCATAACGCCGGGGCCCGAGACGCCTACGTTGATGACGGCGTCGGCCTCGCCACCGCCGTGGACGGCGCCCGCCATAAACGGGGAGTCCTCGACCATGTTGGCAAAGCAGACAAACTTGGAGGCGCCGACGGAATCCTGGTCGGCCGTGAGCTTGGCGGCATCGATGATGGTCTGGGCGGCCATGAGCACGGCGTCCATGTTGATGCCGGCGCGCAGGCTGGCGACGTTGACGCTGGAGCAGACGCGGCTCGTGGTGGCGAGCGCCTGGGGGATGGACTGGATGACGCGGCGGTCGGCGTCGCCGATGCCCTTCTGGACGAGTGCGGAGAAGCCGCCCAGGTAATCGATGCCGAGCGTCTCGGCCGCGCGGTCGAGGGCATGCGCGATGGGGGTGAGGTCCTCATCCTTGCAGCACGCGGCGATCTGCGCCACCGGGGTGACGGAAACACGCTTGTTGACGATGGGGATACCGTACTCGCGCTCGAGGTTCTCGGCGGTCTCGACCAGATGCTCAGCCGTGTGCGTCACGTGGTCGTAGATCTTCGTGCACATGCGGTCGAGGTTCTCGTCACCGCAACCCATGAGCGAAACACCCATGGTGATGGTCCTGATGTCGAGGTTCTGTTCCTCAACCATGCCGCGGGTTTCCGCGATTTCTGCGGGCGTGATCGCCATCCTTGCGCTCCTATCTGCCAAAACGAGCATAGTCCCTTATATTCTAACGTGCCGCACGTGCCAAGTGGCGCGTGCGGCACGTTTTGGTGCTCGGTTGTTTCCGTTGTGTTACTGCCCAAAGACCTCTTCGGCAATACGAGCGCTTTCGGCGGCGTCCTTGGCGTAGTAGTCCGCGCCGATCTGCTTGGCGTATTCGGGGGTGAGCACGGCGCCGCCCACGATGATCTTGACGCCCGGCACCTCGGAATGAAGCAGCTTGATGGTCTCCTCCATGGCGACGACCGTGGTAGTCATAAGCGCCGAGAGGCCGACGAGTTTGATATCGCGCTCCTTGACGGTCTTGAGTACCTCCTGCGGATCGACGTCGCGGCCCAGGTCAAAGACGGTGTAGCCGTAGTTATCGAGCAGCATCTTGACGATGTTCTTGCCAATATCGTGGATGTCGCCCTTGACGGTGGCCACGCAGATCTTGCCCTTGTCGGCAATCTCGCCGGCGGGCATCAGGCGCTTGATGGTGTCGAAGCCCACGCGTGCCGCCTCGGCCGAGGCCATAAGCTGCGGCAAGAAGAACTTGCCCTGGTCAAAGAGGACGCCCACCTCGTCGAGGGCGGGGATAAAGTGGTTGTTGATAAGATCCATAGCGTCGTGGTCGGCTAGCAGGCGCTCAGTCTCGGTCGCGATCTCGCCCTTACGGCCCGAGACGACCATGCGACGAATCGGGTCGTCGTTGCCGTCGGTGCCGGCGGTGCCAGCAGCGGACACGGTGTCGGTCGATGCGGCCTGAGCTGCTGCCGGGTTTGCGGCGATCTTGTACGGATCGGTCCAGCCGGCGTAGCGCTCGATGTATCCGGTCGAGCCCTCGTCCTCAACGCTCAGGACGCGATAGCTGTAGACGGTATCCATAAAGCGCTTGGAGCCCGGGTTCATGATGGGGGCGTCGAGACCCGCGCCGAAGGCGGCGGCCAAAAAGACCGAACCCAGCAGCGGGCGGGCAGGCAGGCCAAAGCTGATGTTCGACACGCCGAGCGCACATTTGACGCCCAGGCGCTCCTTGCACAGGGACATGGCGCGCAGGATCTGCTCGGCCTGGCGCTGGTTGGTCGAGGCGGTCATGACCAGGCAGTCGATGAGGATGCGGTCCGGTCCGATGCCGTAACGGGCAGCCTCGGCCACGATGTGCTCGGCGATGGCGAAGCGAGCCTCGGCGGTATCGGGGATGCCGCCTTCGTCGAGCGTAAGGCCGACAACGTTGGTGCCGTAGTGGGCGACCAGCGGAAAGATCTCATCCATGATCTGCTGCTTGCCATTGACCGAGTTGATGATGGGCTTGCCGGCGTAGCGGCGCACGGCGGCCTCGACGGCTGCGGGGTTGGTGGAGTCGATCTGCAGCGGCAGCAGCGTGGAGCCCTGGAGCTGTTCGGTCGCCTGTTGGATGATCTTGACCTCGTCGATCTCGGGCAGGCCCACGTTGACGTCCAGGATGTCGGCGCCCTGCTCCTGCTGGCTGATGCCCTGGCTCACCACGTAGTCCAGATCGCCGTCGCGCAGGGCCTGCTGCAGGCGCTTTTTGCCGGTGGGGTTGATGCGCTCGCCGATGACGGCAATCTTGTGACCGTCACAGGGAAGGTCCACGACCGTCTGAGCGCTCGTGACCGACATGCTGGGCTTGCGGTGGCGCGGGCTGGGCGTGTGATTGTCGATAAGCGTGCGCAGGGCGGCCATGTGCGCCGGCGTGGTGCCGCAGCAGCCGCCCACGACGCTCACGCCGTCGGCGATCATGCCGGCGACGGCCTCGGCGTATTCGGGGGCTTGGATATCAAAGACGGTGTTGCCGTCGTCGTCCACATGGGGGAGTCCTGCGTTGGCCTGCACCATAACGGGTTTGTCGGTAACGGTGAGCATACGTGCGGCGAGTCCTCGGAGCTCAGCCGGGCCCTGGCTGCAGTTGATGCCCAAAACGTCGGCGCCGATGGCGTCGAGCGTGATGGCGGCCACCTCGGGACTCGTACCCAGGAATGTGCGGCCGTCCTCCTCAAAGGTCATGGTGGCAAAGACGGGCAGGTCGGAGTTCTCGCGGCAGGCAAGGACCGCCGCCTTGATCTCGGCAAGGTCGGTCATGGTCTCGATAATAAAGAGGTCCACACCCGCGGCGACGCCAGCGCGCACTTCCTCGGCAAAGAGGTCATAGGCCTCGTCAAAGCTGAGGGTGCCTAAGGGACGAAGCAGCGCGCCGATGGGGCCGATATCGCCGGCGACGTAGCGGGCGCCGGCCTCGCGGGCGCAGGCGCCAGCGGCGGCAAAGACGTCTGCCACGGTGGCGGCGCCGTCGAGCTTGTGGGCGTTGGCGCCAAAGGTGTTGGCGGTGATCACGTCGCAGCCAGCCTCGACGTACTGGCGCTGAATGTCGGTAATGACCTGGGGCTCCTCAAAGTTGAGCAGCTCGGGCAGGGCGCCCGCCTTCATGCCAGCGGCCTGCAACATGGTGCCCATGCCGCCGTCGAACAGCAGGTGCCCCGTGCCCTCGATGGCGGCGCGCAGGCGATCGTTCTTAATGCGCAGATCGTCGATCGTGCGCGTCTTGTACGTGGCACCGTTGCGACGTGCGGCATCAACGGGTGCCGCCAATGCAGTGCCGTCAGAATCATGAGTGATAAGCGGAGTAAACATCGGGGGCTCCTAATGGCTGGAATAGCAGGTGGTGTGGGCGGCACGGAAGCGGCAGTTCTCGCGCATGCGGCAGATATTGCAGGTGGGGCGGCTCTGGGCGTCGTGGACTTCGCCGTCGAACAGGCCGATCACCGCGGTCACGCTTTTGGTGGGCATGAGCAGGCTGGTGGGCGTGACGGTCAGGCCGATGAGCCGCGTGGCGTTGAGCGCATTGACGATCGAGCGCTGGGCCGAGAGCGGGCAGTCGCCGTAGCCGGGACTAAAGCGCCAGTTGCCGGCGAGCCCATGAACGGCGGCGTCCGTCTTGACCTGCTGGTCCATTTGCTCAACGGCGGCTTCCACGTAAGCGGAGCACGCGGCGTCGAGCACGGCGCCCTCCAGGGGATGTTGGGCTCCCGTGGTGCGCAGACGGCGCTCAGCATCCATGCCGAGGGTGCATGCCATGAGTGCGGCAAAGCGGGCGTCTTTGAGATGTCGATAGATATCGCGACCGCGCAGTTCAACGTTGGTGCCGACCAGGCGAATGCAAGGTTCTCCCTGCTCGTCCACACCCGTGGCATCGACGGCAAACACGCGGCGCACGCCACGGGGCTCAATGTCCAATTCAAGACGTTCAACGACAAGCTCAATACGCTGCGACAGCTCGGGCTCAATCTGCTGGCCGCCGTAACCCAGATACCGCAGCATCTCGGCACGGTCGACACGGGGATGGTGCGCAGCATCGACACGGTAAAGCGCCGGCGACGCAAGGTCGGCCGGCACTTCGACAGCGATTGTATCGATGTGCGGTTTTTCCATTACCCCAGGCGCTCCATAATGGTCGCGGCGATCGCAGGACGGTTCATAGTGTACAGGTGCAGGCCGTCGGCGCCGTGCTCCTTGAGGTCGCAAAGCTGGCGGGCTGCATAATCTACACCAGCTGCCTGCAGGCTCTCGGGGTCATTCTCGTACTTGGCGAGAATCTTGATGACGGGGGAGGGCAGCGACGCGCCGCACATAAAGACCATGCGGCTGATCTGTGACTTGCCCATAAACGGCATGATGCCCGCGGTAATGGGCACGGTGATGCCGACCTTGTCGGCAAGCTCGCGAAAACGGTAGAAGCACCCGTTATCAAAGAAGAGCTGCGTCACAAAGAAGCTCGCGCCGGCGTCCTGTTTTTGCTTGAGGTGTTCGACCGAGAGGTTGAGATCCTCACAGGCAATGTGGCCCTCGGGGTAGGCTGCGGCGCCCACGCAAAAGCCGGCGTCGACGAGCTCGGGGATGAGGTCGCGGGCGTAGGCGTAGTCCGAGGCGGGCTTGTCGTCCTCGGTCGCGCCGGCGGGGAGATCGCCGCGCAGGGCCAGGATGTTTTCCACGCCGGCGGTGCGATACTCGTCGATCTTGGCGGCGATATCGGCATGCGAGCGGCCCACGCAGGTAAGGTGTGCCACCGAGGGCGTGTCGAATTCGCTCGAAATCATATGCGCGATGGGGGCGGTGGCGGCACCGTTGCCCGAGCCGCCGGCCGAGCAGGTGACCGAGACAAAGCTCGGCGAAAGCTTGCACAGATTGCCTGCCACTTCGCGAGCCGTGTCGAGGGTGAGCTCGCCCTTGGGCGGGAACATCTCAAACGAAATGGGCGCGGTGCCCTGGGATGCTGCCTGCTTAAAAACCTCGTCGACGCGCATATCGTGCTCCTCTAGATACGTAATAGTGTGATGTGTTGTAAGGATTCTACAGCACCACTGTGTCACGGCGGAGTTTCACTCGCTATTTGGGGATACCAATCAAAGATGCCTTGCTATCGGCATTGCCTATAACAGAGCGGCTAATTTTTCCACGGGCTATAAAGACTGGTATTTCGCATCAAATACCAGTCTTTATAGCCCGTGGCAAATGAGCTACCCGTAAACTGTGCGGGGAGGTCTGCAATTTATGCAGTTGATTGGCTGTTGAGGGTGGCAACGCCGCCGCGATGCGGTAACCTCATTGATTGGTTTCGCGACAGCAACATAACGGTAATGTTGCGGAAACACGGCGAGTCTAAGCTATGACTCGTTCGTTAGTAATCAACACCGCTTCTCACGCGGTGCCGATACGAAGGGAGTTCCGTATGGCCGAACTTACTGACCGCTTCGGGACCATGGTGTTCTCTGAGGAAGTCATGAAGGACTACCTCCCCAAGGACATTTGGAAGCGCCTTGCTGCAACCCTCGAGGGCGGTGAGCCGCTCGACCTGGATGTGGCCAACGCCGTTGCCCATGCCATGAAGGTCTGGGCCATCTCCAAGGGCGCGACGCACTATGCGCACTGGTTCCAGCCTCTTTCGGGCATTACTTCCGAGAAGCACGACAGCTTCCTCGAGCCCAACCACGACGGCACCGCCATTACCAAGTTTACGGGCAAGAACCTCATCCAGGGCGAGCCCGATGCCTCGAGCTTCCCCAACGGCGGCCTGCGTGCTACCTTCGAGGCCCGTGGCTACACCGCCTGGGACCCCACTAGCCCCGCCTTTATCAAGGACGACGTCCTGTGCATCCCCACGGCTTTCTGCTCCTACACGGGCGAGGCCCTGGACAAGAAGACCCCGCTGCTGCGCTCCATGACCGCACTCTCGCGTGAGTCCAAGCGCGTTTTGGCGCTGTTTGGCAAGACCCCCAAGAAGGTTGTTCCTTCCGTGGGCGACGAGCAGGAGTACTTCCTGATCAAGAAGGACGCTTACCGCAAGCGCAAGGACCTGGTCATCACCGGCCGCACCCTCTTTGGTGCTGCTCCCTGCAAGGGCCAGGAGCTCGAGGAGCACTACTTTGGCGCTATCCGCCCCACCGTCTCGGCCTATATGAAGGACCTGGACGATGAGCTGTGGGCGCTTGGCATTCCCGCCAAGACCAAGCACAACGAGGTTGCTCCCTGCCAGCATGAGCTCGCGCCGGTCTATGGCGAGGTCAACGAGGCCATCGACCAGAATCTGGTCATGATGGAGAAGATGAAGCTCATCGCCTCCCGCCACGACTTGGTCTGCCTGCTGCACGAGAAGCCCTTTGAGGGCATCAACGGTTCGGGCAAGCACAACAACTGGTCGCTTGGCACCGAGTCCGAGAATCTGCTCGATCCGGGCGACACCCCGCTCGACAACCTGCAGTTCATCGTCTTCCTCACCGCGGTGATCGAGGCCGTCGATAACTATCAGGAGCTCCTGCGCGCCTCCGTTGCCTCGGCCGGCAACGATCATCGTCTGGGCGCCAACGAGGCTCCTCCGGCGATTATGTCCATCTTCCTGGGCGACCAACTTACCGAGGTCGTCGAGAAGATTATCGATGGCAAGGCTTCCGTCCATGCCACGCGCGGCGTGCTCGACCTGGGCGCCGATACCCTGCCCAAGCTGATGCAGGACAACACCGACCGCAACCGCACCTCCCCGTTCGCCTTCACCGGCAACAAGTTCGAGTTCCGTGCCTGCGGCTCCGAGCAGAACGTCTCCGACTCCAACCTGGTGCTCGATGCCGCCGTGGCCAAGTCGCTCAAGTCCTTCGCTGACGCGCTTGAGGGCGCGCCCGAGGATAAGTTCCAGGACGCCGCGCTCGAGTACTGCAAGAAGGTCCTGACCGACCACCAGCGCATCCTCTTCTCCGGCGATGGCTACTCCGACGAGTGGCCCGTCGAGGCCGAGAAGCGCGGCCTTGCCAACAACAAGACCACGGCCGACGCCCTGCCCGCCTTTGTTTCCGATAAGGCCATTGCGCTCTTTGAGGAGACGGGTGTCCTGACCAAGGCCGAGGCCCAGTGCCGCTACGACTGCAAGCTCGAGAAGTACAACAAGCTCATGAACATCGAGGCCACCACGATGGTTCGCGAGGCGCGTCGTACCTATCGCCCGGTCATTACTGCCTATGCCACCAAGGTCGCTAAGGGCCTTGAGACTATTCGTGCCGCCGGTGCTGAGGCCGCCATGCAGTGCGAGCAGAACACGCTCAACAAGCTCTGCAACGGTATCACCGCCATCAACGACTCCATCAAGGCGCTCGACGCCGTGCATCAGAAGGCCGAGTCTCTCGATGGCCAGGAGCAGGCCAACGTGTACGCGCACGAGGTCGTTCCCGCTATGGATGCGCTGCGCGCCGCCGTGGACGCCATGGAGGAGATCGTGGCAGCCGACTACTGGCCGGTCCCGACCTACGACGACATCTTGTTCTACGTGTAGAGCGTAGCTGACATATCGTCACGGTATTGAGCCGGGGTCCGCATCGCGCGGGCCCCGGCTTTTTGATTGCGAAGGACGTTTAGGAGTCCGTTTTGCAACTGATTCGCCCACGTAATAAGGGGCCGTGGGCAAAAAACGTCAAATATGAGTACTGTCACAAGTCCTGTAGCATTATCTTTTTGCAAAATATGCAGTATTACGCAACATATGTCCAAGTACTTAGCTGATAAACGCCTGCAATTCTTTCGCCGTAGGACCCCTGGCGTCTAAATCGCCTTCTGATGGCATGAAATCGCTGTAACTAAAATGGTAACAGTACTCATATTTGCCATTTTTTGACCACAGGCCTTGCGATGATGCCGGGATCCGCACCCTGTCGGGTTCGAATCCCGGCGCATGGGTAGCAAAAAGCCCGTCACCGCGGGGGTAACGGGCTTCTTAATTTAAATGGTGCCCCCAGCGGGATGTCCGCGTGCGGCTGGCGCCGCCCGCATTCGCTGCGTCGCTTCGCTCCTTGCGTGCTGCGCTGGAAAACGCTTGTGCGTTTCCTCAGCTCCGCACCCTGTCGGGTTCGAATCCCGGCGTTGGGGAAGAAAAAAGCCCGCTACCGAATTGGTAACGGGCTGCTCAGATTCTGTGGTGCCCCCAGCGGGATTCGAACCCGCGATATCCACCTTGAAAGGGTGGCGTCCTTGGCCGCTAGACGATGGGGACAGCGGGAAAGAGTATAGCAGACTTTTTTAGTCGTTCACATATCGTTGGCAAACTGAAAAACCACCACAAAGGTGCCTGTCCCCTTTGTGGTGGTGGGGCGCTAGGGGAGGAGCTTCATGGCGGCGTCGTGGGCGGCGTGCTCGTAGGTGTCGTCGAGGGGCTTGAGCGGCAGCAGGGCGGCGGCCTGTGCATCGCCACGGCGCTCGAGGGCATGGGCGATGAGCCAGTCGGCGAGCTCGGGGTTCTTGGGCAGTGCCGGTCCGTGTAGGTACGTGCCGATGACGCCCTTGTAGACGAGACCCTCAAAGCCATCGTCGCCGTTGTTGCCGGTGCCCGTGACGACGGACGTTCCGAGCGGCGTGGCATCGGCGTCCAAAAGCGTGCGGCCGCCGTGGTTCTCGAATCCCACAAAGGGCTCGGGTGCCAGGTCGGTTTTGACGGCGACGTTGCCGATCAGGCGATCGGAGCCACGTACGGTTTCGGCGGCAATGACGCCCAGGCCCTCAATGCGATCCTCGCCCATATAGTACGAACGGCCGAGCAGCTGATAGCTGCCACAGATGGCAAGCAGCGTGCCGCCGTCCTCAACATAGGCCGCAACCTTGTCTTTTTGAGCGAACAGCTCGTGTGCCACGGCCAGTTGGTCGCGGTCGGAGCCACCGCCCATCATGACGATATCGGCATCGGTCAAATCAAGCGTTTCGCCCATACGGACCTCGTCTACACGCGTGGGAATGCCACGCCAGGCGCAACGGCGCTCGAGCGCGATAACATTGCCGCCGTCGCCGTAGAGGTTAAGGGCATCGGGATACAGGTAGACGATGCGCAGCGGGCGCGAAAGCTCGACTGGCGCGATGCCGACAGGAAGAGCGCTGCCGTCGGCACGGGCTACGGCGCGCCCAGCAACAGCGTCGGCGGTGCCCTTCAGTCCGTCGAGCTCCTTGACCAGCGGCGGGAAGGCCGTGTAGTTGGCGACGGCGTAGAAGGTGTCATCGGTGGCCTCGTCTGCCACGGCGCCAATTGCCTGCGCGACGTCCGAGATAATCGCGGCATCGATGCCGGCGTACTTGAGGCGCACCTGCATGTCGTGTGCGCGTGTGCCGCCGGCAAAGGCGACAAGACCCGGCGTGTCGGCGATGCGCTCAAAGTCGACGTCGTAGATCCACGAAACATCGTGGCCGTCGGCGTCGTTGTCGTTAAGGAAGAAAGCGCAGAGTCTGCCGCCCGCCGTCTTAATGGATTGGATCTGTCGATCGAAGCCCACGGGATTCTTGGCCAGGTTTGCCTCGACGGTGCGGCCGGCGATATCCCAGCGCCCCATACGACCACCGGCGGGCACATAGGCATCGAGCGTAGGCTGTAGAAGCGCCGTGTCCACACCCAACTCGTGCGCGGCAAAGAAGGCGGCGGCAACGTTATAGACCATGTACAGGCCATTGTAGCGTGTGGCGATGTGTGCGGCAGCCGCGTCGGGCGCAGATCCAAAGATCAGGTCAAAGCTGTAGCCGTCGCAGCCGAGCTCCACGCCCGTCACGCGACGGACAAGCGCGGGGCGGGCCCAGCCGCACGAGGGGCAATGGTAGGCGCCGAGCTGGCCGTATTGCACGTAGTCATACTCCAGCGGTGCGTTGCACTGCGAGCAAAAGCGCGAGTCGCTAATACGGTCGGACTCGGTGTTGGTGGCGCCGTCGATGCCAAAGGCAATACTCGCGTTGGGAACGCGCGCGGCAATCGAGGCGCACAGCGGGTCGTCGGCGTTGTAGATAAGCGTTGTTGTCGGCGAGAGCTCCAACGCATGGGCGATGACCTCCTGGGTGTGATCGATCTCGCCATAGCGATCCAGCTGGTCGCGGAACAGGTTGAGCAGCACAAAGTACGTCGGCTTGAGCTTGGGCAGAACGCGTACGGTGTAAAGCTCGTCGCACTCAAAAACGCCCACGCGCTTGCCGCTGCTGGTGTGCTTAAGGCCGCCGCGGGCCTCGAGCAGGGCACCCACCACACCAGGCTCCATGTTGTTGCCAGCGCGGTTGCATACCACGGTGGCGCCGCTGGCGGCAACGGCGTCGGCGATGAGGTTGGAGGTGGTGGTCTTGCCATTAGTACCGGTGATCACCACGCTGCGGTCGACAAGGCCGGCGAGGTCGCTCAGCAGCTCGGGGTCGATCTTCATGGCGATGCGGCCGGGGAGTACGCCGCCCTGGCGCTTAAGGACGGAGCGCAGTCCCCAGCGGGCGATATCGCTCGAGGTGCAGGCGAGAGATGAGCGGAGGTTCATGAAGCCGTTCCTAACATAGATGACATGGTCGGGGCGATCGCGTCGCTAAAAGCCGTAGCGGCGCGCAAATTCCTGGGCAAGCTGCGACACGTCTTCGCAGGCGTTGGCCCAGGGGGCAAAGTCGGGGGTGTCCGAGATAATGCCGTCGGCTTCCCAAACCGCCTGGTGCGAGAGGTCCCAGGGGTCGCGCGGCTCGAGTCGGCAGGGAAGATACGGCGTCTGGTACATGGGGTTCAGCAAGAAGAACGCGCCGCCCTCGCAACGGTTAGCGAACTCACGCAGCGCGCGCGTCGCCGGGCGCATCTTATTTGTTTTGAACAGCAGAATCGTGCGGGCGAGCAGGTACCAAGGAGAGTTTTCGAGTGCGTCTGCCCCCATCTGTTCCTCGAGCTGATGTGCCAGGGCAAAAAAGCCGTCCTGGTCTTCCAAGCGGGCGAGGGCAAGCAACACGGTGCCGGCGGCCCGGGTGGGATAGCCCTCCGCCTTAAGGACACGGCGAGAATAGTTGGCGGCGGCGCGGTAACGAGCGCTCGCCATACACAGCTGCGAGATGGCCTCGAGCGTGTGAAGCCAGCCAATAAGCGCCGGCTCGCTCACGGTAAGGTCTGCTGCGGTGACACCGTCTGCCAAAACATTATTGGCCCAGTAGTGCGGGGCCTCCATGTCGAACCCGGGCACGCTCTGTTGCAGGTAGTCGGCCGTGCTCGCCTCGAGATTCATCAGGTCGCCCAGGCAGGCATCGACGGGCGTGTCGGCCAGGATGATGGCGAGCAACTGCGCGTCGAGGACATGCGCATCGACGCGGACGATCTTGAGCAGCTCATCGCGCATGTCGTCGAACAGGCGGTTGCGCGTCTGTTCAAATTCCTCGTCGCTGCCCATGTCCTCGATGCGGCGAAGCTCGTCAAGCAAATGACGATGAACGCCGGCATAGGAGAGCAGCGCCTGGGCATGCTCGGTCTGCGCATACTTGTGAGGGTTTGCGCTGATGTCGTTATGGACAAGCTCGCGTGCTGCATCGGTGAGTTCGGGGTGCGACGCAACGTAGGCGCGCTCCAGGTAGGCGGGGATGTAGACGCTCGGATCCATTAGAGGTCTCCTCCCTTAAATGGAAGCCCCTGCTCGGCTGCGCGTAGGATGCGCTCGTCGATCTGGGAGCGCACGATGTCGTTGGTGGCGACCCAGGCGGCAAAGCTGGCGTTGTCGGGCGCGCCTAGGCCCTCCTGCAGCACCGGCGTCGCCTCGGACAGGGCAAGGACGAGCTCATCGGTGGAGCCCACGCCCACGTTGACGCGGGCATAGACGCCATCGGGAAACTCGGTTTGGAAGTAGAGTGCTTCGGCCGCGTGCGGGCATGAGCGCACCAGGATGCGCAGGTAGTGTTCGGCGCCCTCGTAATCCAGCTCGCGCCAAGCAGCGCTCATCAGCGCGATGAGCGTCCACGGGTCCAGGTCGCGCTCTGCGTCCTTGGGGCGGCGGCGCAGCGGCGTGTTGGCAAGATAGGGCACGGAGTGGGCGGAACGAAAACGCTTGAGTTCCTCGGCAGGGTATTCGAGCTTTGCCATGGCAAGCATCGCAGTATGGCGGACGCCGGCAGGGTCGTTGGGCGCAAAGTCCAGGCTGCGATTCGCGGCATCCAGCGACATGCGATAGCGTCCGCTAATGAGCGCGCGCGATGCCAAGGCGGCAAGCCAGCGCAGGTAGGGACGGCGGGTCAGGTCGCCTGCGGCCTCACGCTCGTAGGGGTCCTGCGCCGAGGCAATCTTGAGCGACAGATCGTGCTCCACCTCGTCGCACTTGGACACCAGATACTGTACGTATTCCTCGTTGGATTCGGCGGTGAGCGCCGTCAGCATGCGCTGGGCATCCCAGTTGCTCGGGTCGAGCGCGGCTGCCTCGCGAAGCATGTTTTCGGCTGCGGCTTCTTCTTGCTCTGCCTGGGTGTCGTCGGGGATAAAGGGGATGCGGTAGTCGACAGCCTCGACCACCTTGGCAATGAGGTGCCCGGCGCGGTCGCGGTCGTGCACGATGAGCGGCGCAGGGTTACGGGTGAATTGTTCCATCAGACGCTCTACGGCGGCACCGTCGGTGAGCGGGATATTGTCGCGGCGCAAGGCCTCAAGAACGAGGCGATGGCAATCCTCTTGAATGGGGTCGAATGCCATGGGGCCTCCTTTGCTGCGGTTAGGGTTCAAATATCTCTATATAAGGCTCTAGTTTACCCGCATGTGGCACACCGGGGGTGCCGCACTTGGACTTGCACCTTTGCACCACGAAGACGGATGTCGCACAAATGTCGGCACCTCGGTTGTGCGGGTGGTATCACAGTGCCGTAAACGGTCGATTTTTGGCGGCGAACGGGGCACATCTTTGAGGGTCACAGTCCTGCCCGGGATATGTAGTCAACCCTGATAAAACGTTTGCCCAGCTTGGGAGTATGAATGCCCCACAAGGGTCTTCAGGGATAGAAAAAACGTTTCATCATTGTCGGCTTTAAGTGAATAACTGACCAACCAGAACGGTAGAATAGTGTTTGTCTGAGCGTTGAGACGTTTAGACATCGCGCATTGTCATCGCCGGCAACGCGCAAAACGGTCCTAACGGAGCCAATTGGGTGCTCCGTTATATACGCAAGTCTAAGAGGGGCTTGTTTAGGAGGCACAGTATGGGACGTTTTACCAATCCTCGCGATCTGTACTTTGGTGAGGGCGCTCGCCACGAGGTGAAGAACCTCAAGGGCAAGAAGGCCATCATCGTTTCTGGCGGCAGCTCTATGCGCCGCGGCGGGTTCCTGCAGGACGTCGAGGCCGACCTCAAAGAGGGCGGCTTCGAGGTCAAGCTGTTCGAGGGCGTCGAGTCCGATCCGTCCATCGAGACGGTCATGAAGGGCGCCGAGGCCATGCGCGAGTTCGAGCCCGACTGGATTATCGCCATCGGCGGCGGCTCGCCCATCGATGCCGCTAAGGCCATGTGGGTCTTCTACGAGTATCCCGAGGAGTCCTTCGATAACATCATCCAGCCGTTCAGCTTCCCCGAGCTGCGTCAGAAGGCTCACTTCTGCGCCATCTCCTCTACCTCCGGTACCGCTACCGAGGTCACTGCCTTCTCCGTCATCACCGACTACGCCAAGGGCATCAAGTACCCGCTGGCCGACTTCAACATCACCCCTGATGTCGCCATCGTCGACCCCGAGCTCACCTACACCATGCCCGCCAAGCTGTGCGCTCACACCGGCATGGACGCTCTGACCCACTGCATGGAGGCCTACGTTTCCACCTGCGCTTCTATGTTCACCGATGCCAACGCCCTGCATGGCATCCGCGAGATCGTTGAGTGGCTGCCCAAGTCCTATGCTGGCGACCATGAGGCCCGTCAGCACATGCACGAGGCTCAGTGCATCGCCGGCATCGCCTTCTCCTCGGGCCTGCTCGGCATCGTTCACTCCATGGCTCACAAGACCGGTGCAGCCTTTGAGAACGGCCACATCATCCACGGTGCTGCTAACGCCATGTACTTGGGCAAGGTCATCCAGTGGAACTCCAAGGACCCGCGCGCTGCCGAGCGTTACGCTTACGTGGCCAAGGAGATCCTGCACCTTCCCGGCGAGACCAACGAGGAGCTCATCGCCGCGCTCGTCCAGAAGATTCGCGACCTCAACGACCAGCTCAACATTCCGCAGTCCATCAAGGATTACGCGAATGGTGGCGTGAAGGTCGACGCCGAGAACCCGCAGATGGTTTCCGAGGAGGAGTTCCTCGCGAAGCTCCCCGAGATCGCCGCGAACGCCGAGCAGGACGCCTGCACGCCCGAGAACCCGCGTGAGACCAAGGCTGCCGACTTCGAGAAGATTCTCAAGGCCTGCTACTACGACACCGACATCGATTTCTAATCGACTCTTGTTATCGTAACGAGGGGCTCCGCACGTATCTGTACGGAGCCCCTTTCTTTTTTAGAGAATGGGATAAAAATGGCTGCAATTTTCAATAGCCCCAGCAAGTACATCCAGGGCCCGGACGAGCTGGCCAAGCTCGGCTCCTATGTCGAGCCGCTCGGCGCTAAGGCCCTCGTCATCGTGACGCCTTCGGGCAAGAAGCGCGTCGGTGCCAAGATCGAGGGCGGATTTGTCGAGGCTAAGGCCGAGCTGCTGTTTGAGGACTTTAATGGCGAGTGCTCCAAGGGCGAGGTCGATCGCCTGGTTGCGCTCGCCCGCGACAACGGTTGCGACATCATCGTCGGTGTCGGTGGCGGCAAGATTCTCGACACCGCGAAGGCCGTCGCCTACTACTTGGGGTCTCCGGTTATCATTTGCCCCACCATCGCCTCGACCGATGCACCGTGCTCGGCACTTTCGGTGCTCTACACCGACGACGGCCAGTTCGATAAATACCTCTTCCTTAAGGCAAACCCCAACATTGTCCTGATGGATACGACGGTTATCGCGGCGAGCCCGGTGCGCCTGACGGTTTCCGGTATGGGCGATGCGCTCGCAACCTACTTTGAGGCCCAGGCGACGCATGATGCCGACGGTGGCACTTGCGCCGGCGGCAAGGGCGGAATGGCCGGCCTGGCGCTCGCCAAGCTCTGCTACGAGACGCTTATGGCCGATGGCGTCAAGGCCAAGGTCGCGCTGGAGAAGGGTGCGCTCACGCCTGCCGTCGAGCATATCATTGAGGCAAACACGCTGCTTTCGGGCATTGGCTTTGAGAGCTCGGGCCTTGCTGCTGCTCATGCCATCCACAATGGCCTGACGATGCTGCCCGAGTGCCACGGCATGTATCACGGCGAGAAGGTCGCCTTTGGCACCATCGTCCAGCTGGTACTCGAGGATGCCCCGACCGAGAAGCTCGAGGAAGTCTTGGGCTTCTGCATTGAGCTGGGCCTGCCGGTCACGATGAAGGAACTTGGCGTTGCTGAGCTTACGCGCGAGCAGGCCATGATTGTTGCCGAGGCCGCCTGCGCGCCCGATGACACCATGTGCAACATGCCGTTTGAGGTGACGCCTGAGATGGTCGCAAACGCCATTCTGGGTGCCGACGCGCTGGGCCACTACTATCTCATGGATGAGTAAATCAAGCTAAGGAAGGGGCAAAGCCAGCAGGTTACTTTACCCCTTTTGCTATGGTGCAAAGTAACCTGTCCCCAATGCACAAGTTGGTGCAGGGGTTAGGTTACTTTGCACCAATCGTTGTTTGATGAAGGGCGGATTCTCGTATGGCGCTTCCCATGGTTTATGGCGGTCCCGGCCGGTATGTTCAAGGGCCGGGCGAACTTTCGCGTCAGGGCAGGTATTTGTCATGGTTGGGCTGCGCTGCCTATGTCTTGTTTGACCAGGGCACCGAGGATCGGCTGTGCAAGCAGATTGTCGATGGATTTCTGGATGAAGATCTAAGCGAGCCGTTCTTCAAGATTTACAACGGTCCGTGTACGGAAGAGGCCGTTGTCGAAATGGCCAAGGAAGCCCGGGCCGAGTATTGCGACATGGTGGTGGGTATTGGCGGCGGCAAAATGCTCGATATCGCCAAGGCAGTAGCGTTTTATGCCGAGTTGCCGTTGTGCGTATGCCCCACGGCGGCTTCGATGGACGGTCCGTGCAGCGAGATTTCCGATGCCGATCTGCAGGGTGTTGCAAATGCGGTCTTTAGAAACGAGCGCAATATGGCTAACGAACAGGCCAAGGTGACCAAACAAAAGCTCGTGCAGCTCATGTGCGAGGCATAGCTTGGCGCCTGATTGACCTTGTGCAATCGAGGCGGCGATAGGCATAGGCTATTTGCCGCAAAGATGCTCCGCGTGTAATTTGCCCGAGGCGTGGGCCGATAGCGTATCATTATCTCTTGCTTGTTTGCACTGCTCAGGGAGGGGCCGCGCATGGCGCAGGAACACGATCTGTTTGATGACATTATCGAGATCAGCAAGGGTTTCGACTTTCTTAAAAACCCGCTTGGCGGTGTGACCGATGCATTCGATCCGTCGGCACCGCAGTGGAATCCTGCCGACTACAAGGAGCGTCCGCGCGGCAACACCATTCCGTGCCTGACCTGCAAAAACGAAAAGAGCGGCTGCACCGCGTGCATGGACGTGTGCCCGGTCAACGCTATCGAGGTCGAGGAAGACGCCATCGAGATCCTCGACTCCTGTCGCAAGTGCGGCCTGTGCGCCGCTGCCTGTCCGACCGAGGCGATCATCTCTCCGCGCCTTGCACCCAAAAACGTCTACGACGACATTGTCTCGGCGGCTACGAGCCACGAGACCGCCTACGTTACCTGCACGCGTGCCCTTAAGCGCATGCCGCGCGAAAACGAAGTCGTCGTTGCCTGCGTGGGCGATATTACGGCGGAGACCTGGTTCTCGGTACTGGCCGACTATCCCAACGTGAGTGTGTACCTGCCGTTGGGCGTGTGCGATAAATGCCGCAACACCGGCGGTGAGGACATTCTTGGCGAGGCGATTGCGAAGGCCGAAGAGTGGTCTGGCACGGGTATGGGCCTAGAGGTCGACCCCAAGAGCCTCAAGTGCCATAAGCGCCGCGAGTACGAGCGCAAGGAGTACATGGAAAAGATTGCCCGCACCACGGGCCTAACGGTGACCAAGCTCAATCCGGCGACGGCGGCGCTGGCCTCGGTGACGCAGAAGTTGAAGGCTCACCGTCACCAGATCACGCAGCTCGAGCGCACGCTCAACACCATGTGCGGCACCACGACGACCAAGCGTCGCCGTTCGCTCACGCACGGGCGGCAGCTGGTGCTCTCGACGCTGCAGAACCACCCCGAGCTTGCCCAGAATATGCAGGTGAGCACACCGGAATGCGATTTTGACAAGTGCACGTCGTGCGGCGAGTGCGTCAACGTGTGCCCCACGTTTGCCTGCGATTTGGTGGGAAGCGGTCGCTTTGCATTGGAGTCCACGTATTGCCTAGGTTGCGGAGCCTGCGTCAAGGTGTGCCCCGAGCATGCGCTCAAGCTGGTCGAGCACGATGCGTCCAATCTGGTCGTTGTCGACCCCGAGGCCGAGGAAAAGGCCGCTCAGAAGGCCAAGGCCCACGAAGAGGCCCAGAAGGCCAAGGCCGAGGCAAAGGCCAAGCTTGACAAGATGCTCGATCAGGTGGAGAAGCTCGCGGACTAGTCAGTGAGCTCTATCTCTGCTTCATTTGCGCCGCCGCGGTGTCCGGATTCGCCCGGATGCTGCGGCGGCGCTATACTTATGCAGTTTGAAGTACCTGTACCAAAAGGAGCTGCTGTGTCCCTTTCCATCGGTATCGTGGGCCTGCCCAATGTGGGCAAGTCGACGCTATTCACCGCGCTTACCAAAAAGACCGGCCTTGCCGCCAACTACCCGTTTGCCACGATCGACCCCAACGTGGGTATCGTCGACGTGCCTGATAGCCGCCTGCAAAAGCTCGCCGACATCGTCAACCCGGGCCGCATTGTGCCGGCTACGGTCGAGTTTGTCGACATCGCGGGCCTGGTGAAAGGTGCCAACGAGGGCGAGGGCCTGGGCAACCAGTTCTTGGCAAACATCCGCGAGACCGATGCCATCTGCGAGGTCGTGCGCTACTTTAAGGACCCCAACGTCATGCGTGAGGTGGGCCGCACGGGCGAGTTCGTCGATCCTGCCGGCGATGCCGACACCATCATGACCGAGCTCATCCTGGCCGACATGGGCACGCTCGAGAAGCAGCTGCCCAAGCTCGAGAAGGAGGCCAAGCGCGACAAGGAGCTCATGCCCAAGTTCGAGGTGGCCAAGCGTCTGCTCGCCTGGCTCAACGAGGGCAAGCGCGCCGCATCCATGGAGATGACCGACGAGGAGCGTGCCGCCGCCAAGGGCCTGTTCCTGCTCACCATGAAGCCCATCCTGTATGTGGCCAACGTGGACGAGGATATGCTCAACGACGACCTGGCGCCCATCGACGGTGTCAAGCCGTTGCCCATCTGCGCCAAGATCGAGGCCGAGCTTTCCGAGCTCGATCCCGAGGACGCCGCCGACTACCTGGAAAGCCTGGGCCTGGAGCAGCCCGGCCTGGACGTGCTCGCTCAGGCTGCTTACAAGCTGCTCGGCCTGCAGTCGTTCTTTACGGCCGGCGAGATGGAGGTCAAGGCCTGGACGGTGCGTCAGGGCGCGACCGCCCCGCAGGCCGCCGGCGTCATCCACACCGACTTTGAGCGCGGTTTTATTAAGGCCGAGGTCATTGGCTATGACGACTACATCGAGCTCGGTGGCGAGCAGGGCGCCAAGGCCGCCGGCAAGCTACGCATTGAGGGCAAGGACTATGTCATGGCCGATGGCGACGTCGTGCACTTCCGCTTTAACGTGTAAGGGCGACGCGCATGTTCAAATATGGCAAAAAAGCCGGCTACATGGGCATCGCGCTGCTGGTGCTTGCGGTGCTTCCGCTGGTGGTCGCAGCGTTTGTAATCCCCAACATTGGCCCCGAGGTGGCAACGAAGTTTAACGCAGCCGGCGAGGTGACGCGCTGGGGCAAGAGCTACGAGCTGCTGGCGCTTCCGGTGCTCAATTTGCTGCTGAGCGTGGCAACGTACTTTACGGCGGGACGCCAGGCCAAGAACAATGAGGACTCTGCCGCCATGGCGCGCATCGTGTGCGAGCGCTACCTGCGCAACGGTTGCATCACGGGTGTGTTCCTCAACGTGATCAACGTTTACTTTATGTACTCGGCGATTACCGGAACGGGTTTTGGCTTTGGTTTCTAGCTTGTCCTTTTAGGCAACGAGCCTGCACGCATATTCAATGGCTGCTGCGAGGCCGCCGCTCGATCGTGGTTGAAAGACTACATCGGCGGCGGCCTCGTTTTCGTATCCGGCGCCGCGAAGGGCGAGTGCTATGCCGGCTTCTAAAAGGAGCGGCAGGCCGTGTTGGCTGGTTGCGATTACGGCAACCTGATTGAGCGAGCAGCTGTGCGCTTGGCATTGGATGGCAAGTTCACCTTTCGCCGGGCAAGGGGCCAGAACGGCGACGACGCGACTTGATAGCAATGCAAATGCTGTGCGCTCATCGGGCGAAAGGCATTCTGCTTCAACGACGACGAGCTTGGGCGGTGCGCTGTTTGTGCGAAGCGTGGCTCGGTACATGCGGACCGAAGAACCCGACATAGAAAACTCCTGTGTATTCGGCAAAACGTAAACTATAGTTTACGTTTATGTTCGGCTCCATTTCAAACTCGGCTGCATGGACGAACGTGCGAAACAGATTCTTGGCAGGCGGGTCGAAGAGGCACGCAGAGACCTTGGTATCTCCAAGGTTGATTTTTGTGTGGCGACAGGAATCAGCCGACCCTACCTCGACCGAATCGAAGATGGGACGGCAAATTTCACGCTCAAGGTTCTATTTAAGATCGCGCCCGCACTTGGCATGACGGTGTCAGAACTTCTCGAAGGTATCGAATAGGGGATACCCGTCGACAACTGAATTACGCCATCGGGATGCGGTCGTGGTTGACTTGGCTGTAGAACAGGCGCTGAATCTCGGCGGCATCGCGTGACTGGCCGAGTGCCCACATGGTCTTGGCCACGAGCGTCTCGGTGGTCATGTCATCGCCGCGCAAAATACCCGGATGATCGGCGTAGGCACGACCGACCTCATAAACACCCAGGTCAAGGCCCTCCTCGGGGACCTGCGTGGTCATAACGACGGTGCGACCCGAATCGACCCAGCGGAAAATTGCCTCTTGGAATGACTCGCCGGACTCGCCAAACTCGGGAATACCGCCAATGCCAAAGGTCTCAAGAATTACAGCATCGTAGCTATCGGCTAGGGCGTCCAGGATGCCCGGGTTCACGCCGGGCGTGAGCTTAAGGACAAACACACGCGGGTCAATACTGTCGTAGAAACGCACCGGGTTTTCGCCCTGATGGGTGCCGTGAAGCCCGTTGCGCACGATGCGGTCGTTGCGAATGTAGGCAATGGGCGGATAGTTGACGCTAATGAACGCGTTAAAGCTCATGGTGCGCTGCTTGCGGGCGCGCGTGCCGGCAATGGCGACGCCACCAAACACAATCGACACATCGTGCGAGTGCTCGTCGAGCGCATAGAGCAGGCTCTGGTACAGGTTGAGTTTGGCATCAGTAAAAGGGTTGCCCATGGGCTTTTGCGAGCCGGTGAGTACGATGGGCTTGGGGCTGTCCTGAATCAGATAGGAAAGTGCTGCCGCAGTATAGCTCATGGTGTCGGTGCCGTGCAGAATCACGAAGCCGTCGTGGTCGGCATAGCCTTCGACGATGACGTCGCGGATACGCATCCAGTCACTGGGACGCATGTTGGTGCTGTCGATGTTCATGGGCTGTACCACGTCGAGCTCGCAGAGGCCCGAGATCTCGGGGACGCTCTGGGCGAGCTCCTCACCGGTCAGGGCGGGGGAGAGACCGTTGCCGTCTTCGGTCGATGCGATGGTGCCGCCCGTGGCGATGAGAAGGATGCGCTTCATGCTGGTATTCCTATCGTATTTGCCGCCGTAGAGGCGGAGTCGTTCGGCAGTATTGTGGCACAGGGCGTCCAATGTTCAAACGTATTACATCATCTGTAACGTTTGGTAACACTTCAATTGCCGTCAAATAGGGGCCCAGGTCGTGCGTTTGCCGTGCGCTGATGGCTGCGAGGGACGAGAAACCCCATATAACGTGTACACTATGGAAGTTATTTTCGTTCATTCACGCGGGTGGGCACCGGCTCCCCGCCAACAAGAGGGGGAACCATGGATCAAAAGGCTTCCGCAAAGGTCCTCGTACTCGACTTTGGTGCGCAGTACGGTCAGCTCATTGCCCGTCGCGTCCGCGACCTCAACGTGTATTCCGAGATTGTCCCCTGCGACATCTCGGCCGACGAGATTCGCGAGATGAACGCCTCTGCGCTCATCCTTTCCGGCGGCCCGGCTTCCGTGTATGCCGAGGACGCTCCGTCCATCGACCCCGCCATCTTCGACCTGGGTCTTCCCGTCCTGGGCTTTTGCTACGGCCATCAGATCACGGCTGTGACGCTCGGCGGCAAGGTCGGCCACTCCGAGGTGGGCGAGTACGGCCGCGCCACCATCACGCGCACGGCCGGCGCCAAGCTCTTTAACTCCACGCCCATGGAGCAGACCGTGTGGATGAGCCATCGCGACGCCGTGTCCGAGGTGCCCGAGGGCTTTACTGTTACCGCCAGCACCGACGTGTGCCCGGTTGCCGCTATGGAGTGCGTCGAGCGCAAGATCTTCACCACGCAGTTCCACCCCGAGGTCAAGCACTCCGAGTACGGTCAGCAGCTGCTGAGCAACTTCCTGTTTGAGATCTGCGGCCTGGAGCCCAACTGGAGCATGGACAACCTGGCCGAGACCATGACGGCCGAGTTCCGCGAGAAGGTCGGCGACGACCGCGTGATTCTGGCCCTGTCCGGCGGTGTCGACTCCTCCGTCGTGGCTGCGCTGGGCGCCCGCGCCGTGGGCAAGCAGATGACCTGCGTGTTCATCAACCACGGTCTACTGCGCAAGGGCGAGCCCGAGCAGGTGGAGGAGGTCTTCACCAAGCAGTTCGACGTCGACTTTATCCATGTTCACGCCGAGGACCGCTATGCCGAGCTTTTGGCCGGTGTGACCGAGCCCGAGGAGAAGCGCCGCATCATCGGTACGCAGTTCTGGAAAGAGTTCTTCGCCGTGGCGCAGCAGCTCGAGACTGACGGCAAGCCGGTCAAGTACCTGGCTCAGGGCACCATCTATCCCGACATCATCGAGTCTGGCGCTCGCAAGACGGGCGGCAAGACGGCCACCATCAAGAGCCACCACAACCTGATCCCGTTCCCCGAGGGCGTGCACTTCGACCTCATCGAGCCGCTCGACCACTTCTTTAAGGACGAGGTCCGCGCGCTTGGCTTGGCGCTCGGCCTGCCGGGTCACATCGTGTTCCGCCAGCCCTTCCCGGGCCCGGGTCTGGCCATCCGCATCATCGGTGCGGTCGACAAGGAGAAGCTCGAGATCCTCAAGAACGCCGACGCCATCGTGCGCGAGGAGCTCGATGCGTATAACCAGAAGCTTTTTGAGGAGACTGGCGACCGCAACTCCGAGCACAGCTGCTGGCAGTACTTCGCGGTGCTGCCCGACATCAAGTCTGTGGGCGTTATGGGCGACGAGCGCACCTATCAGCGCCCGATCATCCTGCGCGCCGTGGAGTCCAGTGACGCCATGACCGCCGACTGGGCCAAGCTTCCCTATGAGGTGCTGGCCCGCATCTCCGGCCGCATCGTTGCCGAGGTCCCGGGTGCCAACCGCGTGTGCTACGACATCACGTCCAAGCCGCCTGCGACGATAGAGTGGGAGTAGAACATATGTTCGATTCTATGCTATAATGTTTGCCAATGGGCGTGGCGTCTTCCGAAGCCGCGCCCATTACTATATTTGGTCGGATATCGGCGGAAACCCGAGCTCAGGGAGGTATGTCGCGATAGTGTACGATTTCAAGAAGGAGTTCGGGGAGCTCTACAGGCCGCCTGACAAGCCGAGCATCCTGTCGTTCCGTCTATGAGCTACGTCGCCTTGCGGGGCAAGGGCAATCCCAATGCCGAAGGCGGCGAGTACCAGAACGCGTTGCCGCTGCTCTACGGCGTCGCTTATACCATCAAGATGTCGAAGAAGGGCCCGCGAGAGATCGAGGGCTATTTCGACTTCGTCGTGCCGCCGCTCGAGGACTTCTGGTGGCAAGACCGCGCCGATGGCGGGATCGATAACGCGCGGAAGGACGACTTCAACTTCATCTCGTGCATCCGCCTGCCCGATTTCGTCACTCGCGAGGACTTCGACTGGGCCGCCTCGGAAGCTGCCACCAAGAAGAGGCTGGACTTCTCGGCGGTCGAGCTGCTGAGGGTCGACGAGGGCCTTTGCGCTCAGTGCATGCATACCGGGCCCTACGACGACGAGCCGGCGACCATAGACGCCATGCGCGCATTCGCGGCGGAACGGGGCTACGCCCCCGACTTCTCCGAAGCCCATCTGCATCACGAGATCTATCTCTCCGACCCGCGCAAGTGCGCGCCGGGGAAGCTCAAGACCGTGATCCGTCATCCCATAAAGTTGATTTAGCGAAGCGAGTGACGCCGATCGCTCCGGCTTTTGGGGTTTATCAATTGGTAGTCCGCGTCGATCGAGCAAGCTGCCCTGCCTCCCGGCAGGTGCGTAATCCCCTTGGTCGATCCGTCTCGAGGTGCGCTCTTTGCTCATCTTGTGGCGTGGAGTTACGATACTCCTAAAAGTGTAACCAGATTCGAGTTTTAGGAGCAGCTTTTGAAGGGTGGCAGACTCAGGAACCGCGATAGATACCTCGAGGAGGCGATGCTCTTCCGTGACACCGACCTCATCAAGGTGATCACGGGCGTGCGCAGGTGCGGCAAGTCGAGCCTTCTCGATCTAATTAGGATGGCCATCGAGTCTGAAGGAGTCGCTGGCCGCGGCTTTGTGAGCGTCAACCTGGAAAGCAAGGGTACGGGCATCAAGACGGAGGACCAGCTTTATGATTACGTTCGCGGGCGTCTGTCGGACAAGGGTCGCACCTACGTTTTCATAGACGAGCCCCAGAGAATCGATGGCTGGCAGGATGCGGTCAACGCAATGAGGGTCGACTTCGATTGCGACATCTACCTCACGGGCTCGAATGCGTATCTTCTCTCGAGCGAGCTGGCCACCTATCTCTCCGGGCGCTACGTAGAGGTAAAGATGCTGCCCCTGTCCTTCTCCGAGTTCGCCGACTTTTGCGGAATCGAGTTCGTATCGGGAACTTCGGTGGCTCTCACTCCCGAGGGGGATCCCGTTCTCTTCGACGACATGCTTACTCGTTACCTTGAGTACGGGGGCATGCCAGCCATCGCATCCCTCTCGACGACCCAGGCGCAGCACTCGGCGTACATGTCCGGCGTCTACGAAGCCATCGCCGTGCGTGATATTGTCAACCGTGAGCGCGGGAAGGGCAAAAGTGCGGTGACTGACCCTTCCCTGCTGCGCCATGTGGCCGAATTCCTGGCGGACAACATCGGCAACGAGTGCTCGTCGAGTCGAATCGCCGGCGCGTTAACTTCTGCGGGGCCGAAGACCACGAACAAGACCGTTTCCTCGTATGTGGGTGCGCTTGAGGAGGCCTTCCTGTTCTATCGTGCCACGCGTTACGATTTGCACGGCAAGGCGCTCCTCAAGACGAACCCAAAGGAGTACATCGTCGACACCGGCTTCAGGACCTGGATGGCCGGCTATAGGGTCACGGATAATGGCCGCCTGTTCGAGAACGCCGTGTATCTCCAGCTGCTCTACGAAGGATGGAGCGTGCATGTGGGCAAGCTCTATGGCAAGGAAGTCGACTTCGTTGCGACGAAGGACGGGCGCGTGCTCTACGTGCAGGCGACTGACGAGATGTTCGCAAGCGAGACCAGGGAGCGAGAGATCGCCCCTCTGAAGTCGATACGAGACAACCACGAGAAGATCGTGGTCGTGAGGCAGGGTTCCTACGACACGGATATCGACGGCATCCGCATCGTGAGCGCGAGGGACTTTTTCCTCTAGGGCCATGCGATTCATCGCGAGGCAGTTAGGTCAAGTGAGAAACATGCCTGACATCGGTTTGCTGACGATCTAAAACAGTAAGGAGAAGCTTGGACAATCGCAAAATCGAGCAGAACGCGGTCAATGCTGTCAAGCAGGCTTTCGGCGATGTCGCTTGCGTCTATGCGTATATAGATGAGAACGACAAGACCGAATGCACCGACGGGCACCTGCAAGTCTACTCGTCTTCTTCCTTCACGATTGAGACCGTTGAAGGCCAGTTGCCGCTTCAGGTCAAGGGGACCACTTCGAAAAGAAAATCGGACCGACCTAAGCGGCAAGTTCGAGTTTCAGACCTCAAGCACTATCTCAACATTGCTGGAGGCTGCATCTATTTTTACGTCTACTGTGGGAGCGAGGCTCGTTCAGCGGAGGTTTTCTACAGACTTTTGCTTCCCTATGACCTAAAGAAGATTCTGGCCGATATTCCGGAGCAACAAGAGCGCATCTCTTTGCGTTTCGACCGGCTTCCATCAGACGCGGCGGAATTGACGCGGCTTGTCAGAAGGGCGGTCAAGGACAGAGCAAAGCAGCGAGCAGTTGCTGGCATCGCCCTCAAGACAATCGAGGAATTTAAGGACGCCGGCCTTTGCTTTGATGAGTGCGAGTTTGGAATCGAGCTGCTCGAGGGCGAGTCGCCCGCAAGCTTGGCTCCATACAGGAACGGGCTGTATATCTACGGGAAGAGCCCCTGGGGAGAGCTGTATCCCTTGAATAAGCTTGAAAACATAGTTGGCGTCGCGATTGGGTCTCGGCATGACGTCAGCTCTGGTGATGTTTCCCTAAATGCGGTGGTCATGGCCGGAGAAAATGAGAATGGCGAGCACGTTTTCTTCAGGGGTTTCGACATATGCCTCTCCACCAACACAATCACCCTCAGCGAGACCGGAACTCTTGTCGAGCGCATGGAAGAGTTGGCCCTCATGCGCGCATTGATGCAAACCGGTACGCTTTCCATAGACGGAAGCGGCTTTGCTCGCGGGTGCAAGTTGAGCGGAGGCGACCTCGACGCCCTTGAGAGTCGATTGCAGTCGCTGGAGATTATCAAGCGGGTTGTCGACGCTCTTCATTACAAGCCAGAGCTCGACATCAGTGCGTTGACCACTCAGGATTTAAGAAACATCGAGACAATTTACAAGGGATTGGTTGAGAACGCACCCCTCCACTACAAGGATCGGCAAAACGGATTCGGATATATCAATCTGGGGAACCATCCGATTAAGCTCGTGTTTTACCAAGTATCTGAAGATATGTACCGAATGGTCGATGGGCTTCGACTGGATGACCTGACGGTCTCGGTGTTCTTCCGGGGCGAGGGGGATGCCCCCGTAGTCGTCGCGCCTCTGTTCGTCCAAACGATGCAGGACTATATGAGGCTTGCCAATATCGATGCCGAGGTGTTTGCCGCTACGTTGAAGCAGTATCCAGTCACCGAAGTTAGCTCTGCCTACGTCAACGACAAGATGCTTGAAATGCTATCAGCCTACGATCAAGATGCGTGCTGTAAGGAAGAGTTGCTGAAATGCTGCGAGATGACCGTAGACGCCCTGGAAGCTTTTGCGGATCGAGAGGCAACCCTGATAAATCGATATCAAATTGCCGCTCGAAAGCGAGATCTTACTAGCGAGGAGAAATCTGAGTTAATGGCAATCCAGCTGAATTCAGATAGTGCGCTGTCGAAAGCATGCGCAGCAGCCTTGCGCGGAGACTCGGACATGGCCTCTGCGCTCAGAGCGTCACTTGACGAAGAGGCACGAACGACGCTCGGCTCATGGCCGATCGGCCGTTTCTTCGCATAAGACCGCATAGACTTTTTGAGGCATCGAAATGAAGCTACTCGTCGAATCGATTAGAAATGCGGTTGAGAAAGACTGCCTTATCCCAGCTCTTATGTCTTCCCTTACCATTCCCGACGCCATGGGGCAGCTTCTTTATCCCAATCTCGTCCTTCATAACGGGAAGAGAGCGGCGGGGCGGCAGTATGTGAAGTGGTTTGATGACTGGGCGGCAAACGACTTCTTGTTTTCGGGAGACCCCTCGAACGAAGGTGAAACGATTCCAGGTCAAGTCTTTAATGGGAAGATGTGCTGGAAGCTCCGGTGCTCCCTGTTGCATTCAGGCGACTACGATGTGTCGGTCGATGCTCCCGAGAAAGACGAGAGCTTCGACTACGACTACAAGTTCGAGCTTGTCCTCCACGGGTGCAACGCCCTCTGCTCTTCCTGGCCGTCGCCCAAGAGCGGGATGCGTGCGACTAAGGGCGTGACGTTCCGCGTTGATGCGGCGTCGCTCACGAGCTCGCTGTGCAACGCCGCGGAGGCCTGTCTTAAAGAAACGGGCGAAACGGTCAGCTACCCCAATCTGGAGTTATTCGACGTGGCTGCATGGGCGGATAGATTCAATACTCGCTGAGCCATCTCGTCAAACTCCTTGTGTGCTAAACGTTGGTGTTGGCGCCCCGGAAAAGGGGTGTGGCCAGCGCCTAGAATCTTCAGCTACCACGCTGAGACGATAGGAGATGACCACATGGACACTATGGCGCACGAGGCGTCCGCGACGCCGTTGCTTGCGTTTCGCTATCGCTGCTCGAAGCGTGTCGCTTGGGGCCCTGGCCGGAGGAAAGACGACCGCTCCCTGCGAGACTGCGGAACCACCTATATCCGCTTGCTGCGGGCTTGCTTGAGCCAGTTCCTCTTGAAAGAGCCTATACCTCCGAAGAACTTGTTGTACGTCTCACCGTTCTCCTTGGCCTCGTACTTGACCAAGGCAAGTTCGATGGTGCAGAGGTAATCCGCCACTTGCTCGAGGCGGTAGTCGGTCATCGAGGTCTTGCGGCGTCGGACGACCCCTTTTGAGAGGACCTTGCCCACCGAG
>CABURV010000009.1 GCA_902494035.1 uncultured Collinsella sp.
ATGCGGTCGAAATACTCGGAGCGCGGATTGAAATAGCCAAACATGGGGTGCTGGGCGCGCTGAATGATGTGTTCCTGGACCGTGGGCACCGTGGCAAAGTTCATGTCGGCCACCCACATGGGAATGCGGTCGAAGCCCTCGTCGGGTGCGTTCGGGGCCATACCGGGGATCTCACCCCAAGAGTCAACGGCGATGGCGTCCATGCCGTGGCGGTCGATGATTGAAGTGAAGTCGTATTTCATGCTTGACTCCCGTGCAAAGTTGATTGTTTTGGTAGGCGTTATTGTCCACCAGCGTGGGCGGTTTTGGCGCGGGGTTTGGCGCTTAATTTGACGGGTGCGGACGAATGGCTGGTTAGTCTTGCGCGTCGTTGACGGCAACTACGGTTAGCTGGGTTTCATCGACCGTAAACGATATGTCGAGCCCGGCGTAAGCCAGATGATAGACGCGGTGTGGCTCGTGCTTGCTGCCCGCGCGGCGCGGGTCTTGGCGAAGGACCTCGACCAAGCCGAGGAGCTTTGCGGGCGGGACCATATCCTGCAGTGCTTGCGGAAACTCAACATCGAGCTCTTGCCACGGAGCATCCTCGATCCAGCCTCCGGTCGCATCCGGGTGGCAGTCCGCAAACGGAATGTAGGGCTTGATGTCGTAGATGGGCGTACCGTCGCGCAGGTCGGCCCCCAACACATGGATGATGGGGCCATCGTCGGTGAGCTCGACACGATCAAGCTTGACGCAGGTGAGCCCGATGGGATTAGGGCGAAACGGACTGCGCGTGGCAAACACTCCCACACGTTCGGCTCCGCCCAGACGCGGCGGGCGCACGGTTTTCGACCATTTTGCGTTGGTGCCGGACCTGTCCTGCGTTTTAGCGTCGACGGCAATATCCTTAGCCGTGCCGCCGGGCGTTCCGTTTTCGAAGCGCCACAGCAGCCACAGGTGAGAGAAGGAGTCCAGACCCTCAACCGCCGCATTGGAGGCAAATTCCTGCTCAAAGACGATGCGTCCCTGCAGATGGGGCGCCAAAAAGCTGTTGCGCGGAATGCCGAATTTCTGCGGCAGGTCGGTATGTATGTGTGCAATAGGTTCCATGCCGGTCATTGTACGGCATGGAGGCGTGGGACGTTGCGCGCAATTCTTCGCCGCGGTCCCCCGTCATGCAACCAACGGTTGCTTGGAAGGGCACCTGCCGCCGCGTATGCTTAAGCCATCAACCAGCAGAAAGGAGCCGCTATGGCCTTTGCAGAAAAGCTCATCGCTGTCCGTCGCGCTCATCACCTTACCCAAGAGCAGCTCGCTGCCAAGCTCTTCGTCACACGCCAGGCCATCAGCCGTTGGGAACGCGGCGAGGTCACACCGGGCATCGACATGATGAAGCTCATTGCCGCCGTAACCGGCGAGCCCCTGTCTCACCTGCTCGAAATGCCCGAGCACTATTGCCAGAGCTGCGGCATGATACTCACGCCCGACGACTGCGGCACCGATGCCACAGGCGCCACGACCGACCATTACTGCAAGTGGTGCTACGACCACGGCAAGTACACCTACGACACCACCATGGAGGCAATGATCGAGGATTGTGCCCCGCGCCTGGCACAAAACACCGGTATGTCGCTCGACGAAGCCGTCTCGCTCATGGGCGCCGTCCTGCCGCAACTGGAGCGCTGGCGCACCGTGCAGGAAAACGAGGAGCGCTACGGCGCCGAAGCGCGGGCGCGCTATGGCGATGAGGCTATTGATGCAGCAAATGAAGCACTGCTGGACATGGACCCCGAGACATGGAACGACATGAAGGAACTTGAACGCGCTGTTCTGGGCCAGCTTTCGATTGCCATGGGCATTGGCGACCCAGAGAGCAACGAGGCCCACAAACTTGTCGCAATGCACCGTCGATGGATTGCCCTTAGCTGGGGACACGAGCCCCAAGACGAAGCATACCTGGGCCTCGCCCACGGCTATCTTACCGACCAGCGCTTTGTTGACTACTACGACAAGCCCTGCGGCACCGGAGCCACGGCGTTTCTGGTCCAGGCCATCGAGTCGTCGTTGACGCGCGCATAGACCGCGGCGGCTTTGGGTATTTCAATCAAAACCGCAACCGATTGGAGACCTATGACTACTGATCACGAGCTCGTGCTCTACGTTATGACCGGCTGCCCGTACTGCATAAAGGTCAAGCGCTTTTTGGCCGATAACGGCGTGGCCATTCCCAAGCGCAATATCTCGACCGATTCCGATGCCGAACAGACACTCATCGCCATCGGCGGAAAACGCCAGGTTCCCTGCCTGTTCATCGACGGCAAACCACTCTACGAATCGAGCGACATCATCGCGTGGGTGCAGGAAAACCTGCTCTAGTACGCACGCTCTGTCCGTCCAGGGCCCCAACCCATACGACCCAAACATGTACACCAGCATCCAAAGTCGACATTTTTCGACATCTTTGGATGCTGGCGTACAGCTTTTTGGTAGTCATGGACGCTCTTGGCCGGCTAATTGTTTGAGGAGACCTTTGGATTATGGCTGTTTGACGCCTCTGGAAAGGTTTCCGAGAGGGCTGTGGTCAAAAAAGGCAAATATGAGTACTGCTACCTGTTTAGTAGCAGCGATTTTGATCACTTCAGGAACTATTCAACGTTCCACTCGTCCGCAGACGACGTTATTTCTCCTCATATGTTCAATAAAAGTAGCTCTTAATGGGAACAAATCTCATCAGGAGCTACAATTTATAGCAAATAAATGCAACCATAATGGCAACAGTACTCATATTTGCCCTTTTTTGACCACGACCCTCCAGAATAGTCGCTGAGAGCGACACTAAATGACAAAATCCGACACTTGAACGTTCTTATATGAGTAGCCATTGAAGAACACCTAACGACTACTCCCATTCGCGACACACTGTGTCGCGAATTAAGCTGGCCCCATTACCGAAGACCAGTGAGAGCTCCTGCCCAGAATCTCAATAGCTTAATAAAGGGCTCCCCTCCGGAAGTTCAATGAGCATCCAAATTCCAAGCTGAAAAGCAAAGGAGTATCGAAGCCGTCAATGCTCATTTCCTATCGAGCAGGCGGATCAAAACAAGCTAATTAGCCTGATAAACTGCTTGTATTTTTGTCTACAAAACTGTATACAAAAAAGGGAATCCGAGAACCAGCGCTCGACATTATGTCGATCGATAGGAGGCGCTATGAATGCTGAGCAGCTTGAAAAAATGATGGGATTTGCCCCTGGAGAGTTAGAGAAAGCCGCGGAAGCTTACGAAAAAGATGAATGGCCGAAATGCCGCACCGTTAAGCTGGGAAGGCCGCCGATCTCTGATGAGCCAAGCGTTGTTTTATCGGCACGTGTGGGTGAGTCTGTTCTTGATGCGTTTGACGCAAAAGCAAAGCGCCATGGGCAAACACGCACGGAGCGACTCAGGGAGCTCATCACGCTCGATGCAATGATTGCCTAGACTCAACTCCCCCGCCGACCCAAACATATACACCAGCATCCAAAGTCGACATTTTTCGACATCTTTGGATGCTGGTGTACAGTTTTTGCGGGTAGTCATCGGGGACGTTCTTAAATGACTAGTCGCTAAAGAACATCCCCGATGTCTAACTAGCCGCGGAAGCGAGCTATGGGTGCGAGTGGCTGCTCGCGAAAGACCCGCTCGACGGCGGCGCGGTATTCGTCGACCTTTTTGGTCTTACGCACGAGCTTGTGAACGGTAGCGGGGTCGGCGAAGGCGCACTTGGCGTAGAACCACCACTCCTTCATGCGAAAGACCGCGTTGCCGCCAATCTCTTCTGCATAGGCCGCAAACAGCGTGTCGTGGAAACGCTGCAGTTCGGCTGCCGTGGCAGCGGGACCGCCCTTGACCATGCGAGCGAGCGCGGGGTTCGCAAGCAAGCCACGCCCCAGCATCACATGGCGCGTCCCGGGATAGGCCTCCGCCAGCGCGTCCATATCCTCAAGATCGAAAATGTCGCCGTTATAGGCCACCGGAAACGGCGCACGCTCCAGCGTCTCGCCGTAAAACTCCTTGCGCGGCGAGCCCGTATAACGGTCCTTCTGTACGCGCGGGTGCACAATCAGCTCTGCCAACGGCATGCGGCAATACAGATCGAGCACACGTTCATACTCGTCATCGCGTTCCAACCCCAGCCTGGTCTTTACCGATACCGGCAACGGCGACCGCTCGCACACATCGCTTAAGAACGCCTCGAGCTCGTCGAGATTGCGCAAGAAACCCGAGCCCTTGCCCTTGGCGACAACCGTTCCCGAAGGGCAACCCAAGTTGAGATTGACCTCGCGGTAGCCCATGTCGGCGAGCACCTGTGCCGCCCACACAAACTCGTCCGCGTTCTTGGACATCAGCTGAGGCACTACGTTGAGCCCCTGGTTATTGGCAGGATCGATCTCCTTAAACGCCTTGCCGCCAAAGCGGTTTCCCACCCGCGGCGGCGGCAAAAACGGCGTGTAATAGCAATCGAGCGCACCGAAGCACTCCGCATGCACGCGACGGAACACATGCCCGGTAATCCCCTCCATAGGGGCCAGCGAAAGGATCATCTACTCTTCTCTCATATCAACACAACAAAGGGGCCGTCCCTTTGTCACATGCATTATGCCTTGCGCTTCAGGCGATTCACAAGGAAGAGGTAGCTACTGAACGATGACCACCCTCCAGCCGCACCCCATACAACGAGGTCTAATACTTTTCCCGAGAAGTGAACGAGTGAAAACGGGCCTCCGAAGCATCGGCACTTTCGAGATGCAATTTCCTGCGGTTTTGCCAGCCAAATCCTGCGGGTTTGACGTCTAAAAATGTCGATGCTTCGGAGGTCCAAGTATGGCCGTTCACTTCTCGGAAAAGTATTAGACCTCGATTTACATGCCACTCAATGTGACAAAATGGCTGCTCCTTTGTCACATTCGATGAAAAAGGGCACCGATGTTAGTCGATGCCCCAAAGCGGCTGCAGGTTAAGCCCTACAGCGTATGTCTAAGACGAATCGAACTATTCGTCCCAGGAGAGGTTCTTACCAGTCTTTTTTGCCAGCAGCAAGAACAGGCCGATAATAACGTTGCACGCGATGCAGAAGATGAAGACGCCCTGGAAGGAGCCGACAAGCTCATAGACCTTCATCATAACGGGCATGCCAAAGGCGCCGACGATATAGCCCACGGAGCAGATCAGCGCGAAGATGCGACCGAAATCGCGGGAGCCAAAGACATCCATAACCAAAACGGTCAGGGCAGTGCCAGCGATGACGTACATTACGTCGTTCACGCCTGCTGCGAGGATGCTGAGCGTCGAGTTGCCGCTGCTCATCATGAGCATGACAAAGGAGAGGATGGAGACAGCGAGCCAGCCCAGAATAGCCTTCGTGCTGCCAAACTTATCGCAAGTGGTGCCGACGATCGGATTGAGGAACAGATCGAAGAGCGATGCAGCGGATACCATGAAGCCGCCCACCATGGGGCTAAAACCAACCTCGGAAGCATACGTCGGGAAGAGCTGGTTCATGCAGCAAGTGAGCTGAACGAGACAGAGGAAGCCGATGCAGAAGAAGAAGGCAGGCGACTTAATGGCGCGCGCATAGCTAACGCCACGCGTGCTATCCTCGGTCGTCTCCTCGGTCTCGGTGACCGTCTCGCCCTCGACGTAGCCATAGGGCAGCATGCCCTTGTCCTGAGGCTTATAGCGAATAATCAGGACGGAAGCGGGGAGAATGAGCACGGCGGAGACGCCAGCGAGCACCAGATAGCCAGTCCTCCAGCCAGCGACCTCGATGACAGAGGTGATGACGGGGCTCATGATGAGCATGTAAATCGAGTTCACTGCCCAAGCGAGACCGATTGCCAGGCCACCAGATTTTTTGAACCACTGGTCAATAACGTCGGACATGGCGACGCCGGTGGTGAAGGCGAAGCAAACGCCAATCAGGGCGCCAGCGGCGATGAACATCCAGACTTCGGTGTAGAAGGCCATGCCTGCGCCGGCAGCAAGCAAAATAAGCTCGACAACGGGGAGCCAAACCTTGCCAACGACCTTGGGAATGAGTTTTCCGACAAACGGAAGAGCTGCCGCAAGACCAATGAGCGTTGCGGTGAAGTAATACGAGAAGATGGAATAGTCAAACCCGAACTCCTCGCACACGGGTGCGACGAAGGAGCCCGCGATGACGCTATAGGATCCGGTCGTGCCGGCAGACATAAGGCCGAGCGCGATTACGAGAACCCATGCGTAAACCTTGCTGCTCTTTAACTTTGCATTTTCCATTGATACAGCTCCTAGAGACCCAGAAGGGCACACATAACGGCCTTGATGGTGTGCTGACGGTTCTCTGCCTCACGGAAGATGACCGAAGCGTTGGCCTCAAAGCACTCGTCGGCAATCTCAAAGCCCTCGGTGATGATTTCGCGATGGAGGTCGTTCTTGCACTGGTCGAGGAGCATTTTGCCGACACGGTGATCTGCGTTATGGACAGAGGGAAGCTCATGCATGCAGAAGATGTCGGGATTGTTGGTGCGCTTGCACAGCTCGCTGGTGACGCGATAAGGGTACAAAGACTCGGCATCGCCCAGCCAGGAGTTGTAGTCGTCGGGATCCAGAACCTCTTCGCCGCACTCGGGGTTGATGTAGCGCCACTCCTCGGTAACGATAACGTCAACGCCATCCAGGGCATCGAGGTCAGAGGTGATGGTAAAGGTCCTATTGGGAGCGTACTTGGCGTAGCAGGCCTCCACCTCTTCGATCATTTCCTTGCACATCTGATGACGGAGGTCGTCGGGGCCGATGGCGAGGAAGTCCATGTCGAGCATAGCGCACAGACGGCCATACCACACCGGGGCGCCGGCGCAGTTGCCAACGAAAGCCATCTTCTTGCCGCGGCTCGTACGCAAACCGCCCCATTGCTCTTCCATCGTAAGAGCGTCAGCGAGCATCTGAGTCGGGTGATCGCCGAGAGTAAGGGCATTGATGACCGGGATGTCAACCAGGTCGGCGACGTCATAGAGGAACTGCTCGTCCTTCTGTGCGCGGTAGACGATGAGATCGTACATGCCGTTAAAGACGCGCATGGCATCCTTGACGGTCTCGCAGTCACCCATGTGGGAGTTGGTCAGATAAGTAAAGCCCATGCCCAAATCATTGCAGGAGGTCTCGAATGCGCAACGAGTACGGGTCGAGCCCCACTCAAAGTTGGCGAGGACGTTTTTGCCGGGGAAGTAGCGCTGGTCGACACCAGACTTCTTCTGAGCCTTAAGGTTCCAGGCAAGATCGATGAGATAGCGGAAATCCTCGGAGGAGAGATCATGGATGTTGATGTAGTCGCGACCGCGGAGGCTGTTGTTCATGCCTATTTCCTTTCGAATTATTATCAAAATTATTGTTGAATGTGTCCCCGAGGAAAACACGGATATCCCTCGGGGAGCGGTACATGTGGCGCCTAAGCCAAAGAGCGCAGGCTCTAAGGCTCACTAACGACTGGCCGCCACGTCCTTAGTCCACCAGTGCACGCCGCCGCCGGACAGGTTAAGCGCGAGGGAATCAATCATGATGACCTTGCGATCGGGGAAGCAGCTCTCAAGAACTGCCTTGGCCTGCCCATCCTTCTCTTTCACGACCTCGCTCATGCCCTCGTGGTAATAACGCTGGCCAAGAACGACGCCGTTGCAAATCAGGAAGTTGCAGTAGCTCGCTGCGGCGTAGAAGTGGACGGGGCCCTCGGGCCAGGGGGTGCCATCCATAAACTTGCCGCCCATTTCGTCGATGAAGCCCTTATAGAGCTCGTAATCTTCATCGCCAGGGGCGATAACGACTTCAATAGGCTCGGCGGTGGGCATACGAACGATCTCGAAGGGCTTGCCCTCCCAGTCCGTTTCGTTGCTCAGGATCTCGTAGGCTGCCTCAATGCGGCGACGAGACTCTGCTCCAGCCTTGCTCGAGGCTGCCTCTTCATCGGACACCTCGGCAAGAAGAATCTTGTTCGGAGCGATAAAGCGACACATCTCATCAATGTGAGCTGCAAAGCTCATGCCAAAGACGGGAGTTCCGTCTTCCTTCTCGTCGAGGATGCCCAGTCGATAGTCGTCGTCCTCGAGCATAGGCTGCGGAAGCCAGATAACCTTGTTGAGGTTGTAGATGCGCTTATACTCGGCCTCTACTTCCTCTTTCGTGAACTCGGGATTACGCTTGCGGCATTCCGTGTCCTCGATGGCGATCAGAGTGCCGTGACCGTCAAACTCGCGGTCGCCGCCCTCCGAAACCATTTCGGAATTGACGATATCGAAGCAACCGAGCGCAACCGCCATGTGAACGGCTGCCTTACGTGCGGACTGGCACTCCGGGGAGTTCTTGTCCCACACGCCGTAATAGGTCCAAGCGGGGTTGACCATATAAGAATGGCCCTTGTCGTCGACCATGATGCTGGGACCGTTGTCGCGGACATAGAAGTTGGAGTCTTCGAACTGCGTGATCTCGATGCGATCGAGATCAACCCCCTCCTCCTTCAGGCGCGAGCAAGCCTCCTCATAGGAGCCGGGGGTGCCGCAATTGAGGTTGACCGTAACGTCGCCATACTCGAGCAGAGCCTTGATCACGTCAACGCAGGGCTGGCGGTTATCGTAGCCCTCTGCACGGATGTAATCGGGAAGCCATGTCACATAGACGTTGGAGCGCTTCTCGAACTCGCCCGGCATACGATAGTTCTCGTACATGGTTGGTCCTTCCGTCGGGTTTCCCGCGATGCTGTCCGGCCGCGACAATAGCGGGGTTTCACCTGCTATAGTACTACTATACCTACCGTTCGGTAGATAATTTTGAATAATTGCCGCTCGCCTACTGATACATACCGTTCGCCGTATATAGTGGTCATGTTTGGACACGAATTGATGTTCCGTTGCCATCCTTAATAATGTTGGTAGTGCGGAAGTGATTTGCAATGGAGAAATGCAGCGTGAGCACAAGAAAAAAAATATTGGACGCAATGTACGATCTTGTGGCAGAAGTCGGTTATGACAAAGCGTCTATCGGAAAGATTTGCGACTTTGTCGGTATATCCAAGCCGTCGGTGTACTACTACTTTCCCTCAAAAGAGGAGATTTTCACTACGCTCTTGGACAGCATGTTTCCGACTATTGACTATCAGCGCGACTACTCGCTAATAGTCGATAGGGACGGGTTCAAGGCCGCGCTTATCGAGCTCGGCAATTCAGTTATAGGTGGCTATCGAAGCGATGAAAAGCGCCGGCGCGTGCTGGCCGAGGTTAGCGTTCAAGCAAATCGAATTCCTGCAGTTCAGGAACGTCAAGCGACGGCGACCAAACGAACCATGGATGCGCTTAAAGACATCCTTCTTCATGGTGTAGAGATTGGCGCGTTTTCCGATAGCGCCGACGTAATGCTCTACGTACAAATTCTTTATACCGTTCTGGAGGGAGCAAGCAATACGGTCGCTCAAGGTGAGGATATTGATGAAAAAGCGGTTTGGGCGGGAATAGTCGAGCTTATGTTCAAATAAACCAGCCAAGCTGAAGCGCATGTTGGCACTCATGGTGCCTGCAGGCAACCTTTAAAACGAAAACAGGGGTCGACTCCAGTCTGGCTTGGAGTCGACCCCTGTTGCATGGCAATCTATGCCGATGCAAATCGGCGCTTATTACTTTTCAGCAGCCTTATTGAGAAAGCCGGAAACGATAGCAAACGCAACAATCATAAGGTTGCAGGCAATGCAGAAGATAAATACTCCCTGGAATGACCCTGCCATGCCGTAAACCTTCATCATGACCGGCATTCCAAAAGCACCGACGACATAGCCCGCTGAGCAAACGATCGAATAGATCCTTCCAAAATCGCGTGATCCAAAGAGCGAGAGGAGAAGCATCGGCATTGCGGTTCCAACGATGGCGAACATGACATCGTTTACACCAGCTGCAATGATGGAAACGGTCTCATTGCTTCCGCCAATGATAAGAAGCAGGAATGAAAGAATGCTGACACCTGTCCATGCGACCGTTGCTTTAATAGCGCCAAGCTTGTCGCATGTTTTGCCCACGAAGGGATTTAGGAAGATATCGGAGAGTGAAGCTGCCGAGACCATTAAGCTTCCTACGATAGGATTGAAACCGACCTCGCTTGCATAGGTTGGAAACAGCTGGTTCATGCAGCAGGTGAGCTGCGCCACGCAAAGCAAGAGGACACAGAGAATAAAAGACGGCGTTTTCGCGGCATCGCGGAGTGCCATGCCCGAAAGGACATCTTCCTGCTCATCGGCGCTGCAGCTCTCATGGGTTTCGGAGGCGGTCTCTCCGTACGGAAGCATATTGCGATCAGAGGGGTTAAGGCGAATGATAAATGCGCTTGCAGGCAAAATCATAGCTGCAGAAACGGCCGCAAGCACGATGTATCCCGTACGCCAGCCTTGCTGCTCGATGACCAGCGTAATGACAGGACTCAATAACAGCGTGCAGAGAGAATTAACGCCCCAAGCGAGGCCGATGGCGAGACCGGACGATTTGCTGAACCATTGGTCAATGACATCGGACATGCAGACGCCCGTTGTAAACGAAAAGCAGATGCCGATCACTGCGGCGGAGACGGTGAACATCCAGACCTCGGTGTAGAACGCCATTGCGGCGCCGGCGGCAATAAGGACGAGTTCAATGCAAATATGCCATGGTTTGCCGATTACTTTTGGAATGAAGCGACTCAAAAGCGGAAGCCCAAGCGCAAGGCCAAGAAGAATCGCGGTGAAATAGAAAGAGAAAGAAGTGTAGTCAAAGCCCAGATCTTCACATACTGGAGCAACGAATGAGCCGGCAATAATGCTATATGTGCCAGTTGTTCCGGCGGACATTAAGCCGAGCGCAATAACGACGACCCAAGCAAATGCGCCGCTTTCACGGAGACAATCTTTTTTGGCTGGTGTGGTGAGAGTCATGGTTGCTCCATTTCTATCGGCAATACATCCTATATGCCTACCGATAGGTATATAAACCAGAGGACTCTTCGTCAAGCATTAAGCGGGGAGAGGGAGTTCTTAACCTGCCGAACGGTAATTAGACCCCGTTTTCGCAAGGGTCTCAATGTGACAAAGGGGCCGTCCATTTGTCACATTATTCGGAGCGCAGGGCCTCCACGGGATCCTTCCTGGACGCGCTACGGGCCGGCAGCAGGCCAGCGACAACCGTCAGCAGCACCGAAATTGCAATGAGCGCCAGCGCATCCTGCACGGGCAGGCTCATCAGATTGCGTACCTGTTTGGCAGCAAGCGCCCAAGCATTGACCGGGAAGCTCACGGCCACCACGACGACAATAGCAAAGACGCCGGCAATGAGGCCCTCGATAAAGGTCTCGGCATTGAATACGTTGGCCACGTTGCGCTTCGACGCGCCGATCGCGCGCAGAATGCCAATCTCCTTTTTGCGCTCCAGCACGCTGATGTAGGTGATGATGCCGATCATGATGGAGCTCACCACCAGGCTGATACTCACGAATGCGATGAGCACCAAGCTGATGGTGTTCACAATGTCGGTCACCGAACCCATGATGATGCCCATGTAGTCTGTGTACGAAATTGCCCGATCATCGTGGCCAGCGGCTTTGACCTGCTTGTTGTACGCATCGATGTGATCGAGTACGCGCTCCTTGGCCTCAAAGTCGCGCGGGAAAATCTTGACCGAAATGGGATCGGCCTCGTCCGCATAGCCCAGTGTGGTCAGATTGTTATCGTAGGTGAGCTTCGACGCCTTGGCATAGCTCATCATGAGCGAACTCAGGTCCTCGGCGTCCATGTTGAAATGGATGGCATGAGCAAAGGCACTCGCATCCACGCGCATGGCGCTCGCCAGGTTAGCAAAACTCGAAGACATCTGCGTCGCCATCTGGTCCATAAGCCCCGCTGCGCCCGCCTTGAGCTGGGACGATACCGTCGACGCTACCTGCTCGCTGATTGCCTTCATCACCTGATCCATAGCCTGCTGCAGATACGGAGCCAGCTGCTTTTGCACATAGTCGGTCATCGCCTGTTGCAGGCGCTCGGCCAGGGCATCGCCGCCGAGCGCTTTGAGCTGGGCCAGGATTTGCTGGGCTGTGTCATCATTCTCAAGATACGTCGAGAATGCGGCGGTGAGCTTTGACGCGTCCTTAAGATCTTCGGGCGACAGTGCCTTAAACTGATCAGACTGCAAAAAGCCCTCGAACAGTTGGTTGGCAAGCGTTCCCACCTGCCGCATTTGCTCGGGCGTGAGTTCCAGACCGTCAAAGATACCCGAGAAATCTGGGGTTGGCGCTTTTGCCATGATGTCGCTGAAGTCGATGTCCTTGCCAACGCCCGAAAGATCAATATCCAGCCCGGACAAATCGATACCAGAAAGGTCCATACCGCCGGCTGCACCCGAGAGCGCAGACGCATCGAACGAGAACGCGCTCTTGAGCGCCGCCTCGTCCACACTGAACATGCTGCCCAAATCCACGCCTTGCTTGGCCTCGCCCTGCAGTTCATCGAAAGACTTGCCCGTAAAGACATCCGTCTCGGGGCGGGCGAGTTGCTCCTGCACAATCTGCGAATCGGCGGCGCGCTCCATAAGCTGACGAGTTAGTGCATGCGTATAGGCAATGCCCGGGGTCAATGCGCTCGCATTGGCCGTCTCGTTAGGTCGCACCACGCCCACAATGCGCACGTCAATACCGTCGGCAACCTTGGCCGTCATAAAGTCGGCATCGTCAGACATGTCAGTCCACATGCCGGTCTCTTCGTTTTTGCGATACGCATCGGCCGGCGACAGCACCTTAAACGTGGTAGACAACGCATCGTCGTAGGTAAAGTCGGTACCGGTCTCGGGCGCTTCGACCCCACCGTCAGCCGTCATAGCGCTGTTAACCAGATTGTTAAGCTCATCGATATCCAGTGCACCGATGCTGTAGAGCGTGTAGTCACCCACCGTACCGCGGCTCGAAAGCACCATCACGGCTTCGTTGGCAGACGTGGGCCAATGACCGGCGACGACATCGTACTGGCTGTCGAGCAGACTCCGGTCGTCGATCATCTCGTTAAAGACCGAGGTTCCCATGGATTCCATGCTCACCGTTGCCGCCGAGCTCGCGCCTCCGCTCATGGCCTCGGTCATGGCGTTGGGCACCAGCCGGACAGGCTTCTCATCGCCCTTGCCGGCACGATAGACAACCGGCGATACACCGTAGCCGTACTGAATGGCGTTGACCTCTTTGTCGATACCGTCGCCGCCGTCGTCAAGCCATGCCTTAAAGCTCGTCATGTCGTTGGACTTAACGCTCGCAAACATATCCTTTACGGCCGTGACCACGGGAATCTTATCGGTTTCGGCACTGTCGTCGGACGAATCCACGTTTTCAGACGAGTCATCATCCGCAGTTCCCTGCCCGCCCATCATGGACGACAGGTCGTAATCCTGCTTGGAAATGGTGAGCGGATAGCTCGAGAGCGTATCCTCCTCGACCTTTTTGATGTAGCCGTTTACGCCATTGGAGAGCGCCAGGATCGCCGCAATGCCGATAATGCCAATCGACCCCGCAAAGGCCGTCATGGCCGTACGACCCTTTTTGGTCATGAGGTTTCGGGCAGAAAGCCCCAGCGCCGTCACAAAGCTCATCGAGGTTTTGCGCGTAGGCTTGGCCTCGCGGCGCGTGGCGTCGGCGACATCGAAAGGGTCGGAATCGTCGGTGATTTTGCCGTCCGCCAGGTTGACGATGCGTGTGGCGTACTGGTACGCCAGCTCGGGATTGTGCGTGACCATGATAACCAGGCGGTCGCGTGCCACGTCCTTGAGCAGATCCATGACCTGCACGGACGTTGTGGAATCCAAGGCACCGGTCGGCTCGTCTGCCAGCACGATCTCGGGGTCGTTGATCAGGGCACGGGCAATCGCCACGCGCTGCATCTGTCCACCCGAAAGCTGGCTCGGGCGCTTGTTAACGTGCTCGCCCAGGCCAACCGCCTCGAGCGCCTCGCGCGCACGCTGGCGGCGCTCGGCATGCCCCACACCCGTGAGCGTGAGCGCCAGCTCCACGTTTTCCAAAATGGTCTGATGCGGAATGAGGTTATAGCTTTGGAACACAAAGCCGATGCGGTTGTTGCGGTAGGCATCCCAATCGCGATCGTGAAAGTCCTTGGTCGAAATACCGTCGATCAGCAGGTCGCCAGAATCGAAATGATCGAGCCCACCGATAACGTTGAGCATCGTAGTTTTGCCCGACCCCGAAGGTCCCAGAATGGCCACGAACTCGTTATCGCGAAAAGACAGGCTCACGCTGTCGAGCGCCACCTGTGTAAACGACTGCGTAACGTACCTTTTGCAGATACCTTTGAGCTCCAACATGGACGGCAACCTCTCCCACGCGGGCACGCTCGCCCGCTCTCCCCCGCCGTTCGTATTCGACGCGTTTGTCCTACTCTATCCCCATTTTTTGCCGGCGCCAGTGAGGAATGTAGTGAACCACGCCAAAAAACGAACGGGACGGCGCCCAAAAGAAGAGGTCCCGAGCGGGACCTCTATATGGTGGAGCTTATCTTGAAAGGTAGCGGACTACTTCGCACAGCGGCCCACGATCCTCGCTATGCTTTACGCGTTTTTTACTGCTCGCTATTCGCAATCGCCTGGTCGATAAGTTTGTTGAGTGCTGCGCGCTGCTCGGCGGAGCTGATGGCTCCCACGATTGGATCCCCTACGATGTTGCCATTCTGATCGATGACATACGTTGTCGGGAACGAGAACAAATTTGACGTAAACTTACCGGCCTCGCTATCCGACTTGAACCAGATGTTCTTATATGTCACGCCCTTCTTGCTCAGCACGTCCTTGGCGTCTGCAATCTCGCCCTTGTTGCCATCGAGCGTAAAGGAATTGACGCCCACGACCTGGCCGCCCTTCTTGGCAAGCTCCTGATTCAGTTTCTCAAGATCGCCCAGCTCGCCCACGCACGGCTTGCAAGTGGTGAACCAGAAGTTCATGACGGTGACCTTGTTCTTAGAGAACAGCTCGTCGCTGCTCACGTCGTTGCCGTCCAGGTCCTTGCCCGTAAAGCTGGGGAACTTCGTCGCCTCGCTCGAAGCATTGGCACCAGCCGTCATGCCAGCGGTCGAAGCGTCGACGCTCTCGCCTGCGCTCGGCGTGCTTCCACAGCCGGGGAACTCCTTCTCCAAGCTCTCGAGCTTGTCCTCGATTTCCTTGATCTGCTGCGCACCGGCCTTGAGCGTCTTAAGCTCATCCGCCGTAAACTCATCCTTGGCGCCGTCGATGGTCTTGAGCAAGAAATCGCCGTAATTGCTGCCGTCCTCAATCATTGTCGAGTCTTTATTTGCCGCATTGAATACCTTTTCCCACAGCGCGTTATCACTCGAAAAGATCTCGTTCTCCTTCTGCATGAGCTTCGCATACAGCTCGGCGGCCTCGTCGGCATTGGCCGGCTTCTGCGCAGTGAGTTCTGCGATCTTAGGATCGGAGCTCGCAGATTCGCTCACATTGCCACCGGGCGCCGAACATGCCACAAGGCACAAGGCCAATACCGGCACCATAAACAGGGCCGCAATCTTAGAAAGCTTCATAGTCATTCCTCCGTTTTGTCGAAGCTTGTTTACTTTTTATCGGCGGTCAAGGGAAGCTTTTCCGCCGATACATCCAGGCCATAGCGATAGCTGATGGCATCGACAGGACAGGCCCCGATGCACTTTCCGCACCGGATACATTCGGCATGATTGGGCGCGCGGACCACATCAACGTCCATCTGACAAACCCTTGAACACTTGCCGCACGAGACACATTTGCATGCGTCAACCCGAATCCCCAGTAGGGACACCCTATTCATGAGCGCATAGAATGCGCCAAGTGGACAAATCCATTTGCAGAAGGGGCGATAGAACAAAACGCTCAGCACTACCACGGCAATGAGAACGGCAAGTTTCCAGGTAAAGAGCTGCCCCAGCGCAGATCGAATGCCGGCGTTGGCAATGGCCAGCGGAATTGCGCCCTCGAGCACACCCTGTGGACAGATGTACTTACAAAAGAACGGGTCGCCCATGCCCACGTCGTTAACCACCAAGACGGGCAGCAGCACCACGGCAAACAGCAGCACGACGTACTTGATGTACGTGAGCGGCTTGAGCTTTTTCGTGGAGAACTTTTTGCCGGGAATCTTATGAAGCAGCTCCTGCAGCCAGCCAAACGGGCACAGAAAGCCGCATACAAAGCGTCCCAGCAGCACGCCGAGCAAAATGAGCGTACCGGTAACATAGTAAGAAAAGTTGAACTTGGATGAACCTACCACCGACTGGAACGACCCGATGGGGCACGCACCCGATGCCGCGGGGCACGAATAGCAGTTAAGTCCAGGTACGCAGACCGTTTTTCCCGCGCCCTGATAGATGCCGCCTTTGGCAAAGTTTGGCAGGTGAATGTTAGTGACGAGCGTCGCCGCCGCCTGAATGAATCCGCGAAATCGAGCCAAAACATGCGACGCAGTGTTTTCTCTTTTATCCAATTCCGATACACTCCAAGCACAGCCTAATCGCTTTGGCCAGCACGGCATCCGCCTCGCCACGCATAACACCAAAGCACACCATGGTGATTCCGACGATCAACAAAGCGACCTGTACCACGGGTTTTACCGCTTTGAACAACCTGACCACTCCTTTCGTTACGCGACCATTGGACCATATCGGCTATAAAATCCGTGTTAAGCGCGATTTGAAATGTGCAAGGAGACTGTTATGCGTATTTTGATCGTCGAGGACGAGCGGGCGCTGTGTGACGCAATCGCGCGCAGCTTGCGAAACTTGGCGTACAGCGTCGACTGCTGTCACGACGGACAGGAGGCGCTCGACCTACTGGACGTTGAGGCCTTCGACCTCGTGGTACTCGACCTCAACCTTCCCCGCATCGACGGCATGACCGTGCTCAGGAAACTTAGGAAAACTGACTGCGAGACTAAGGTACTGATTCTGTCCGCACGTGGCGAAGTATCCGATAAAGTCGCCGGACTCGATGCCGGCGCCAACGATTACCTCACCAAGCCGTTCCATCTGGACGAGCTTGCAGCAAGGATTCGCAGCCTTACCCTCAGACGCTTTACACAAAGCGACGTAGTTTTAACCTGCGGAAAGCTCCGCTTTGACACCAAGGCGCGCATCGCCTCCGTGAACAGCGAGGCTTTATCTCTTACGCGCAAGGAAACGGGAATCTTGGAATACCTGATGCTTAATCAGGGGCGTCCGGTAAGTCAAGAGGAGCTTATCGAGCACGTTTGGGATAGCAGCGTGAACAGCTTTAGCAACGCAACCCGCGTTCATATTTCGTCGCTCCGAAAAAAGTTGCGCAGCGCTTTGGGATACGACCCGATTCGCAATCGGATTGGAGAGGGCTACGTTATGGAGGATAACGAATGAAAAGGCTTTCGCTGCAATGGCGCATAACGATTATGACGGCACTGCTCACGTGTGCGGCATGCGTGCTGACAAACTGCCTGGTCGGCTATACGGGCATGCGCTACATGGATGCCATCGGCAGTAACATCTCGGCCTTTAACGCAACCGGCGAAGATTCGCCCCAGGCGTTCGACCCAACGAAAGCGACCCCCGATGACAAAGTCACGATCGTCGTAAACGACGCACAGGAGTCTTTTGGCACGACAACCTGGTGCATCACGGCTGGAGTCACACTCCTTGGCGGCGTGCTGGCATACTTTGTGAGCGGCCGTACGCTCAAACCGTTACGGGCTTTTGCCGCCCAGGTTGAGCGTGTGCAGCCTGACAACCTAAGCGAAATCGGACTCAGTGAAGATGTGCCCACCGAGCTACAACGATGCAGTGCCTCTTTCAACGACATGATCGCCCGTCTTGGCGAAGGGTTCTCTGCACAGCGTCAGTTTACCGGCAACGCCGCACACGAGCTGCGCACCCCGCTCGCCCTTATGCAAGCACAGATTGAACTATTCATTTCCGAGCGCTCCGGTTTGCAACCCGAAACGGCCGAGCTGCTCGGCCTGCTACAAGAACAAACTGAGCGAATGTCGCGGATGACCAAGGTGTTGCTCGAGATGAGTGAGCTCCGCAGCGTTCCTTGCGAGGACGATGTGGAGCTTGGTCCCTTGTCCGAAGAGGTCCTCACCGACCTTGTGCCACTTGCCGAGAATAAGGGCATAGCCCTCAATTGTGCTGGAGACGCTTTAGTAATCGGGAACGATGCGCTCCTCTATCGGCTGGTGTTTAACTTGACCGAAAACGCCATCCGTTACAGCCGCCCCGGCTCGAGCGTTACCGTCTCCATCTGCGACAACGACAGCCACGTGTTCCTGCGAGTCGAGGACCAGGGCCCGGGAATACCCAAGCAGTACCGTGAGAGCATCTTCCAACCGTTCTTTCGTCTAGACAAATCCCGCAGCAGAGCATACGGCGGCGCAGGACTCGGACTAGCGCTCGTTTGGGAGATTGCAGCTCTTCACGGTGGCACAGTAGAGGTCGAAACAAGTTCCGAGAACGGGACCACCATGCTCGTAAGCCTTCCAAAACGATCCGCAGCGTCAACCGAGCAGTAAAACGAAAGGGGTCCCGAGCAACAGGAGTACAATTGCTGCTATTGTTGCCAGCTGTTGGGAGATGGAAGATGGACTGCGATGGCTACCCATGCGTTCCCATGCCGTTGATGTGCACTGCCTTTGTGCCGGGGCAGATTGACGCTGCGGTTGCAGGCATTTCCGACCCCGATTCACGCACCATCGCCACGGCAGAAGCGCTGTACTTTCGCGGACAGGCCGCCCTCGCTGCCAAGACGGCGCGCCCCTATCTTGACGCCACCGATTCCGCACTGCGCTATTCCGCATGCTTTATCTGCGGATACGCCAGCCTGTCGCTCAACCGTATCGCCGACGCCCGCCGTTGTCTTGCGGGCATCCTCGATACGCCAACTGACGAGGAATCACCCGCCGTCCACGCCACGCATATCCTGTTCGCCTCGGCCGCAAGCGTCCTGCTGCACTTGTCTTCCCCGTATTCTGCCGAAGAGTTTTATCCGCTTGCGGCGCATCTGCCCGAAGGCCTGCGCTTGTTCGCCAGCTACGTGATGGCGCATGCCCTGTACCTGCGCGGCGAATATGGCCGCAGTCTGGGCATGGCGGAAAACGCCCTGATCATGAAACAGGGGAGCTATCCGATCTCGGAACTGTTCCTGCACCTGGCAGCTTCCATGGCATGCATGAGTCTCAAAGACGTCGACGCCGCAAAAACGCACTTCGGAGCCGCTTGGAACATTGCGCGCCCCGACGGCCTTATCGAGCTCATTGGCGAGCACCACGGCCTTTTGCAGGGGCTCATCGAGGCATGCCTAAAATCGCAATACCCTGACGATTTCGCACGTATCATCGAGATTACGTATCGATTCAGCTACGGCTGGCGGCGCATCCACAACCCCGATTCGGGCGAGGACGTTGCCGACGATTTAACGACCACGGAGTTCACCATGGCCATGCTCGCCTGCCGCGGATGGACCAACGCCGAAATCGCACGCCACATGGGCGTGTCGCCAGGTACCGTTAAAAATCGACTGTCCAACGTGTATGCAAAGCTTGGCATCGGCACGCGCACCGAACTGGTCGCGCATATGCTGCGTTAGCGGCCAGACTGCCTAGCGCGGCACGTGCGCCCCGGAGCCCCGGCGCTTCGCTCGCTCAAATTGGACATTTTGGCCCTCGGACGGCACTACCGTGACAGGATGCCTTCTCGCAAAATTGGATTATTTCCACCGATACCTGCGGGATGGGAGCCAAAGATGCTTGATCGCCGTTCGTTACTTGTTGCCGGAGCGTCCTCGCTGGCGAGCATTATGTTGCCGCGCGTGCCGGGAAGCGCAAACGCCTTCATATTGCCGTTCGCCCCCGCCGAGGCATACGCCGACGAAGATGATCCCTTCAAGGTCTTGGTGCTCTCGCGCACCATGTTTGGTGTGGTCGTGGTCGACGTCGCCAACAAGAATACGCCCATCACGGGTGCCCAGGTCACGCTCATATCGCGCTATGCCGCAGGCAAGCAGCTCACCGCCACGACCGATGACGAAGGCACGGCCATCTTTGAGGTCGCCCCTCTTTCAGAAGGCTACGTGGACGAGGCAACGCTTCTCGACGCGTACGACTTTAACGGCGGCATCTCCATTAGCATGGCAGGCTACCGCGATGTCGAGATTCCCCTTGCGCGTATCCAGGGCGGCACCGCTATTACCGCACCCACACGTCCGCTCTCCGATGGCGAGCCGTACTTTCGACAGCTCACGTTCGACGAATGGGACATCCAGTACGCCGACGCCACGTTTATGGCAATGCCAGCGGACGAAGCAGCAAACGACCAGCCCGACACGCACGCTTTTACCGTGCAGGCTCATCTGCCGCAGGGCGGGCAGGCAACGTTGCATATCAATAAAGTGATGCCCGCTGCGGGCAGCTCACCCGAAACCGTCACGCAGATCGGCCAGATCAAGGCCAGCGCATCGGGCGCGGATAATCTGGCGACGTTCACGCTTGAAGACACGTTCCTCGATGCAGCTTCGGGCCTTCTGGAGGAAGGGTGCAAGCTGCGCTTTATGCTCGACTACCAGGGCAAAACCTACACGCTCTCATCCCCTATGGCCGTTGTCACCGCGCCGGCCGCAAAGGCGGAATCGGGCTCGACCACCATCATTCCCACCACCATGGACCAAGAGATCACTCCGTTTGATTTCCCCGCGGCGTTTCCCGGTATCGGCGGCAATAAGTTCACGTGCTGGATGCCCACATTTCCCATTCTGTTCGATTTCTCGTTTGCTGGATACGTGCTGTTTGGCGGAGGGTACAAACCAGCTAGCTATATGAACGATTCGGGCAACCCTGATCCGGAATACTGGAAGAAGTCACCGCGCGAGTCGGGCGCCAAGCAGGCAAACCGCTACCTCGACGAGATGGAGGGGAAGTGGAATCAGTACAAGAGGATGAGTGCCGGTTCGGGCACCGATCCAAGAAACACCAAGCTCCTTCGCCACCATTGCACGCCGCTGTTCACGATGGATATCGCCACACAGCTGTACGGCTCGCTCGCCTACGATTGGGTGGGCAAAACCTGGGGTAACAACAACGACCCCGCATACGGCAATATTAAGGCCCTCTTCCAGGTAAGAACCGACCTCAATTGGACCGAGCAGTTTACCCTAGGACCGGTGCCATTTTTCCTAAACGTCAACCCCTGGGTGCTGGCAAAACTGGCGCTCGCCGTGGGTGCCCACACGCACGGCAGCGGCGCGGCGTTTTTTAAAAACATTTCGCTCGACTATTCAAACACGTCGGGCTCGTTCACCATCCAGATCGGGCTTGCCGTCACCTTTGGCGCCGGCGTTGCAGGCGTCGCTTCGTCTGCCGTGCGCGGCGCCGCATCCCTCACGCTGTTCATTGGGTACGAGAAGGCAGATGGACACCAGCTTCCGCGACTGCGCGTAGGTGCAGACGTCGATGTCGATGTGATACTCCAATTCGTAATGTTCAAGTGGACCACCAAGGCTTGGTCGGGGTCGTGGCCCACGCTCATCGATTCGTGGAATATGTCGGTGAACAATGGCGACCAGTATGTGCTCCAGCGCTCTGAGCTCGCATTGGGTGGAGATACGCCTTATACGCTGGATGCCTGCTTCGGCTCGGCCGGCAACATTGAGGCGGGCGGCGTGCCGCAATTTATCGCATCGGCCACCATCGTCACCAACGCCGAACTGCTCGCACGCGCCGAGGTTAAGGCCGCTGCCGTAAACGCCGCGCCTGTCGTGCGCGATTGGGATCGGGCGGTCACGCGCATTGAGCTCGAGGCGGATGCAGAAAGCGACGACACGGGACAGATCGAGCATTTCGTCCATGCACTGATAGAGAACGACGAAAACGCCGCGCCGATGTATGAGTACACCTACATCGGTCAGGCAACGAACACCGTTGCCGACCCGAACGCCGATTCTGCCGGCGTGTCGGAGGACGAGCGTGGCGGCATCAAGCCCTCGAGCGACAACGTGCTGTTTGCTGGCGCGCTCAGCGAAGCCCACATGAAGCTGGCAATGATTGCCGGCGTAGAATGCCTGTTCCGTATCGCCTCGGTGCGCTACGGCGACAATGGTCGCTCGCGCCTGGTGGTACACACAAAGGCAAACGGGACGTGGTCCGCTCCCACGCCTGTGGACTTTCCCCTTGGGTTTGGCGAGGGCGACGTGGAGCGCGACAGCATATACGATTACGACTTCGACGTGGTGGAATATACAGACGGAAGAGGAAACCAAGATGCCTACGTGCTGCTGGTCTCGGGCGAGCGCCCCGCCGGCGACAACACCCTTTTCGATACGGCGAGCACATCCGGCATACTGTCCGTCGTGCGCCTGCGCATAAGCAACGGCGGAGTTCGCGTGATATCGCACACGTCGTGGCGCAGCATCTCGCGCGGCCGCCTTCAGGAGGATGGCTACCATTGCCTGCAGTGCCCGCGTATCACGGTGGGCAAGACGCTGGTCGACGGGCGCCTGTCGGGCGCTTACCTCCACCGCCGCGGAACCACCGCAGAGAAGGCGCTCGGCAGCGAGGCCGAGGTTGCGCTGGAATGCTTTACCCTGTGGTCGGATAATTTGGGCGACAGTCTCACGTTCCGTCAGGTCCTCCACTTTCCGCAAGCACCATCGAGTATCGAGCTGGGCGAGCCCGAGAATATCAATGGCAAAATGGTGGTGCCCGTTGCATACGAGACTGCAGGCGGTTGTGGCTGCGCATCGTACGCCGTGATCGGCCAGTCCATTGCGGGCTGGGGCGTTATGTCGCCAGATGCCACAGTACCCCACGCGGTGCCGTGGCCACAACATTCGGGCTTTTTGGCAACCGTCAACGAGCAACTGCAGCATATTACTTGGACGCGAGGCGCATCGGCATTTGCAACGCAGCCCGTAGGTGCCGCAGGCTGTGGCCCGGCATCGTTTAGCGTAAGCAACAACGGCAGGTGCGTGCTCTATGTAGAGAACACCGATGGCAAGGTGGGACAAACCTACGACGAAGAAGGCAACCCGGTAGCAGTGATGGGCAAGCACTTCCGCATCTTCGCCAGCACCTTGGCAGGCGATCTGTTCACGGAGCCGTTCGTGATGTGCGAGCTGGACCACCCTGTCGATCAGATAACGACATTTTTAACGTCGGGAGGCATGCTCTCCGCGCTCGCCACGCACATTGTGAGTGCCGAGCAGAGCAAGGCGGAGCTGCACGGCATCGAAGTGCCCTTGGTGGCGTGTGCCACTCCGACGGGCGCGGTCGCTACCTCGGGCGCGGTGGTGCCCGGGGCAGCAGGCGAATCCTTCATGGTCACGGTGCGAAACGACGGCAACACCTTGCTGACCGCCGGCACGATCGATCTGTACCGAGAGGGCTCCAGCCAGCCGTTCTCCAGCGCATCCATCGGATTCGGAGCAAACGCACGCATGGCGTCGATCTACGATCCGGAGCTTGCCGAGGACGCTTCGGCCAACGACATGGCACACGTGAAGTACGCGCTCGAGACGCTGGGCACACGTTTTGCTACGCACCCGCTGGCAGCCGACAACGGCAACGCCGTGCTGGCACCGGGTTGCACGGCACAGTTCCGCATGAGCTTTGCCATCCCAGAGAGTTGGGGCGACGAGGTGGGCAAACGCGTAACGCTGTATGCGAAGGCGCGTAATCTGGTGGCGCTCGATCCCGTAACGCTCGAGGAAATTCGACCGGGCGCAAACTCGGCGCTTGGTGCCGTACTGCACGAACTTCATGTGTCCGACGCGGCATGCGAACGCTCAGAAGTTCAGGTCGGCGTATGCGACAACGCGGATACGACAGGACTTCACGATGCACCGATGACGGCGGACGGCAGTGGCGGCTCGAGTGGCGGCGGTACTGACAAGGGCGGCGGCGCGGGCGGAAGCAGCTCCGGCAGTGGCAAGGACCACGGCAATAACAAGCGCACCGGAAAAGCGGGCGCGCTTGCGGGCACGGGCGATGTCAACGCCCCCCTTACGGCAGCCGCAGCAGCACTCGCCGCAGCTGGTGCCGGCCTCGTCGCCTACAGTGCCCGCCGCACGGCGCTCGAAAACAACACCGCCGATGAGGTCAATTCGGATAGGCCTCGCTAGCGCCTAGTTACTTTTGTGAGAAACGCCGACTCGGCTCATCGAACATCAAAAAAGGGCTGGCCCCGATAACTCGGAGCCAGCCCTGAGTCGCCTGACATGGGAATCGCAGTCCGCTACTTGAGCTTCAGCGCCTCCATCATGGGCACGGCAGCATCCCAGTCGATCTTCCAGCCGATCGACACACGGACGGTTTCACCCGTCGCGGGAGCCGTCGCAAACAGCGTATGGCCGTTGTCGGGACCGGTAAAGCGCAGCCACGTTATGCCGTTGTACTCGACCTGGTCGGTTGTTGTCTCCTTGCCTTCGTAGACCTGCTCTAGGCTTGCAACCTCTTCCTCCGGCGAGCGCGGGAAAATGCTGATGTTCAGGCGTCCTCCAGTCTCATCGTGGAAGAAGTTTGCCTTTTCGTGCTCTTCGTTGGACGAATCCAGCGTGTACCCATCGGCGGCCTCGATACTGTACGATGCGCAATCGATGCCGGTCATATTGGCCGCGTCACCAGAATCGGCCACACCGCCGGCAGCCTTGAACTCCTTGGTCTCGCACCCCATGGTGTCAAAGTGCATGGCTTCGTGATTCTTGGCGGGGGCGTAAGCGTCTACGAACTCGACAGTGATGGGCCCGTAGTACGCCGTCTTGGGCGCCCAGAAGTAGACATACTCAACGGTCTCGCCCGGACCGATATCTGGCCTCTCGGAAAGGTCAATTCCCTTGTGCAGATCATCGGGGGCCTCGCTTGCAACGTAGTCGAGCACAGCCGCCTTGCCGGAAGTAAACAACGGGTCGCCTGCCTCAAGATCGCCCTGGGCAGCATGCACGTTAAAGGAACTGAACGTCCTGTTCTTTGTGTTGTTGTTGGTGATCTTGATGTGCAGGTAAAAGCCGTCCTGCTTCTTGGCATCACCGCGATAGAACGTACCGTGAGCCACAGACTCATAGGTAATGCCTGCTACCTCGACCGTCTGCGAATCATAGGCCTTGGCCTTCTTGGACTTCTCCTGCACAGGTGCGCTCCCGCCCGAGCCACTCGGCGCATTACCGCCGCAGCAAGCAAGCGTACACGCCAACACAGCCGAAAGCGCCACGGTGGGAATTCCTAACAGCAGCTTCTTCGTCATGGGCTTCATCATCCTCACCGCTCCTTTCGCTTGCAGCTCATCCGTTGCCCGAGGTCTTCGTCGCCCCGTGGCATCGGCTTCCACAATGAGCGTATGACGAAACACGGCGCCGGCGAAGTGACCCGTGGCCCAAATAACGACCCACCAGCGTTCCTTATGGGCCAAAAGAACTCGCACATGCACGCCCCCGGCCCATAAAACGAGACGTCTGTCCCAATGTTCGATTCGATCCAACAATCCGCACGACACGTTTTCGACAACGTATCCAACCGTAAACGCAGCAAGACGCATCCGGCCGCCTTCAAACTTACTCGGACATAACCGACTCGGTTTTGTCCGAGTAAACGAATCTCCATCGAACTCCGAACGGTTGTTCGATGGATTTCGTGTTGGTTGGAATCGCCTATGGGCTGGGCTATGCTACCTTGACTATCTATATGACTTAAACGCAGCAAAGGAGCACCGAGAGAGCGAGTATGGCAAAAAACACCGCAAACTATGGTAACGACAGTATCCGCCAGCTCAAGGACGAGGAGCGCGTACGCCTGCGCCCCGCCGTCATCTTTGGCTCGGACGGACTCGACGGCTGCGCGCATGCCGCCTTCGAGATCCTGTCCAACGCCGTTGACGAGGCGCGCCAGGGCTACGGCAAGCTCATCACCCTTACCGCCTTTCGCGATGGCTCCATTCAGGTAGAGGACAACGGCCGCGGCTGTCCGCTCGACTGGAACCCTTCCGAGAAGCGCTTTAACTGGGAGCTCGTCTTTTGCGAGCTCTACGCAGGTGGCAAATACAACAACAACCAGGGCGGCGACTACGACTTCTCGCTCGGTACCAACGGCCTGGGCTCGTGCGCGACCCAGTACGCCTCCGAATACATGGACGTCACGGTTTGGCGCGACGGCAACAAGTACTCCCTGCACTTTAAGAAGGGCAAGGTCGTCGGCGCCAAAAAGAAAGCGCTTGAGATTGAGCCCAGCGACGAGGACCGCACCGGCACCACCATCAAGTGGCGCCCCGATCTTGAGGTCTTTACCTCCATCAGCATTCCCCACGATTGGTATCGCGAGACCATGCGCCGCCAGGCCGTGGTCAACGCCAACGTGACCTTCCGTCTGCGCATCGAAGGCGACGATGGCGAGTTTTCCGAAGAGGACTTTTGCTATCCCAAGGGCATCGAGGACTACGTGCTCGAGAAGGTCGGTACCGACTACCTTACCGAGCCCTTCTTTATCGAGGCCGACCGCCGCGGTCGCGATCGCGAAGACCTGCCCGATTACAACGTAAAAATCACCGCATGCATGTGCTTCTCGCGCACCTTCATGATGCAGGAGTACTACCACAACTCGTCGTGGCTCGAGAACGGCGGCTCGCCCGAGAAGGCGGCCCGTAGCGCTCTGACCAGCGCCATCGATGCTTATATTAAGCAACAGGGCAAGTACAACAAAAACGAGAGCGGCATCAAATGGCAGGATGTCCAAGACTGTCTGGTGCTGGTGACCAACTGCTTCTCCACCCAGACGTCCTACGAGAACCAGACCAAGAAGGCCATCAATAACCGCTTTATCCAGCAGGCCATGACGGCATTCTTTAAGGAGCGCCTCTCGACCTATCTGATCGAGAACAAAGATGCCGCCAACAAGATCATGGAGCAGGTGCTCATCAACAAGCGTTCACGCGAGAATGCCGAGAAGACGCGCCAGAGCATCAAAACCAACCTGCAGCAGAAGACCGACATGGCCAACCGCGTGCAGAAGTTCATCGACTGCCGCTCCAAAGATAAGAACCGTCGCGAGATCTACATCGTAGAGGGCGACTCGGCAGCAGGTGCCATCCGCACCTCGCGCGATGCCGAGTTCCAGGGCGTTATGCCCGTCCGCGGCAAGATCCTCAACTGCCTGAAAGAGGACTACCCGCGCATCTTTAAGTCCGACATCATCATGGACCTCATGCGCGTGCTGGGTTGCGGCGTGGAGATCAAAGACAAGCGCATCAAAAACCTTGGCGCCTTCGACCTGGACAACCTCAACTGGAACAAGGTCATCATCTGTACGGACGCCGACGTCGACGGTTATCACATCCGCACGCTCGTGCTCACCATGCTCTATCGCCTGGTGCCCACGCTTATCGACGAAGGCTACGTGTATATCGCCGAGTCGCCGCTCTACGAGATCAACTGCAAAGAAAAGACCTACTTTGCCTACACCGAGCTCGAGAAGAACGGCATCCTCAAAGAGATCGGCGACCAAAAGTGCTCGATCAACCGCTCCAAGGGTCTTGGTGAGAACGACCCGGACATGATGTGGCTCACCACCATGAACCCCGAGACGCGTCGTCTGATCAAGGTGGAGCCCGAGGACGTCACCAAGATGGAAACCATGTTCAACCTGCTGCTGGGCAACGACGAGGCGGGCCGCAAGCGCCATATCTCCGAGCACGGCAAGGAATACCTGGACCAGCTGGACCTGCAATAGCAGCAAATCGACAACGACGGCCCATAAGAAGTTCAAGAGGAAATCGTGGCAAAGAAGAAGACGAAGAACCAGCCAAATAAAAAGCAGGTCAACGCCGAGAACGTCATCGGCCTGCACTCCGAGGTCACCGACCAGCCGATCACGCAGACGCTCGAGGTCAACTACATGCCCTACGCCATGAGCGTCAACGTCTCGCGTGCGTTCCCCGAGATCGACGGCTTTAAGCCCTCGCACCGCAAGTTGCTCTACACCATGTACAAGATGGGCCTGCTCAAGGGAGAGCGCCAGAAGAGCGCCAACATCGTGGGCCAGACCATGAAGCTCAACCCGCACGGCGACGCCGCGATCTACGAGACGATGGTGCGCCTGGCCACCGGCAACGAGGCACTGCTCGCCCCCTTCGTGGAGTCGAAGGGCAACTTTGGCAAGTACTATTCGGGCGACCTGAGCTACGCCGCCTCGCGTTATACCGAGGCCAAGCTCTCCCCCATCAGCGCCGAGATCTTCAAGGACATCGACAAGGACCCGGTCGACTTCGTCGACAGCTACGACGGCGCCATGAAGGAGCCGCGTCTGCTGCCCACCACGTTTCCTAACATCCTCGTCTCGGCCAACAAGGGCATCGGCGTCGCCATGGCGTCCGACATCTGCGGCTTTAACCTCAACGAGGTCTGCACCGCCACCATGCACTACCTGCAGGATCCCGACTGCGACCTGCTCGAATATATGCCCATGCCCGACTTCTCGACCGGCGGCGAGATCATCTACCGCCGCGAGGAGATGGAAAAGATTATCGAGACCGGCCTTGGCAGCTTCCAAATCCGCTCCCGCTGGCGTTGGATTCCCGAAGAGCGCATCATCGAGGTCTACGAGATCCCCTACACCACCAAGACCGATGTCATCATCGAGCGCATCGTCAAGCTCTCCAAAGAGGGCAAGGTCAAGGAGATTGCCGACATCCGCGACGAAACCGACCTTTCGGGCCTGCGCATCGCCATCGACCTTAAGCGCGGCGTCGACCCCGACAAGCTCATGGCCAAGCTCTATCGCTCGACCACGCTGCAGGATTCGTTCTCGTGCAACTTCAACGTGCTGGTCGATGGTTACCCCCGCGTTATGGGCGTGCGCCAGATCTTGCACGAGTGGGTCAAGTGGCGTATTGAGTCCACGCGTCGCCGCATTAACTTTGACCTGGGCAAAAAGTCCGAGCGCCTGCACCTGCTGCACGGCCTCGAGGCAATCCTGCTCGACATCGACAAGGCCATCGCCATCATCCGCGGCACCAAGCTCGAGGCCGAGGTCGTGCCCAACCTTATGAAGGGTTTCGACATCGACGAGACCCAGGCCGAGTTTGTTGCCGAACTCAAGCTCCGCAACATCAACGAGGAGTACATCCTCAATCGCACCAAGGACATCGCCAAGCTCGAGGGCGAGATTGCTGAGCTTGAGGAGATTCTCTCCAGCGAGGATAACATCAAGAAGGTCATCAGCGACGAGCTGGCCGCGGTCAACAAGAAGTACGTGATGCCGCGCCGCACGGGCAGGATTGAGCCGCACGAGGTCATTGAGGTGAGCCTGGAGCCCGAGGTCGAGGAATACCCCGTTACCATCATGCTCTCGCGCGACGGCTACCTCAAAAAGATGACCGACCGCGTGCTCAAGAAGGCCACCACGCTCAAGTACAAAGACGGCGACAAGCCCTTTATCGAGTTCCCGTCCTCCAACACCCACGAGCTGCTGGTCTTTACCAACAAGAGCCAGGTATACAAGTGCAAGGTTGCGGCGTTTGAGGATACCAAGTCGGCACAGCTGGGCTCGTACCTGCCCACCGACCTTGAGATGGAGCCCGACGAGAGCGTCATCTGGGTCATCGACCCCGAGGACTACAAGGCCGACGTGCTGTTCGTCTTTGAGAACGGCCGCGTGGTGCGCGTCGCGCTTTCTGGATACGTCACCAAGACCAACCGCAAGCGCCTCAAAAACGCCATCTACGGTGGCAGCAAGCTGCTGTATGCCCAGGTGCTCAAGGAAGATCGCGACATCGCGCTGGTGTCGAGCGACTACCGCCTGATGAACTTCAACACGTCGTTGCTCAAGACCAAGACGACTACCAACACGCAGGGCGTCCAGGCCTTTACGGCCAAGAAGGGCCGCTCGGTTACCACCGTCGGCACAACCGAGGAGATCCTTGGCGCCGGCGTCTCGGCCGAGAAATTCACCGCGCAGAGCCTGCCCTCCGCCGGCGCCCTCATGAAGGAAAACGACATGCCGAGTCTGTTTGACTAAAACAACGGTGGCCAAACCGTCATGGGTTTACAAAGCAGCGGGGCCCGGAGCGCAGCAACATCGCGCTCCGGGCCCCGCTCGTTGCAACGTAGTCGGAATAATAGGAATCCCCGTTTTTCACTCCTGCAACCCCACGGCACAAGAGATGTTGAGCCGTTAGCAAAACTTGCAAAAATTAGCAAAAGTTGCAAAAACTAGCAAAACCTGCAAAAGGGCCACCATGGATCGCAGCAAATGGCTCCGCCATGCCAGGCATGCTCGAAGATATTATCGAGCGAACCAAAGAAGCGGCAGATAGCCGCCTCTCACAGCCTCGCGCGTGCATAAGCGGCGTTGAGATTGGGCCAGTCGGCATCGATTGGACATATGCTCAGGAGACTCAGGGTAACTGGCGCACGTGCATGAATGGCGTCTTCAGGCAACTCGAGAAGCATGACATCGAGCTTCTCTCGAAACGACCTATCGGGAGCTTTCCGATAAAGACATTGAGTTTTTACTCGCGATGCTGCCCGATTCTGGCCCCAGCAGGGTCTCGGAGATAGCCAAACGCATGGGCGTCGCCAGCAACTACGCAAGCCAATACAAACGCCGCCTCCTGGAGGACGGCGTCATCGGAGAGCGCGGGCGTGGTCTCGTTGGCTTTGACATTCCCGCGTTCAGGGAATTCTTGAACGAGAAGGCGTTTTAGCACGCCGGAATTGTCCGCGGAAGCATCAACGCATGGCAATCAGCATTCCTCTTGGTAAGGATAGCAAGCATTTTCCACCAACACCGATTGCCATGCGTTCTTCTTGCCCTTAGGCGAGCTTGCGAGCGAGCTCTCGCACCTCTTCCAACTTGGATGACGATGCCATGCTATCGCGCTCGGTCATACCGCTGATGGTGATAATGCCTTGGTCCTCCCACTTGCAGTACGCGCAGGTTGACTTGTACATAGCGATCGCCGCATCATAGACGCCCTCGCTGTGGCTATCGAGCAAAAGGGCCGTCTTGGTGAACGGGAAGCCCGTGGCACCGAAGGCGTATAGACGGTCGATGGCGGCCTTCTCCTGCGCGGTGATATCAAACCAGTAGATAGGCGAGGCAAAGACGACCATATCGGCACCTTTCAGCGACTCGATCACGTTGGCCATGTCGTCCTTCTGCACACAGGTGCCCTCATGGGTAAAGCAGTACTGGCATCCCAGACAACCAGCGATCTTTTTGCCGGCAACGCGGATAACCTCGACCGTATGGCCGACCTCGCGCGCGGTCTCGGCAAACGCCTCGACCATGGTGTCGGTATTGGCGCCCTTGCGCGGGCTACCACTCAATACAACGATATTCATAGGATTCCCTCTCCTTCATGCTGCAGGCGCGCAGCATGTTTTCTTGTAACCAAAACGAATGGAGTTAATCAATCGCCTCGTTTCAGCTACTCCCTCTCTTTAGAAGAATCGTTGCTGGAGACTTGGCATTAAAACAAGGCACGCCTTATTTCAGATACTCCTCAAAGAATGCCTTCAGCTTTCCAAACGGAATGATGTCCATCTGATCGTAAAGGTCGGTGTGGTTGGCGCCGGGCATAATGAGCAATTCCTTGTTGTCCCCGGTCAGCTTGCTGTACGCGGTTTCGCTGAAATAGCGGGAGTGCGCCTTCTCGCCATGCACCAGCAACACAGCAGAGCGGATTTCGCTGCTATATTGCAAAATCGGCATATTCAAAAATGACAGCGAAGACGTCGCATTCCAGCCACCGTTGGAGTTCAGGCTGCGGGAATGATAGCCTCGCGGAGTTTTGTAGTAGGCGTAATAGTCCGCTACAAACTGCGGCGCATCCTCCGGTAGCGGATCGACCACGCCGCCCGCCAGCGCATAGCTGCCGTTTTTATAGTCCTCGGTACGCTGCTCATTCAGCGCTTTCCGCTTTTCAAAGCGCGCCTGCTCGGAATCCTCGGCGTCAAAATAGCCGTTTGCGGTCACGCGGGTCATATCGTACATGGTCATAGCCGCGGTAGCCTTGATACGGGTGTCGATGGCCGCCGCATTGACTGCCATGCCGCCCCAACCGCAGATGCCGATGATGCCGATACGCTCCGGGTCAACGCTTTCCTGCACAGAGAGGAAATCCACCGCTGCGCAGAAGTCCTCGGTGTTGATATCCGGCGATGCTACATAGCGGGGCGTGCCGCCGCTCTCGCCGGTATAGGACGGGTCAAAGGCAATTGCGAAAAAGCCCAGCTCTGCCATTTTCTGCGCGTACAGACCGGAGGACTGCTCCTTCACCGCGCCAAACGGGCCGCTGACGGCAATGGCAGGCAGCTTGCCTTCCGCGTTCTTAGGCACGTACACGTCGGCAGCCAATGTGATGCCGTATCGGTTGTGGAAGGTCGCCTTGCTGTGCTCAACCTTGTCGTTTTTGGGGAACACCTTGTCCCATTCCTGCGTCAGTTTCAACTGCTCCATACCTAAGCCTCCTTGTCGGTCGCTTTAAGGTATTGCTCGTCGTCCACGGGCTCCAACCACTCGTTGGAGGCCTCCTCGCCCGGAACCTCCACCGCGAGATGGGAGAACCAGCTGTCGGGCGCCGCGCCGTGCCAGTGCTTTACGCCTGCGGGAATATTTACTACATCGCCGGGGCACAGCTCCTGTGCCGGTTTGCCCCATTCCTGGTAAAACCCTCGGCCAGCCACGCAGACGAGAATCTGCCCGCCGCCGCTTTTGGCGTGATGGGTGTGCCAGTTGTTGCGGCAGCCTGGCTCGAACGTAACGTTGTAAATGCCGACCTGCTCGGTGGAAAGGGGCGCGAGGTAGCTTTGCCCGATAAAGTACTTCGCAAATGCGTCGTTGGGGGCACCGATGGGAAAGGCCATCTCGTTTTGATGCTTAGCTCTTGCATCAGCGGCATTGTCATCCGCCCAGACCTCCTTCGCCATGCGAAAGGCCGCCCACGCCTTGGGCCATCCCGCATAAAACGCCGCATGCGTAAGGATTTCCGCTATCTCAGCCCTGGTCACGCCATTGTTCTTTGCGGACATCAGATGATATTGAAACGAAGAGTCCGTCAGGCCCTGCGCCATTAGGGCAACCACCGTCACTATGCTGCGATCTCGAAGGGAAAGCCCGTCTTCTCGACTCCATACCTCGCCGAACAGCACATCGTCATTGAGCTGCGCAAATTTGGGGGCAAAGTCCCCCAGGGCATCCCTGCCCGCTGTCTGCTTAATCGTCATGTTTGATTCCTCCTGTCGATGGTTTTGAGTACAAACTGCTTTCGCGCAGCTAAGCCGCGCCTAGATTTCCATGCCCATTCGATGCGCCTGCTCCAGAGCGGGATGCCCGGCGATTTCGCCCACGCCGTTCACGCCGCCGGCGAAAACCGTTCCGGCAAGCGCGCGCCTTTGGCGAAAATCCCTTGCACTCCTTATATATATTGACGAAAATAAAGGTAATACCTAAACCTAACTTTAGGTCAAGGAGTAAATTCGAGATTTGTCCGGAGGAACCATGTACACAATCGGACAGGTGGCGGATATGTTCGGTCTGCCCGTTTCCACGCTGCGCTATTACGACAAGCAGGGATTGTTCCCGGAATTGGAGCGAACATCCGGCATTCGCCGATTCGGCGATACGGAACTCGAGGCGCTTCGGGTCATCGAATGCTTAAAGAAGGCTGGGATGGAGATCAAGGACATCCGGCTGTTCATGGAATGGTGCGCGGAGGGCCCATCGACATATCCCAAGCGCAAGGCCATGTTCGAGGAGCGGAAGGCCCACATGGAATCGGAAATCGCGAACATGAACCGTGCGCTGGATATGTTGAAGTTCAAATGCTGGTACTACGAGCAGGCGATCCAAGATGGCAACGAGGATAGAGTGAAGGCGCTGATTCCCGACGATTTGCCGGAAGAGATCAAAGATACCTACGATAGCGCCCACGCTCAATAATGCCGCCCGATGCTCAAGGGGCTTTGGCAAGGAGTCGTTTAGGCAGACATGCAAAAAGAAAGCCTCCGAACAGAAGGTTCGGAGGCTGTTATTCCCGTCATTTCGCTGATGGCTTTGCTCTATGGCGACGCCGAAACAACATCGGGCGGTACTCGACGGTATCAAAACGCAAGCTCAGAAGCCAGTTCCCGTTATTCCCATAGGCATAAGCGCATCTGTTCGCGATTGCCTATCGATGCTTTGCCTCGAGCACGGCAGACACCGCATCGAGGAACTCCCGCACATGGTCTGCGGGGTGCGGCGAATGAAGCAGCCCGTAAGACACGAGACAGTCCCAATCGGTAGGGACGGTTTTGAGCATGGGGTGGACGTTGGCCCACAACGGCAGCGTCGCAAGCGCGAGGTCCTCGTTCGCGCCGCGATTGAACACCTCCACCCGATATTGCGGGAAGTCTACGAGCGCGATTTGAGGATGATGCAAGAGTATCTCGTCGCGTACGCGGTCGATTTCGGTGTTCCAGCCCCGGCGTATAAGCATAAGACTGTGATTGTGGAGGTCGTCGAATGTGACGATGTCGCGTTTGGCGAGCTCGCTGTCGACGGGAACGGCGCACCAGAGCGGCTCGCGCGAAAGCTCGAGGCCCAGGCACCCGCGCTCTTTAAGAAAGGCATCGTCGAAAATCCCCACCACGATATCCATGTCTTGCCCGAGGTTCGCCAAACCGCGCGCCGCCGAGGGTGTGTTTTCAAACGTGACCACCTGAAGGCTCATGCCAGGGCAACGTTCCTTCACCTTCGGCCATAGCTTCGTGAGCGGCGTGCTGGGCGTCATGAGCGACACTCCCACGCGGATGATGCGCTTCTCTCCGCGCTCGGCGACGCGGGCGCGTGCGATTGATTCTTGAGAGTACTGCACGATATGGCGGGCGTCGGCGAGCAGCGACCTGCCTGCTCGCGTAAGCGAAAGCCCCTGATGCGATCGGTGGAACAGCGTAAGGCCTAGCCGCGACTCCAGCAGGTTCATCTGCTTGATGACGGCCGTGGGCGTGATGAAGGACTCTTGTGCCGCCTTGGAGAAGCTGCCCGCCTCCGCCACGCGGATGAAAGTGTCAAGCTGTGGGTTGTACATCGATCCTCCTGTCACGCATTATGTGCCGTATATACCCCATGGTTATATCCATCATTCCAACGTGAACTTCTCGCGCGTCAGTAAACGCCGTAGCCTCGTATTCGAAAAGTCACCATTAAGGAGGAGACCATGGAGTATCTGAAGCTCAACAACGACGTAGAGATGCCCATCGAGGGTTTGGGCACCTTCCTCATGACCCCGGCCGAGGCCGAGGCGGCCGCAACCGCCGCGCTCACGGCTGGCTACGAGCACATCGACACCGCCAACGCCTACATGAACGAGCGCGCCGTGGGCCGTGCCATCGCCAAAAGCGGCATCGCACGCGACAAGATCTTCGTCTCCACCAAGCTCTGGCCGAGCGTCTACGACGCGGGCATGCCGGCGGTGGACGCCACGCTCCAGCGCCTGGGGCTCGACTACGTCGACATGCTCATCCTGCACCAGCCGGTAGGCGACTACCTGGCCGCGTGGCGCACGATGGAGGAGGCGTACCGCGCAGGCAAGGTGCGCGCCCTCGGCCTCTCCAACTTCCCGCAAGACAAGATCGCCGAGGTCATCGAGGTCGCCGACATCAAGCCGCAGCTCGTGACCGTTGAGTGCCACCCCCACCACGCCCAGCACGACCTGCGCGCCTACCTCGCGCCGTACGGCACGGTGATCGAGGCGTGGTACCCGCTCGGCCACGGCGACAAAGGTCTTCTGGAGGAGCCCGTCTTCGTCACTCTCGCCGAGAAGTACGGCAAGACCCCGGCCCAGGTGATCCTGCGCTGGCACGTGCAGATGAGCACCTCCATCATCCCCGGCTCCAAGAACCCCGCCCACATCGCCGACAACGCGAACATCTTCGACTTCTCCCTCACCGAAGACGAGATGGCCGAGATTGCCAAGCTCGACGGGACCATGACCTACTACACCGCCACTGAGGAAGCACTCGAGGGCTACCTGGCCATGCGCCCCGATTTCGACGCGCAGGAGTAGCGCTCAGACGATAACGGACCAACCAAGCCAACGGAGGAGATGCCCCATGACCGCAAACCCGACCGTGACTAGAAGAAACTTCCTACTCGGAGCCGCGCTGTGCGCAACGATGCTCTCCGGTTGCAACCAGGGTGACGACGGCCAAGCCGCCGCCGAGGACCAGCCCGCCGCCGCGCCCGCTGCAGGCGGCAACGTCCTCGTGGCCTACTACTCGGCACAGGGCCACACCGCTGCCGTAGCTCAGACCATCGCCGACGAGCTCGGCGCCGATCTCTTTAAGGTGACGCCTACGGAGCCCTACTCCGACGATGACCTCGACTGGACCGACGACAGTAGCCGCGTGACCCGCGAGCACGAGGACGAGAGCCTGCGCGACGTCGAGCTTACGCAGGTCACGCCGGACGGCTGGGAGAACTACGACACCGTGCTCGTGGGGTATCCCATCTGGTGGGGCATCGCGGCCTGGCCCATCGACAACTTCATCTCAGGCAACGACTGGGACGGCAAGACGGTGCTCCCGTTCTGCACCTCTTCCTCCTCGAGTCTTGGCCGGAGCGGCGAGCTACTCGCCGAGGCCGCGGGCAGCGGGGAGTGGCAGGAGGGCCAGCGCTTCTCGTCCAGTGTGGACGAGTCCGGGGTTCGTGATTGGGTCGCCGGTCTCGGCCTGGCATAAGCAATTAGAGATGACAGACCGCTGACAATCTGGGAGTTTCGAATGATCCTATACTTCACCGGGACGGGCAACTGCCTCTACGTGGCGCGCGAGCTGGCCGCGGAGGGCGAGAGGGTCCTGAGCATCCCGCAGGAGCTGCGCCGCGAGGGCGAGCTCGCCTACGCGGACGATACGATTGGCATCGTGTACCCCATCTACGGGCACATGATGCCCGACATGGTGAAGACGTTCCTCGAGCGCGCGACGCTCGACACGCCCTACCTCTACTTCGTTTGCACCTACGGCAACCGGCACGCCAACGCCGTCGAGCTGTGCCTGGAGAACGCGCGGACAGCGGGGCTCAACCCTGCCTACGTGACCACGCTCCTCATGGTGGACAACTGGCTGCCCAACTTCGACATGGACGAGCAGCGCGCCCGCATCCCCGAGAAGAAGATAGGCGAGAATCTCGAGCGCATCCGCGCGGCCGTATCCACGCGGCACCGCTGGATCGAGCCGGTGACCGACGAGGACCGCGCGGCGCACGAGCAGTTCGTGAGCCGGGGCTTGCGCTTCGAGCCGGCGGCGCTGGGCGGATTCCTGACCGTTGATTCCGAGAAGTGCATAGGATGCGGGGCGTGCGCAAAGGTGTGCCCGGCTGGCTGCATCGCTCTCAAGGGCGGCAAGGCCGTCCGTAACGCGCAGGCGGACTTTGGCTGCAACGCCTGCCTCGCCTGCATGCACGCCTGTCCCGCGCACGCCATCACCTGCGCGGCGGGCGACAAGAATCCCGCGGCGCGCTTCCGCAACGAGCACGTGACCCTTGCCGAGCTGCAAGAGGCCAACAGCGGCCGCTGATGCGCTTCTCGCCAAGCCGAAAGCCTGCGGCTTCGGCTTGGTTCATTCAGAAAGAGGAACTATGCACGTGAGCCATCTTTCACGCAGGTCCTTTATCGAGGCTGCCGCGCTCGCTGCGGGCGGGCTGGTACTCGGGGGAGGCCTGGTCGGCTGCGTGGATGCCCGTGAGCATGGCGGCTACGTCCTCACGGAGGGGTCGCAGACAGACCGCGGCTTCGTCGTTGACGACGCCCTGCAGACGCCATCGGGCAGGACGCTGCACTTCTCGCTCCATGTGCCGGACTCCTACGACGGGTCCGTGCCCTATGCGCTCTACGTGGCCTGCCCCGGCTGGGAGGGGCTCTACTTCCAGGGCGTGGGCGCCAACCTCCAGGAGGACTATCCCTTTGTGGCGAACGACTACATCGCCGACACGATCGTGGCCTCGCCCCAGCTCGACGACTGGGGCGAGCAATCCGCGGCTGACGTGGTGGAGCTCACCGAATGGCTGCTCGGCGCCTACAGCATCGATGCGGACCACGTGTACCTGAGCGGATGCTCGGGCGGCGGCGAGACCATCTCCATCGTCTTGGGAACGCGCCCCGAGCTCTACCGACGTGCGCTTCACACCATCTCGCGCTGGGACGGCGACATCGAGACGCTCACCGCAGCTGAGGTTCCCGTGTATATGGCTATCGGCGAGAACGACGACTATTACGGCTCCGGGCCCGCGCGCGAGGCGTACGAGGAGATTCGCGCCGCCTATCGAGCTCGCAGGCTTTCCGAGGAGCGCATCAGCGAGCTGGTCGTGCTCGATGTCAAGCCCACGAGCTACTTCACTGAGCGGGGCTTTGCTGCGGACGCGGGCCAGCACGGGGCGGGCGGTTACCTCTTTGCCCATGACGAGGACATCATGGGATGGCTTTCCGCATTTCTGGGTGCCCTGCTCATGCGGGTAGTCGTCCGCAGCGCCCGTCCGATCATACGCTAGGCGAACGAAAAGGGGCGGTGGGCCTCCATCTTCACGGGCCCACCGCCGCCGAACTGGGTTACGCAAGTCGGGACTACGCGAGCTTCTTCGAGAGCGCCCTTGCCTCGTGCGTGTTGTCGACCATGCCGCCGTAGGTCATGCCGTAGAGCGCGGCGAAGCGCTTCATGGTGTACTCGCCCCAATCGAGCATCTCGCGCGTGGGCGCGCCACCTTGGAACACGAAATAGAGCGTCTTGCCGCTCATACTGCCCTCGCGCACCGGACCGTAGAAGCGGTCGAGCAGGTTGCGCAGCATGCCGGAGAGGCTGTGCCAGTAGACGGGCGACCCCACGACCAGGGTGTCCGCCGCCTCGATGCGCGCGAGCACGTCCTCGAAGTCATCGTCGCCGTAGCTCTGGCCGTAGCCGTAGACCTTGTGCTCGGCAAGATTCAGCTGCTCGTACGGGCGATCGCCGATGAGCTCGCGCGCCAGGCGCGCCGTGTTGCCATCCTTGTTGGGGCTTCCGTTGATGAAGAGAATCATACGTCTCACTCCTTACGTATTGTCTGATACCGCCTTTACCATAGGCGTGAGAAGATCCGGCGAGAAGTTCCTACTCGTAGGCAGCTTATAACCGTGGGGTGTGTACGTCTTGGCATCCTCATCGCTGCGCCTTCCAAAACGCGAGGGCATCGTCGATCCAGCCCTCTGCCACGGTGTCGACACCCAGGCCAAAGCCGTGGCTCAGACCTTCGTAAACATGAAACTCCGTGGGCACGCCCGTTGCTGAGAGCGCTTCGAGACGCGCCTGCATGGTGCGCCAGTTCGCGATGCCGTCGCGATCACCCACGCAGGCGTAGGTCGCGGGGTCGGCACCCGTCAGTTCGCTCATGCCGGTGTACTGCATGATGGCCGCCACGGGCTGGGGCGTTCCTGCCGGCGCGCCAAAGGCGGCCGGGCCGTAGCCGCTGACCCATGCCGCCATGCGCGCACCGGCCGAGCCGCCCCACAGCGAATAGCCCGACGTGTCCACGCTGAGCTCGTCGGCGTGCTCGAAGATGAAGGAGACGGCGCGGGCCAAGTCCTCGCAGGCGAGCTGCGCGTCCGGCCGGTAGATGACCGCGAACCCATTGACGCCGGAACGGGACAGATGCAGGCAGTGTGGGAAGGAGTCGTGCATGGCAGCGACGTAGGCGAATCCGCCTCCCGCGCTTACCACGGCAAACGGTGCAGACGCGCCGCCCGCTCCCTCGGCAGCGAAGCGGAAGAGCCCCGTGTTGGCGAGCGAGGGGTCGTCGGCCTTCTCGGCATCCGTGTAGATGTCATAGAAGACCGTCCGTTCCGCTGCGCGCTCTGACAGCAGATAGCTGACAACATCGACCGTGGTACTCGTATGGATCTCCGAATACCACGGCAGGCAAGCGGAAAGGTCGTCGAGCGCCATATCCTCCTTCGGCGGATGGAGCGTTGTGGGAAAGAGCAGCCGCCCGTAGCCATCGAACAAAGGATTGTTGATGACGTCGTAGATGGGAGTGTCCGCCGTGACCGTGCCCGGAGCGGAGCCGCGCGCGACCCCGGCGGTCCCGCCCGACGAGCAGCCGGCAAGGCTGCCCGCAGCGGCCAACCACACGGCAGCCTCCAGAAACGAACGGCGCGACATCATCGCTGCACTCGATAGACGAGGTGGAGGCCGTCGGCGGCAAGGCGCTCGACGCGCTCGAGCGAGAATGCGTGCGAACCGCCGGCTGAGCGAGGCATCTCGTCGAAGACGGAAGCCGTTTCGGGCTCCCCCGAGACCGTCGGGGAGAGAACGAGGCTCAGCTCGTCAAGCACGCCCGCGGCAAGAAACGACATGTCCGTCTTTCCGCCGCCGCACACAAGCAGGCGCTCGATGCCAAAAAGCTCGCGCAGCTTGCGCAGGGCGAGCGGGAGGTCTAGCCCGCGAGAGCCGGCAAGTACATATGAGACGCCGCGCTCTCGCAGATAGTCGCGATACGCCGGCGATGCCGCCTCGGTGAGGACCTCGATGACGTGCGCGTCCGCACGGCCGGCGCGACGATAGGTCGCAGACTCCCATGCAATCTCCTCGGCGGGGTCGACGGAGACGTAGAACGATCGTTCGTCATGAGGCGCCACGAAGTCCCCCTTGGGCGCGCTCCCGTGGGTATCGAGCGCAAGGGGGCGCGACCCGACGAAGCCCTTCGTGGTCACGGCCCCGTACGCCACGGCGTCCGCCCCGAACTCGACCTGCATGCGAGAGTACGCGGCGCGTGCGGGCGAGGCGGCGGGGTCGAGCATGTACGCGCCGTCGATACGCCCGTTGAGCCCGGCAAAGACGTGACAGACGACATAGGGTCTAATGTTCATGGCTCCCTACCTTACCGTATGCCCGCCGAAGACCATGAGGTCGAGCCCGTTGAGCAGCCCGTCGATCTTGGCAACTTCATCGTCGGTGAGCCCGACCTCGGCGGCGCCGAAGTTCTCGAGCAGTCGTTCGGGCTTGCGACTGCCCGGGATGGGGATGATATAGGGCTTCTTCTCGAGCATCCAGGAAAGGGAGACCTGGGCGGGCGTCGCCGCGTGCAGCTCGGCCAGCTCGCGAACGAACCGCATGAGGGGCTCGGCGCGCTTTTCGCCTTCCTCTGTGTACTGCGGCATGCCATCGCGGTAGTCTTGGACGCCCTCGAATCTGGTGTTGTGGCTGTACGCGCCCGTCAGAAAGCCGTTCGCCATGGGAGAGAATGCCACGAAGGCGACATTCAGCTCCTCGAGCACGGGGAACAGGGATTCGTTCCAGCGCGCCATCATGGAGTAGCGGTTCTGGACGGCGGAGACGGGGCACACCGCATCGGCGCGACGCAGGTACTCCTCCGTCGCCTCGGAGATTCCCCAGGCGCGGATCTTGCCTTCCTTGATGAGGTCTGCCATGGTGCCTGCAACGACCTCGGGCTCGACCTTTGGGTCGATTCGGTGCTGGTAGTAGAGGTCGATGTGGTCGGTGCGCAGCCGGCGCAGGCTCTTCTCCACCGAGATACGGATAACCTCGGGGCGCGAGTCCACGAGGATGGTCTTGTCCGGGGCGTGCGTGACGCCGAACTTGGTGGCAATGACAACCTCGTCGCGCACGGGCGCGAGCGCCTTGCCCACCACGTCCTCGTTGTGCGCCTCGGTCCCGTCGGCGCACGTGCCAACGTAGCACTCCGCCGTGTCAAAGAAGGTATAGCCCATCTCGTGGGCCTGACGGACGACGCTCACAGCCTCGTCGTCGGGCATCGGGTCTCCGCTCGCGTGCGTGATTCCCATGCAGCCCATGCCGAGCGGGCTGACTTCGATGCCGCTCTTTCCCAAAACGCGCTTGTCCATTCCTGTTCTCCCTGTCTATGATATTCGTCATTTGTTTGCGAAGCCGGACCGCGCGCCCACGTCTGCCCGTTCATCGAACTCCGTTAGGCACGTCCCGAGTCAATGGCCTGTACTCTCTCATCGCCAAGCGTACGACCGCGGAGCGCTCGGCGGAATCCCCCTTTGGTGCGGTGCCCTGAACCCGCGGGTTATAACCCCGTGCGCACCCCAGCGTTATAGAACCCTCACCAACGGAAACTTCCGCCGGCGCGGCGCCCCTCGTATGGTGGATACGTCAAGTTGCGAGGAAGGAAGGCACCATGGACTACATCACCTTGAACAACGGCGTCAGGATGCCGCAGCTCGGCTTCGGCGTGTACCAGATCCCGGACGCCGCGGAATGCCAGCGCGCCGTGGAGGACGTACTCTCGGTCGGCTACCGGCTGCTCGACACGGCCGCGAGCTACGGCAACGAAG
>CABURV010000010.1 GCA_902494035.1 uncultured Collinsella sp.
GCCGGGCCAGGCTTCGGGTTGGGAAGTTCGCGAAGTCCACTTTCCAACCCGAAGCCTGGCCCGGCGTGACCTTGGGAGACCAAAGCCAAGCAAATTTATACAATTCGCCCCCGTTGATTAAAAATCGTACAAGATGACGATCTTGTATCGGTTAGGCCGTGTTGATCAGGGCAAAAGCTTGTTAACGAACTTCGTTGGCAAGGAGGAGCCATGTACTATTCAAGCGGAAACTGCGAAGCCTTTGCTCGCCCCAAGAAGCCTGCGGGCATCGATCACAAGAGTGCCTACATTATCGGCACCGGTTTGGGCGCGCTTGCCGCAGCTTGCTACCTGGTGCGCGATGCGCAAATGCCCGGAAGCCACATCCATATCCTCGAAAAGGACCCCGTTGCGGGCGGCGCCTGCGATGGCGCTGACATCCCCGGCGTGGGCTATGTCATGCGCGGCGGCCGCGAGATGGACAATCATTTTGAGGTCATGTGGGATCTCTTCCGCTCCATTCCCTCAATTGAGGATCCGGACATCACCGTACTCGACGAGTATTACTGGCTCAACAAGGAGGACCCCAACTACTCGTTGTGCCGCTCAACCAAGAATCGCGGCCAAGACGGCGGCACCGACGGCAAGTTCGGCCTGTCGGACAAGGCGGCGACCGAGATCATGGACCTGTTCTTTACGCCCGACGAGGAGCTGGCGAACCGCCCCATCACCGATTTCTTTGACGATGAGGTGCTCAACTCGAACTTCTGGATGTACTGGCGCACCATGTTCGCCTTTGAGAACTGGCACTCGGCGCTCGAGATGAAACTCTATATCCGCCGCTACATCCACCACATCGCGGGTCTGCCCGACTTTAGCGCCCTGCGCTTCACCCGCTACAACCAGTACGAGTCGATGATTCTGCCCATGCAGCGCTATCTCGAGGCGCACGGCGTGCAGTTCCACTTTGACACCAAGGTCGAAAACGTGCTGTTTGAAGTGGGCGGCGGCGAGGGTCCGCGCCGCGCCGTCACTGGCACCGGCCAGGACACGATTCAGCGAATCCAGCAGGCCACCTTTGCGCGCAACCCCTACAGCACGAACACCAAGAAGGTCGCGCGTCGCATCACCGTGACGCATGCGGGCGAGGTCTCGAACATCGATCTCACTGAGGATGACCTGGTCTTTATCACCAACGGCGGCTGTGTGGAAAACTCGACGATCGGTGCGCAGGATAAGCCCGCCGCATGGGATCCGACGATTCGCCCTGGTGGCGGTTGGGACATGTGGCGTCGTATCGCAGTGCAAGATCCGAGCTTTGGTCATCCCGATAAGTTCTGTGGTGACCCCGAGAAGAGCAACTGGATGAGCGCCACGGTCACCACGCTCGACGGCGAGATCGTGCCCTATATCCAAAAGATCTGCCATCGCGACCCCTTTACCGGGCACGTCGTGACCGGTGGCATTGTGACCTGCGAGGATTCGGGCTGGCTTATGAGCTGGACGATCAACCGCCAGCAGCAGTTCCGCGACCAGCCAAAAGATCAGCTGTGTGTATGGGTGTATGGCCTGTTTACCGACAAACCCGGCAACTACGTTAAGAAGGCTATGCGCGACTGCACGGGCGAGGAGATTTGCCGGGAGTGGCTGTATCACCTGGGCGTACCCGAAGATAAGATTGGTGAGCTGGCAGCCAATCACGCCAATACTGTTCCCGTCATGATGCCCTACATCACCGCCTTCTTTATGCCGCGCGAGGCGGGCGACCGCCCCGACGTCGTGCCCGATGGCGCCGTGAACTTCGCGTTCCTGGGCCAGTTTGCCGAGACGCCGCGCGACACGATCTTTACGACCGAGTACTCCATGCGTACCGGCATGGAAGCCGTCTACACGCTCTGCGATGTCGACCGCGGTGTACCCGAGGTCTGGGGCTCGGTCTTTGACGTGCGCGACCTCCTTATGAGCAGCGTCAAACTGCGTGACGGTGAGCCCATCACCAGCATGAAGCTGCCCATGGTCGAGCGCATCGCCCTAAAGGAAGTCCTCAAAAAGGTCGAGGGAACCGACATCGCCAAGCTCCTCAAAGAGTACGGCGCAATCTAGCACACAAGAATCGCTACATGGAAAACCACCACGAAGGGAACGGACACCTTTGTGGTGGTTGCAGCCTCTATCTACTTGCCGAGCCCGTGCTTCCCGATTCGGCGATCCAGGGCATCTCATCCTCGAACAGCCATGTACGGGCAGACCCACTATCGCGTGCTGTCTGCGGGTTGGGCAAGCAGGTCTGTTCATAGGCATCCTGAATGCACTGACTCATAAAATCGTTGAGCTCGGTCTGGTCGCCCTCCATGACATAGGCGACATCGCCGTCCATGATGTAGATGCCCGGACCCTCATTGCCCTCGTAGCCCGGATCGTACGAGACATCACATAACTTTGCGCCGTTTGCAGTGTCCAGCTCGATAGAAGAGTGGCATCCGCCAACCATGTCGTTCGCTTTTGCCCGATAGGACGCATATCCGTACCAACGCTTAAATGTTTTGCCCTTGAGTAGCTCGGACGTCCTATCGATCAGGCTTGTATCCGTGGTATAGCGCATGGCCCCAAGCTGAATATGTGGATAATTACTAATGCCAAGCGCAGCCGGTTGCTCATCAAAATCAACGGTAATGGTCTCAGGCTTGTCGTCGCCGGTCAGAAGTTCGACAGATTGAATCACAGGCTTGACCACCGGCTCCGTCACCGCAGCAGGTAGCAACGCCATGCCGACAGCGCCCATGCCAACCACGGTGATCGCAAGCGCCAAAACAATCAATCCAATACGGGCAGGACTTCTCACAGCAAAGCACCTCACAATGCAAGCCTTCGCCACCTGCACCAATGATATCGCAGCCAGCACTATTACCAAAAGGAGCCGCTCGTACCCCACCACCACAAAAGTGCCTGTCCCCTTTTGTGGTGGTGGGGTACGAGCCCGATATTGCCATGCTCGTTGAGCGACATTTCAATAAATGTCCCTACAGGATTTCATCCGGGCTGGCGGGCTTGGTTGTTTTGGGGATGCCAAGTTTGGATGACGCGAAATCATCAACATTGTCCTTGATCCCGTCTTTTGTATAGACGGTGACCATATAGGTGCTGTACCCAAATTCGCTCTTGTCGCGTGTTGCCCAGGCCTGCCAGTAGGCGGCCCTGCTCCGTCCTTTTATTATTCCGATGCGGCGAAGTTCTGTTCGCTTTAATTTTTGGTCGTTATCGATGGATCGGCCGGCCTCCTCGGTAAGCCCGCACTGTTCGATCAGCTTGTCGAGGACTTGGTTCATGTGATGCTCGTCGGTGTTTGGAGCATAGTCGTAGGCGAGGGTGATGGAGTCGAGGGGCTGGTCGTCGATCAAATAATTCATCGCCTGAGGTTCAAGGCCGAAATGAGGAGACTGTCCGTCGACCTGATCGAGCAGCGGTAACTTTGACCGCCAACTTCCGGTGGGAATTCCATCTTCGTAAAACACGCCGCGGCAGATAAAGGAGAGCGAGGTGGCACGCGAGCCGGCGTCGACCATTCCACATAAATCGAAGGGCGAGGCGATACCAAGGGAAAAGGGCGTGATGGCGATAAGGAAGAGTATCACGATGGGTACGGCGAGAATGGCGATGGCGTTACGGCAAGTGGAGCGAGACGGCTTCATATGTGCCCCCTAAGACAAATAGCAGACAAGTTCCATAACAAATGAATAATCTCAGATAACAATTTATTTTAGCCCATAACAAGCGTGGACAACGGACATTGGGCAGGCCTGTTTGCCCGGTCATTCATTTTCGTACCCCACCACCACAAAGGCGCCCGTCCCCTTTGTGGTGGTTTTCGACAAAAAGAAGCCGCCCCGATAACGGGGGCGGCACCAAGCAAGTCTATTTATTAGCGTCCCTCAAGACCCAACGAGAACGTCGCGGTAGCCCCGGACACACCTTTCCCTCGGGCGACCCTCGCGAAGCGCGTGAGCACGAGGGAAAGGTGTGTCCGGGGCGTACAGCAACGTTACTCGGCAGCGGCCTTGAACTTGTTGTAGTTGATCAGGCAGCCGGCCTTGACGATGGCACGCTCCTCTGCCGTCATATCGGCAATATAGAGCTCAATCTGCTCGATCGTGCCGTCGGCACGCACCACGTAGGCGGCGATATTCCTCAAGTCGCCATCGAGCGCGGCACGGATACCCGGCACAAAGACGTAGTCGCCCACCTCAAAGTTGGGCTCGGCCTCCATCTGGAAAGGCACCATGCCCCAGTTCATCACGTTGGAGCGATAGCGCTTGGTGGCGTACTCGTGGACGATGTTGGCCAGGCCGCCAATTACGCGCTGGCAGCTCGCGGCCTGCTCGCGGGCAGAACCGTCACCGGGCTTCTTGGCATAGAGCATAGAGCCGTACTCGGTCGCCTTGGTGTCTGCCGCGACACCCGCGCCGGCCAGCGCCTCAAACACGCCGGCAAGCTCGGCATCGAGTGCCGCTAGGTCGCCTGCTGCCTCGCCGGCAATGCGGCGCTTTTCCACCGCATCGACCTCCTTGGAGCGACCCACGTAGGCCGGATCGCGGCGGCTCAGGGTAAACTCGGCCAGACCCAGCGGGTTGGAGCGGAAGGAGCTCGTCTCGCCCGAAGGAATGAGCTCGTCAGTCGTGGTGACCGGGTCCATGATCTTGGAGCACACCTTGAGCAGGATATCGTCGCCGAGGGGCTCCATCGCGGGCCACGGCTTGATGTTGGGACCCTCGACTAGTTCGTCGGCAGGCTCTGCCTTGCCAAAGCCCCAGTACACACGCTTTTTGTACGGCGCGTCGTCAAAGGTGTACTCGCAGGCCTCGTCCCAAGTCTCCTCGGGCAGGTCGGTCGCCGGCGTCAGGACGCCGCCGTTGGCAGCCGTCGCCGCAATGGAGCGTGCGTCCATCAGGGCCACGGCGCTCAGCTGGCCATTGCCCGGCTTGGAACCCTCGCGGTTGGGGAAGTTGCGCGTGGTGTGGCGGATGGACAGGCCGTTGTTGGCGGGCGTGTCGCCGGCGCCAAAGCACGGGCCGCAGAACGCCGTGCGCACAATCGCGCCGGCCTCCATAAGGTCGTAGATATAGCCGCGGCGCGTAAGCTCGAGTGCCACGGGCTGGCTCGTGGGATAGACCGACAGCGAGAACTCGCCGCAGCCGGTGTTGGCGCCCTTGAGCACGCGGGCGGCCTGGACCACGGAGTCGTAGTTGCCGCCCGAGCAGCCGGCGATAACGCCCTGCTGCACGTGCAGCTTGCCGTCGACGATCTTGTCGAGCAGGCTAAAGTGCGTCTTGCCCTCGCCGATCTTGGCAGCCTCGAGCTCTACCTCGTGAAGAATGTCCTCGAGGTTCTCGTTGAGCTCGTCGATCTCAAAGCCGTTGGAAGGATGGAATGGCAGCGCGATCATGGGCTTGATGCTCGACAGATCGACTTCGACGCAGCCGTCGTAGTAGGCGACATCAGCGGGCTTGAGCTCGCGGTAGTCGTCGCCGCGGCCGTGCATGGTCAAAAACGCGTGCGTGTCCTCGTCAGTGGCCCAGATGCTCGACAGGCAGGTGGTCTCGGTAGTCATGACATCGACGCCGTTGCGGTAGTCGGTCGTCATGCTCGCGATGCCGGGGCCCACAAACTCCATGACCTTGTTCTTAACGTAGCCCTTGGCAAAGACGGCGCGGATGATGGCGAGTGCCACATCGTGCGGGCCGACGCCGGGACGCGGGGCGCCCGTGAGGTAGATGGCGACAACGCCGGGATAGGCAACATCGTAGGTGTCACGCAGCAGCTGCTTTGCCAGCTCACCGCCGCCCTCGCCCACGGCCATGGTGCCCAGGGCGCCGTAGCGGGTGTGCGAGTCGGAGCCCAAGATCATCTTGCCGCAATCGGCGAAGTTCTCGCGCATAAAGGAGTGGATGACGGCGATGTGCGGCGGGACGAAGATGCCGCCGTACTTCTTGGCCGCGGAAAGACCAAAGACGTGGTCGTCCTCGTTGATGGTGCCGCCCACGGCGCACAGCGAGTTATGGCAGTTGGTGAGCACGTAAGGCAGCGGGAACTGTTCCATGCCCGAGGCGCGCGCCGTCTGGATGATGCCGACGAAGGTGATGTCGTGGCTCGCCATGGCATCGAAACGAATCTTGAGCGCCTCGGGATCTCCGGACGTATTGTGTGCCTGGAGGATCGAATACGCGATGGTGCCACGCCTGGCATCCTCAGGTGTCTGCGTAATACCGCGCTCGGCAGCCTCGGCCGCAGGCACGACCTCGCTGCCGCCGCGCAGGTAGACGCCGTCCTCGTACAGCTTAACCATACTGTCTCCCACTCTGCCCGAAAGGCTCGGGCGCATAGCATACATTCGTTCAATATCGTGCCATAGAACGGTTGCGAGTGAGTTACGAATCTCAACGTTCACTTTATCTCGGTAAAGCATAGAACGAGCCCGGTGTAGTGACATCAGACTTGGTGCAAGGAGTGTCCCAAAGTGCCGGCACAAAAGGAACGTCCCCAAGCGCCAGCCAAAAATGGGAGTGGATAATCCCCCGTTTCTAGCCCTCAAGCGGACCAAAAGTGGGAGATTATCCACTCTCATATTGTTAGGATTTGCGTCGTAGAGCCGCCGTAACTAAAGATCGGTTCCCGCGCCTAGCAGCTTGCGCATGACTTGCTCGGGGTTGACTGAGCCGTCGCGCGGGGCCAGGGCGGTGATCTTCTTCTGCATCTTGTACTCGTGCAGCTCGTCCTCGAGCTGGCGCACGCGGGCGCGGAGCTTTTCGTTCTCGCGCTCACGTTCCTCGGCACGCTCCTTCATATCGAGGATGCGCACCACGCCGGCGAGGTTGATACCCTCGTCGGTCAGTTGGTTGATGAGCTCCAGGCGCTCGATATCGGCACGCGAATACAGGCGCGTGTTGCCGCCCGAGCGCTGGGGGTTCACCAGGCCCTTGGACTCGTAGACGCGCAGAGTCTGCGGATGCATGCCGGTCAGCTCGGCCGCCACGCTGATCATGTACAGCGGTTTGTTCCTATTGTCCTCGGCCATGCTACCTGACCCCTTTCCGTCTCGTTATCGTCCATCATAAGCCCGCGGGCGCGGGCGTGCGCCACGACCGCCCTAGAACGTCGCCTTGTAACGGTTGACCTTCTCGCGATAATCGCGCGTGTCGGCCTCGCGCAGCTTGGTCATGGCATCGCGCTCATCGTCGGACAGGTTCGAGGGAACCTGCACCTTGATCTCGACGAGCAGCGCACCCGTGCGGCCACGGTGCTTAACGTCGGGCGCCCCCATTTCCTTAAAGCGGAACTTCTTGCCCGTCTGGGTGCCAGCGGGCACCTTCAGACGAACCGTCGCGCCGCCGGGCGTGGGCACATCAACCGTGCAGCCGAGCGCCGCCTCGTAGACCGAGATCGGCACCTCCATGGTCACGTCGGCACCCTTGCGCTTAAACAGCGGATGCTCCTCCACGTGCGTGGTCACGACCAGGTCGCCGCGCTCGCCGCCGGCAACGCCGTACTCGCCGCGACGTTTGTAACGCAGCTTGCCTCCGTCGACCGCGCCCGCAGGCACCGAGACCGTAATGGTCTGCTGCTCGCCCGTCGAGGGAATGCGGTAGGTAACCTTGTGCGTCACGCCGCGAAACGCGTCCTCGGCCGTCACATCGACGGTCAGCGACAGGTCGCCGCCCTTGCGTGCGCGGTTGCGGCCCGCGCCCGCACCGGCAGCACCCGCGGCACCGGCAAAGCCCGAGCCCCAGTCGCTGCCCCAGGCGCCGTTGCCGCTGAAGATGCTGTCGAAGATATCGCCCCAACCGCTCGCGCCGGCACCGGCGCCGTAGCCACCGCTATACGCGCCGCCCGCGCCCGGCATGCCGCCGAACATGAGCATCTGGTCGTACTCTTTGCGCTTCTTCTCGTCCGAAAGCGTCTCGTAGGCCTCACTAATCTCCTTAAACTTGGCCTCGTCGCCGCCGGCATCGGGGTGATATTTTTGCGCGAGCTTGCGAAACGCGCTCTTGATCTCTTTGTCGGAGGCGCTCTTGGATACGCCCAGGATGTCATAGAAGGTTTTGCCTGCAGCCATCGTAGCTCCTCTCCTGTTATATCCGCCGCCCCTGCGGACGGCGGCTCATGCTTTCATATGGCACTAGGCCAGAAAGGGCCCCGGGTGTTGCCCCGGGGCCCTTCTCAATTACTCCTCGGCGCTCTCGGCCGTATCGGCCGCGGCATCCTCGGGCGCCGCTTCGGGCTCCGGTGCGGGGCGCTTATCGCCACCGTAGGTCACCGTCACCATCGCGGAGCGCAGGATGCGGTCCGCCATGCGGTAGCCCTTCTGGTACACGTCGTTGACGGTCTCGTCGTACTGCGATGCGTCCTCGACACGCCCCACGGCCTGGTGCTCGAGCGGATCGAACGCCTCGCCCTTGGGGTCGATGGGCTCAACGCCCTCGTGCGCAAACACATCGAGCAGCTTGGCATGCACCGCGTCAACGCCATCGACGAACTGCTTAAAATCGTCGGAAAGCTCCTGGCTACGGGCATGGTCGATTGCACGCTCGATATCGTCAACCACCGGCAGCAGCGCAGTGACGAGCTTCTCGGTCGCGCGCTCGCGCTCGGCGATGCGCTCGTTGGCGGTGCGGCGACGGAAGTTCTCCCAGTCGGCCTGCAGACGGGCGGTGCGCTCGGTGGCGTCCTTTGCCTTGTCCTCGGCGGCCTTCTGAGCCTCTGCCGCAGCATCGAGTTCGTTGCGCACGTCGGCAAGCTCCTTTTGGGCCTGCTCGAACTTGAGCTTAAAGTCGTTGACGGCGGCTTCCTCACCGGCGCGGATAGCGGCTTCCACCATCTCGTCCTCGGTCATCGTCGCCTCCTTGTTGGAATCCTCTACCTGGTTCTCGGCAGCCTCGGCGGCCTCGGTCTCGTTGACCTCGGTATCGTCGACGGCCTCTACGGGAATCTTCACGTCCTTCTCCTCAGAGTCAACGGGGGCGGCGCCAGCGGTAGCCGCCTCCGTGCGAGCTTTACGGGCGGACATGATTACTTGTCCTCGTCGTCCACAACCTCGTAGTCGGCGTCGACAACGTCATCGTCGGCAGGCTGGGCACCGGCGGCGCCGTCGGTCTGCTGCTGAGCGTCGGCGTAGACAACCTGAGCCAGCTCGTAGGCCACGGACTGCAGGGACTCACCAGCGGCCTTGATGGCCTCGACGTCAGAGCCCTCGAGCGCCTTCTTGGCGTCGGCGATAGCGGCCTCGGCCTTGGACTTCACATCGGCGGAAACCTTGTCGCCCAGCTCGTTGAGGGTCTGCTCGGTGGAGTAGCACAGGCTATCGGTCTGGTTGCGGACCTCGACCTCTTCCTTCTGCTTCTTGTCCTCCTCGGCATGAGCCTCGGCGTCCTTGACCATACGATCGACTTCGTCATCGGACAGAGCGGTGGAGCCGGAGATAGTGATCTGCTGCTCCTTGCCGGTGCCCTTGTCCTTAGCGGAGACCTTGACGATGCCGTTGGCGTCGATGTCGAAGGTGACCTCGATCTGCGGCACGCCGCGGCGGGCAGCCGGGATACCGGTCAGCTGGAACTTACCGAGCGACTTGTTGTCGCGGGCAAGCTCGCGCTCGCCCTGGAGCACGTTGATCTCGACGCTGGTCTGGTTGTCGGCAGCGGTGGAGTAGACCTCGGTCTTGGAGGTCGGGATCGTGGTGTTGCGGTCGATCATCTTGGTCATGATGCCGCCCATGGTCTCGACGCCCAGCGACAGCGGGGTAACGTCAAGCAGCAGGATGCCCTCGACGTCGCCGGTGAGCACGCCGCCCTGGACGGCAGCGCCGTCGGCAACGACCTCGTCGGGGTTCACGGACATGTTGGGCTGCTTGCCGGTCATGGTCTTGACCAGATCCTGGACAGCGGGCATACGGGTGGAGCCGCCGACGAGGATGACCTCGGTCAGATCGGAGAGCTTGAGCTTGGCGTCGCGCAGGGCGTTGGTGACAGGCTGCTTGCAACGCTCGAGCAGGTCGCGGGTGATCTTCTCGAACTCGGCACGGGTCAGCGTGTAGTTGAGGTGCAGCGGGCCGGACTGGTTCATGGTAATGAACGGCAGGTTAATGGTGGACTGCTGCGCCGCGGAGAGCTCCTTCTTAGCGTTCTCGGCAGCCTCCTTCAGACGCTGCAGGGCCATGGGGTCCTGACGCAGATCGACGCCGTTCTCCTGCTGGAACTTATCGGCCATCCAGTCGATGACGCGCTGATCCCAGTCGTCGCCGCCCAGGTGGTTATCGCCCGAGGTGGACAGAACCTCAAACACGCCGTCGGCGAGGTCGAGGATGGAGACGTCGAAGGTGCCGCCACCCAGGTCGAAGACCAGGATGCGCTGGTCGGTGCCCTGCTTGTCCAGGCCATAGGCCAAAGCAGCAGCGGTCGGCTCGTTGACGATACGCTTGACGTTGAGGCCGGCGATCTTACCGGCGTCCTTGGTGGCCTGACGCTGGGCGTCGTTGAAGTAGGCCGGAACGGTGATGACGGCGTCGGTGACGGTCTCGCCCAGATACTTCTCGGCGTCGGCCTTCATCTTCGCGAGCGTCATGGCGCTCACCTGCTCAGCGGTGTAATCCTTGCCCTCGATGTCGACGACGGCACGGCCGCCCTGGCCCTCCTTGACCTCATACGGCACGGTCTTGATCTCGGAGGTGCACTCGGAGTACTTGCGGCCCATGAAGCGCTTGATGGAAAACACGGTGTTCTTGGGGTTGGTGACAGCCTGGTTCTTAGCGGCCTTACCCACAACGCGGTCGCCGTCAGCACGGAAGCCGACAACGGACGGGGTGGTGCGGTCGCCCTCGGCGTTCACGATAATGGTCGGAGAACCGCCCTCGAGAACGGCCATAGCGGAGTTAGTAGTACCAAGGTCGATACCAAGAATCTTACTCATTAGAAATTCCCTCTCTCTTTTGCGTTCGCGCCGCCTCGATGATCTGTCGCGCGGCGCTTCGGCTTGTCTTTCAGGATGTAGTGTATCCCCTTATGGGCCGGAATATACAAAATCTAAGTCAATTCATATAAGATTTCTTATTGCTGAGAGTTTAGGTTCTTAAATGCGCAGGTAGATGCGCTGAATGAGTTCTCGGCAGATCTATTGAGATCTATGTAGAGTTGACTGAGGCTTGAGCTTGGGGCGTGTGGAGCAGTCTGGGGCGGCCTTAAGGAAAGCGCATCCCGTTTTGAGCGTCGATTTCGGGATGCGGTTTCCGGTTGAGCCCTCAACCGGAAAGCGTGTCCCAGTCTGAGCGCGAATTCTGGGACACAGTTTCCGCTAGCGGGCCCAACCGGAAACTGCAACCCGGTTTTCGGCCAAATAACGGGATGCCCTTTCCGCAAGCTCGCTCAATCGTCCAATATTTCAAGTCACCTTTAGCTAACATTTGCGCAGCTCAACGGCCCCACCTGCGCGTTTTTTAGTAAACCTTGGCATACTCGGCGAACGGTATGAAGATGCCGGCCAGAGGGTATTGCAAACGGTCGCTCCCGTGGTATGTTTTTGCCCGAATCAAACCGGCGCGCATCGTCTGTAGCGTCGGTCAACAGAGAGGAAACTACCATGGCTCATCCCGTAATTGATGCCGACGAGTGCATCGCTTGTGGCGTTTGCGTCGACTCCTGCCCCGCTGGCGTTCTGGAGCTCCAGGACGTCGCTACCGTCGCTGACGAGGACTCCTGCGTCGCCTGTGGCGCTTGCCAGGACGCTTGCCCCGCTGGCGCGATCACCGAGATCGTCGAGGAGTAACAACTCCCCCACCTGCACACTCAAAAGTACACCGTGCACAAAAAAGGAGGCCTCCGCATCGCCGCGGAGGCCTCCTTTTGCATTCGTCGTTACTAGGACAGGCCGTCTTCGTAGGGCATTAGGTCCGCCAAGTAGCCTTTCTCCTTGAGCATCGCCTCGATCTCGTCGAGGGTTTGCTCGTCCTCCGCCGCGATGCGATGGAAGTGATAGCCGCTTGTCACCGTCAGCAGTGGAAAACTCTTGCCGCTGGCAATACCCTCCAGATAGCGCTCGATATCGCGACGGTTGCGAATGTCCAGATCGGCTGTGATCTTGCCATACACGCGGTGATTGACGATCACGTTGAGAACGGCGCCTCCGGCGTCGACGATACTCGTGAGCTCATCGCCTGCCTGCTCCACGCTATGGTGCACCTTGACCACGCGCGTGGGAACAGCCGGGCTGCCCGCCGCCTCCTGCAGCACGTAGCCGCGATTGGTGGCCACGATATCGTGCCCATCGGCGCGCAGCAGGGCGATGTCTTGCACGACAATCTGGCGGCTCACACCCACCTCACGAGCAAGCGCACTGCCCGAAACGGGCTCCTTGGCTCGCTCGAGCACGCCTATGATGGCACGGCGACGCTCGCGGGCGTCCATTATTTACCGTCCAGCAGACGCAGGTGCTTAAGCGAGAGGTCGAGAATCGGCGCAGAGTGCGTCAGCGCCCCCGAGCTAATAAAGTCAACGCCCAGGTCGGCGAGCGCGCGGATATTGCTGGCGTCCACGTTGCCCGAGCACTCGGTCTTGGCGCGACCGGCGATAAGCTCAATCGCAGCAGCCATGTCGTCGTGGGTCATGTTGTCGAACATGACGATGTCGGCGCCGGCCTCCACAGCCTCGCGCACCATGTCCAGGTTCTCGCACTCAATCTCGACCGTCGCGGTAAACGACGCATGGGCGCGCGCCATCTCGATCGCGCGCGTCACGCCACCGGCGGCATCGATGTGGTTGTCCTTGAGCATGACGGCCGTCGACAGGTTGTAACGGTGGTTGCTACCGCCGCCAATCTCGACCGCGGCCTTCTCGAAGACGCGCATGCCCGGCGTGGTCTTGCGCGTGTCGACAAGCACGGTCTTGGTACCCTCGAGCACCGCAGCCATCTGGTGCGTATAGGTAGCGATACCGCTCATGCGCTGCAGGTAGTTGAGCGCCACGCGCTCGCCCGAAAGCAGCACGCGCGCATCGCCGCGCACCTGCCCTACGTGGTCGCCGGCGTGTACCTCGTCGCCATCGGCAACGTCGAGCAGCACCGAGCCCTGCGAATCCAGCAGCTCAAAGGTGCGGGCAAACACATCCAAGCCGGCGATGATGCCGTCGGCCTTGGCGATAAGTTCCACCGTGGCGGGACGCGCCGTGGGGCACACGCTCGCCGTGCTCACATCCTCAAAGGTAATGTCCTCGCGCAGAGCCTGCAGAATCAGATCATCGACGACGAGCTTCATGGTAATGGGATTCATGGTCTACTCCTCCACGGCCTGCGTGCCGGCGGCACGGGCCAATTCATCGATTGCCAGGATGTCGGCGCTCAGGGCGCGATGACGGCCATCGAGCGCGGGATCGCCCGCCTGCTCCACAGCCAGCGACTCGCCGGTACGCATGTACCACGCGGCGCGACGACCCCAGACCAGCGCCTCGAGCAGGCTGTTTGATGCAAGGCGGTTCTTGCCGTGAACGCCGTTGCAGGCAGTCTCACCGGCTGCGTAGAGCTCGGGCATCGAGGTGCGGCCGTCCTTATCGACCCATACGCCGCCCATAAAGTAGTGCTGCGTGGGCGTAACGGGGATGGGCTCGTCCAAGATGTCGCGGCCGTCCTCCAGGCAGCGTGCGCGGATGTTGGCAAAGTGCCCGGTCACCACATCGCGCTCGACGGGGGCAAAGCTCAGCCACTCGTGCTCGGTGCCATCCTGCTTCATCTGCTCGCGAATGGCAGCAGCGACCACATCACGCGGCTGAAGCTCGTCGGTAAAGCGCTCGCCGGCGACGTTGAGCAAAATCGCGCCCTCGCCGCGGCAGCTCTCGCTGATCAGGAAGGTGCGGCCCGGCTGCGGCGAGAACAGCCCCGTGGGGTGGATCTGCACGTAGTCCAGATGCTCCATCTTAATGCCATGCTCCTGAGCGATGTAGCAGGCATCGCCCGTGAGCTGCGGGTAGTTGGTCGAGTGGTCGTACACGCCACCGATACCGCCCGTTGCCCACAGCGTATGGCGGGCATGGATCTTAAACGGCTTACCGGCACGCACGCCCTCGGCGGCATTTGCCAGCTCGTCGGCGGGGCGAGCTGAATCGTCCTCGTCCACGGCGACGGCGACGACGCCGGTGCACACCGTGGCGCCATCGCGCTCGGCGGTCAGGATGTCGGTCATGGCAACGTGTTCGAGAATCTGCACGTTATCCAGCTTGCGGACAGCCTGGAGCAGCTTGGTCGTAATTTCCTTGCCCGTAATATCGGCATGGAAGGCGATGCGCGGGCGGCTGTGCGCGCCCTCGCGGGTAAAGTCGAGGCTGCCGTCGGCCTTGCGCTCAAAGTCCACGCCCATGGCCAGCAGGTCGTTGATGACCGAACGGCTCGAGCGGATCATGATATCGACGCTCTCGCGACGGTTCTCGTAATGGCCGGCGTGCATGGTGTCCTCAAAGAAGGCATCGTAGTCCGAGCCTTCGGGCAGCACGCAGATTCCGCCCTGTGCGAGCATCGAGTCGCACTCGTCGACAGCACCCTTGGAAAGCATGATCACGCGCGTGCTCGTCGGCAGATTGAGAGCCGCGTACAGGCCCGCCACGCCGCAACCGGCAATGACAACGTCACACTCCATATCGGGGTATTGTTTGGTTTCCACAGGAATCCTCTCCCTTGAATGTGACATAAGGGACCGTCCCTCATGTCACATTGTTCTAGCGCGCCGCGTACTCGAGCATGCGGTCGAGCGTGAGCTTGGCCTGATCGGCGGCCTCGTCCGACACGCCAATCTGCACCTCGCCCTCGCCCGTCTCCAGGCAGCGCACGAGCTTTTCGAGCGTGATGAGATCCATGTTGACGCAGGTGGGCTGCACCGCGGGGAAGTAGAACTTCTTGCCGGTGCCCTGGCAGCGGCGCTCGAGCTCGTAGAGCACGCCGCGGACCGTCACGATGATGAACTCGCTGGCGTCCGACTCCTCGGCATACTTGATGATGCCGGCAGTAGAGCCGATGTAGTCGGCCTCGGCCAGGACGTCGGCCTTGCACTCGGGGTGCGCCAGCACGAGCGCGTCGGGGTGGGCCTCCGTCGCGTCGACGATCTGCTCGACGGTGATGATGTGATGGCGCGGGCAGTAGCCGTTGTTGAGGATGACGTGCTTTTGCGGCACCTGCTCGGCTACGAAGCGTCCCAGGTTTTGATCGGGAATGAACAGGACATGCTGCTGCGGCAGCTCGGACACGATCTTAACGGCGTTGGAGCTGGTGACGCACACGTCGCTCCAGCTCTTGATCTCGACCGTGGAGTTGACGTAGCAGACGACAGCCAGGTCGTCGCCGTACTCGGCGCGCGCCGCGTCGACCGTCTCGTGCTTGACCATGTGCGCCATGGGACAGTCCGCGCCCGGCTCGGGCAGCAGCACGGTCTTGGTGGGGTTGAGCAGCTTGGCGCTCTCGCCCATAAACTCCACGCCGCACAACACGATGGTCTGCTGCGGCAGGCTCTTGGCGAGCTTGGCCAGGTAGAAGCTGTCGCCGACGTAATCAGCCACGGCCTGCACCTCGGGCGCCACGTAATAGTGCGCCAGGATCACCGCGTCACGTTGGGTTTTTAGTTGCTGAATGGCCTCGACGAGCTCTGCGGGCACCAGTGCCGCACGCTCCGTTGCCGTCGTTGCCGATGCCAGGCCGGCCGCGATATCGCGTGCAAGCTCCGACGCATCCATGTTCGCGCTCTGTGCCATCAAGGCCCCTCTCTTTTGGCGAATCTTGGGGCTTTAGTATGACACCTAGGTTTACAGCTGACAAGACAGCTGTAAACCTAGGTGTAAAGTTGAAATAAAGATTCAATCATGTGGCAGGTCCATATTCGAACTGGCAAGCTGAGGATAGCTGAGCTCTCGATGGCGCAGGAGGCATCTTTCGCCACCGCAATACCGCTTGGCGCGAGTTGCACGCCGTGGGGCGCAAACGGTCCGCACCCCCACAAGCGGTCCGCACCCAATGTGGCAAAATCGAACTACTAAGGGGGCTTAGAATGCTCAAGATTATTGCCTGCGACGATGATGTCGCTTTTCTAGATAGACTGCACCGGATGATCGACCGTTGGTCGACCGAGACGGGCACGGCGGTCGATGTTGCGCTCGTCACGCGCGGCGAGGACCTGCTGGCCCGCCATGCCGCATCGCGCGCCGACATCATTCTGCTCGACATGATCATGCCGCTCGTCAACGGCATGGACACCGCACGCGAACTGCGCCAGGCCGACACCGCCGTGCGCCTGGTGTTCCTCACCTCGTCGCCCGAGTTCGCGCTGGAATCCTACGAGGTCCGCGCCTTCGACTATCTGCTCAAGCCCGTGGCCTACGAACGCCTGGCGCGATTACTCGACGAGCTTTCGAGCATGCGCCCGGCGGCAACCGACGAGCTCGTGATCAAAACTTCCTTTGGCTACCACGCCCTGCGCCTGTCCGACATCGAATATGCCGAGGCGCGCAACAAGCACGTGGTCTTCCACCTGCGCGACGGACGCGATATCGAGGCACTCGAGTCGTTCCGCAGCGTCGAGGACCGCTTGGAGCAAAACGCGGTCTTCTTTAAATGCCACCGCAGCTACCAGGTCAACCTGCGCAATATCGATCACTTTGACCGCACGGACATCGTCATGCGCTCGGGCGCGTGCATCCCGCTTTCGCGCAGCTGCAAGCAGGGATTCCAAGACGCCTACTTTGCGGCGCGCTTTGAGGGCGGGAGGCGCTGATGGTCTCCTCGGTCGAAATGGTCCTTTGGGCAATCCACCACGCCACGACGCTGCTCTTTGGCGTCTTTGCCTCGGCGGCGCTGTGCGGTGTCGAGATCAACCGGCGTCATGCGCTTGAGCTGCTGGGGGTCGGCGTCGTGACCGGTGCCGCCTTCTCGATCGCCAATGCCGTCGGCGGCGAGCTTTTTGCCCGCCAGGTATATCCACTCGTCGTGCATCTGCCGCTCGTCATCTATTTGTGCGCGCGCTACCGCCTGAGCCCGCTGCTTGCCGTGCTCGGCATTACGAGTGCCTATCTGAGCTGCCAGTTCAGCAATTGGATGGGCATCGCCGCATTTGCCGCAACCGATTCTCAGATCGCGTACTATCTGGCGCGCATCGCGACCACACTCGCCGTCTTTGCCGTCCTGTTGCATTGGGCCGGCGACATCGGTCCACGCTTGGCGATTAAAAGCACCACCGAGCTGGGCATCCTTTTAATCCTGCCGCTCGTCTATTACGTCTTTGACTATGCCACCAACGTCTACACCACGCTGTTCCACTCGGGCTCGGTGGTAACGGTTGAGTTTTTGGCATTTGCGCTCTGTGCCTTCTATCTTATGTTTCTTGCCGTTTACCTGCGCGAATACGAAGAAAAGGAAACCGCCGAGCGAGAGCGCTGGATGCTCGAAACCCGCGACAGCGCCGCCATCAAAGAGCTCGAGGCTTGGCGTCAATCTGGGCGCGAGCTGTCGATTCTTCGCCACGATATGCGCCACTTCCTACGCGGCCTGGCCGCTTTAATTGAGGAGGGCCACACCGACGAGGCGCTCAAACGCATCGATGAACTCTGCGAAGCCGGCGACCGCACCGCCGTACGCCGCTTCTGCGCCAACGAGACCGTAAACATCGCGCTTTCGTCATTTAACTCGGATATCAATAGAAACGGCATTACCGCCAACCTGCGCGCCGCCGTACCCGAAACCATCCACGTAGGTGACGCCGACCTGTTTAGCGTGCTCTCAAATGCCTTGGAAAACGCTATCACCGCTGCAAGCGCCGCACCCCAAGGAAAGCGATTCGTCGACTTTGACCTGCGATTAGAGGACGGCCAGCTGCTGCTGTTAGTTTCCAACACGTTTGACCGCGCGCCGCGCATGGTCGACGGCATGCCCGTAGCCGGGCACACCGGACACGGCTTTGGAACCAAGAGCATTAAGCTTGCCGTCGAACGCATGAATGGTAACTGCCAGTTCCGCATTAACGGCGATCGGTTTGAGCTGCGCGCTGTGATGTAGAAGTGCGGCGCCGATCTCGAGGCGTGCCTTGCCCGCCAGGCAATCGCTCGCCGGCGCCAATCCGCTACAGCGGAGCGGTCGCCGGAGTCAGCTGCTTGATATAGGCCCACATGCGCTGCTTAGCGGCCTTGTCGGTGAGTGCCGCCTCAAAGCCGTCGAGCGCGAGCACGCGGCGGCCCTGCACATGGGCGACCAGGCCGGGCTTGAGCATGGCGGTGTCGAAGTCATCGATCGCCACGAGCATATCGGCGTAGGTCTCGCGCATGGCATCGGCCGCGTTGTTGTCGAGCAGTAGCACCGCCTCGGGGTCCAAGGCCTCGAGCGCCTCGCGGAACAGCTCGCACGGCAGAGTCTCGCCCACCGCGACCGCTCCGTCACCCACGCCGGCGACGCTTGCCAGCACGCAAAAATCCTCGGGCGCGTAGCCGATGGCCCCAAGCGCCTTGCGCAACGCCGCGCCATCCGGGCCGGCGGCAAGCTCGCCACCCGAACGCTCGGCCTCGTCCAAATCGCCTTTGACCAGCACGATCGGCGAGCACGCGTTGCCCGCGATACGCACGCCACGGACCGCAAGCGATGTGAGCTCCTGCTCGGCCGCCTGGGCGATGGCTTCTTTTTTCTGGCTTTGTGACGTGGACATGCGCTCTCCAATCGTTTGCGTGCCCACCATTATATAAAAGAGCTGCCCGCGAGTGGTTGCTTTGCGGGCGGCTGGGTATAAGCACGGTCGTACTGAGTTTTACGCGGCTGAGCCGCGTCACATTATGGAGGTCACCATGGCTGACATTAAGCAGATTACCCCCGAGAACTTCGATTCCGTCGTTAACGACAGCCTGCCCGTGCTGGTCGATTTTTGGGCACCGTGGTGCGGTCCCTGCCGCTCCCTCTCGCCCATCGTTGACGAGGTTGCCGATGAGCTGGCTGGCAAGCTTGCCGTTGCCAAATGCAACGTCGACGACAACCAAGACCTGGCCATGAAGTATGGCGTCATGAGCATCCCCACGCTGATTGTGTTTAAGAACGGCGAGGAGATTGACCGCTCGGTTGGCGCTCTACCCAAGGCGAGGCTGCAGGCGCTGCTGGAGAAGCATCTGTAATACGCTTGTTACTTACCCGCCGTCTATGAGCGCTTTTGCACCGCTCGCCGGACCGCCGGATGCGGCGCGGGCGACCACGGATAGTATGGTAGTTACAAACAGCCCCCAGTGAACGGGTGCGGGTCGCACAGACTCGTACCCGTTTTCTTATGCAGCTGCGCGCAGAGCGGGCGTAGTAAAATCTGAACCACTGAACTGCCCCATACAAAAGGAGATTTCCCATGCATGATGTTGGAATGAATATGAGCCAGCTTGCCATGAGCGTCAAGCAGGTCGACGACACCATCGAGCTCGCTCACGAGTGGAGCCATCAGCTGCTGCATGCGACCGAGAATTTTGACATGGAGCGCATCGGCGCCAAGCTCGAGGCAGCCATGGCCGCGCTGCACGAGGCCCATGATGCACTCGAGGGCTACGAAGAGGCCATCGAGGCCGACCACAACTCCGTCGGCTCCGTGAAGCTGGTGTAACGTGGCCGAACACGAGCACGGCTGCGGGTACGAGCACGAGCATCCGCATGGGGCGGACGGTGACGCGGGCTGCCACTGTAGTGGCTCCGGCTCCGAGCTGGTCCGCTTTTCGGTTACCGCACCGGACGACTTGCTGCGCCGTTTTGACGAACAGATCGCGCGCCGCGGCGACGTGGCCAACCGCTCCGAGGCCGTGCGCGACCTGATTCGCGCCTCGATCGCCAAGGAGCAGATGCGCACGCCCGACGAGCATGTTATCGGGTCGCTCACCATGATCTACGACCACCATACCGGCGACCTGACGCGCCGTCTGGACGAAGTGCAGCACGACTACACCGACGAGATCGTATCGACCATGCACGTGCATCTGGATCACCACAACTGCTTGGAGATTCTGGCGCTCAAGGGTCGCGGCGAGCGCGTCTACGAACTAGCCGACCGCCTGCTGGGCCTGCGCGGCGTTAAGCACGGCGAGCTCACGTGCGCCGCCACCAAGCAGAGCCTGGGGCTGTAGCGGGATTTCCCGCAGCGCACCTGCCAAAAAGGGACAGGGTTGTTTTGACAGGTCTAGAAGTTTTACCTACCAAAATAAACCTGTCCTTTTTTGGTCGGTTTTGATGAGGAGTGTCGCATGCGGCATGTGCATATTCATGTGACGGGCATTGTGCAGGGCGTTGGCATGCGGCCGTTTGTGTATCGCGAGGCCATGGCGCATGGCATTTGCGGATGGGTGCTCAACGCGGGCGACGGCGTGCATATCGAGGCGCACGCTCCGGCCGATGCGCTCGATGCTTTTGTTGCCGCGCTTTCTGAGCATGCGCCTGCGGCAGCCCGCGTAGAGCATGTCGAGGTTGTGGACCTGGCAGCCAACGGTTGGGATACCGCCAATGAGCGGGGCTTTCGCATCGTAGCGTCGCAGGATCAGACCGCGCACACGACGCTCGTCTCGCCCGATATCGCTACCTGTGACGATTGCCTGCGCGAGTTGTTCGATCCCGCCGACCGACGCTATCACTACCCCTTTATCAACTGTACTAATTGCGGCCCACGCTTTACCATCATCCGATCGCTGCCGTATGACCGAGCGGCTACCTCGATGGACCGTTTCCCCATGTGCCCCGCCTGCGCCGCAGAGTATGCCGATCCACTCGACCGTCGCTTTCACGCACAGCCCGATGCCTGCTTTGATTGCGGGCCGCATATTACGTGGCGCGAGGCGGGCGAAGCCGCCGCATCGCCGGCCGTCGGCACCACACGCGAGACCAGTGACGCCATTATCGATCGCTGTGTTGAGCTGCTGGCCAACGGCGGTATCGTCGCTATCAAGGGTCTGGGCGGATTTCACTTGGCATGCGACGCCTCCAACGAGCAGGCGGTAGCCGAGCTTCGCCGCCGCAAACGCCGCAGCAACAAACCGCTTGCCGTTATGGCACGCGACCTTGTCGACGTTGAACGCCTGTGCCATGTCAACGACGCTGAACGCGGCCTGCTGGCCGGCAGCATCCGCCCCATTGTGCTGCTACGCCGACGCGCTGTTTACGAGAGCGGCGGTTCCCCCAACGCCCTCGCGCTCGCGCCGTCCGTCGCGCACGACCTTCCCGAGCTCGGTGTCATGCTCCCCTACACCCCGCTTCAGCATCTGTTGCTTGCCGCGGCAGAAGCCCGCGGTATGTACGCGCTCGTCATGACCAGCGGAAACCCGAGCGAAGAACCCATCGAGACCGACGACGACCTTGCCTGGGAACACCTCGTTGCCGCCGGCATCGCCGACGCGCTGCTCGGTAACGACCGCGCAATTCTGTCGCGCTACGACGACTCTGTGGTACGCGTGGTCAACGGCGCCGTTATGCCCGTTCGCCGCGCTCGCGGATATGCACCCCAGCCGCTGCCGTTACCGGCGCTCAACGGCGCTCCGTCCTGCGTGCTCGCCTGCGGGCCACAACAAAAGGCCACGATTGCGCTCACGCGTGAAGGGACGAACGGCGAGGCAACCTGTTTTGTGTCGCAGCATATCGGCGACGTTGAAAACGGCGAGACCTTCGATGCCTGGAGCGCCGCGCGCACGCGCTTGGAAGACCTTTTTGACTTGACGCCCGCCGCGCTGGCCTGCGACTTGCACCCCAGCTACCTATCGAGTCAGTGGGCGCGCGAACAGGCGCGAAAATGCAATCTACCGATTGTCGAGGTGCAGCACCATCATGCGCATATCGCCAGCGTAATGGCCGAGGCTATCGCCGCGGGCCAGCTTACAACCGACGCGCACGTCCTTGGCATCGCCTTTGACGGCACCGGCGCCGGCACCGACGGGACCATTTGGGGCGGCGAGTTCCTTGTCGCCGGCCTTGCCGATTTTGAACGCGTCGCGCACCTGCGCACCTGGGCGCTGCCAGGCGGTGCCGCATCCGTGCGCGATGCCCGGCGCAATGCCTTTGCCCTGCTGAGCGAGCTCGGCCTGCTCGAGCACCCAGGTGCCGCGGGGCTATTGGGCACCCTCGACGAGCAGACGCGCAGCATCACGACTACGATGATCGAGCGGAACATCAACAGCCCACGCACGAGCAGTATGGGGCGTCTCTTTGACGCCGCCGCTGCAGTTTTGGGCATTTGCGGGCAGGCAACCTACGAAGGCGAACCCGCCATCGAACTCGAAGCCGCCGCCTGGCGCGCGCTCGGCGGTAAGCCCGTTCGTCTCGACGGCAATCACACAGGCGTATTCATGCCTGCCGACAACTCCCCCATCTTGGACCCCCAACCGATCATCGAAGCTCTTCTGAATGGAATCGAGGCAGGCGCGCCGGCCGACAGGCTCGCGCTCGACTTCCACGTCGCCATCGCGCGCTCTTCGGCACGAATCGCACGCAAAATCTGTGCGCGCGAAGGCCTCGATACCGTCGCACTCTCGGGCGGTGTGTTCATGAACCGGCTTTTGCTTCAGCTCCTTACCCACGAACTCAAAGACGCCGGTCTTGCCGTCTTGGTTCCCCACGCCGTGCCCGTCAACGACGGCTGCATCGCCTACGGTCAGGCCGCCATCGCTCGCGCTCGCCTCGCGCAGACGGCACGGGTAGGCTGTTTTGCCAGCCTGCGCGCCGCCGTCTCACAGGCGTAACGCATTTGCTCGTGACTCCCGCGAGCGCTACCATCAACTGATGGGTAATTAGGCGCCTATCCAGCGCAAAACGTATAAAAGGGAAACATTATGTGCCTTGCCGTTCCCGGTAAAGTGGTCAAACGCGACGACGACCTTAAGGCGACCGTCGACATGATGGGCATCGAGCGCCCCGTTTCGCTGCGCCTCGTGCCGACGGCGCAGGTCGGCGACTATATTCTCGTACACGCCGGCTTTGGCATTCAGATTGTCGACGAGCAGGAAGCCCAGGAGACACTCGAGCTCGTCAATACCATGGCCGAGCTGGCCGAAGAGGACCAGCTCGCCACCAACCCGGCTGAGGCATACTAGTGGCGGCGGCGCAGCCGGTTCGCTCCGGTATCGACTTTTCGGCATTTCGCGACCCCAAGCTGGCTCGCGAGCTCATCGATCGTATTCATGAGCTTGTCGGCAACCGCAGCATCAACCTTATGGAAGTCTGCGGCACGCATACCGTGAGCATTGGCCGCTATGGCTTTCGCTCCATTATGCCGACGGGACTCAAACTGCTAAGCGGCCCGGGGTGCCCCGTTTGCGTCACCGCCAACCGCGACATCGATCACGCAATCGCGCTTTCCAACATGGACGGCGCCATCATCACCACCTTTGGCGACATGATGCGCGTGCCCGGATCGTCCACCTCGCTTGCCGCGCAAAAAGCGGCGGGGCGCGACATCCGCATCGTCTACTCTCCGCTCGACGCACTCGACATTGCCGAGCAAAATCCCGAACGCCCGGTCATCTTTATGGGCGTCGGCTTTGAGACCACAACGCCCACCATTGCCGCCGCTATCCTGGAGGCCGACGCGCGCGGGCTCCAGAACTTTTCGGTCTACTGTGCTCACAAGACCACGCCGCCGGCTCTGCGTGCGATCTCTAACGACCCCGAGACGACCATCGACGGCTTTATCCTGCCTGGTCACGTCGCTACCATCACGGGCCTGGCACCCTTTGGGTTTTTGGTCGATGAGTTCGAGACCCCCGGCGTAGTCACCGGGTTTGAGCCGGTCGATATCTTGCAGGGCATCTGCATGCTGGTCCAGATGGTTGTCGAAGACAGGCCCGCGATTGACAACGCCTACCGCCGTGGCGTCAATGCAGACGGCAACCCCGTGGCGCGCCAGCTGGTCGATCAGGTATTTGAGCCGTGCGACACCACGTGGCGCGGACTGGGACCGATTGCCAACTCGGGTCTTTCCATCCGACCCGAATTCGCGCGCTTTGATGCCGGCACCCGCTTTGATGTGCCCATTGAGGCGACGGTCGAGCCACGCGGCTGCCGCTGCGGCGACGTGCTGCGCGGTGCCATCACGCCGAGCGACTGCCCTCTGTTCGGCCACGCATGTACGCCCGAACACCCCGTCGGCCCGTGCATGGTGAGCTCCGAAGGCAGCTGCGCGGCGTACTTTAGATACCACGGCTAGCCCGGACGCACCCGCACGCTGGCACCACCCACGATTGGAGTTTTGGATATGTCCCATAGCATCACCGATAGCACTGTCCTGCTGGGCCACGGCTCCGGCGGCCAGATGATGAAGCGCATTATCGATGAGGTCTTTCTGGATGCCTTTGGGTCGCCCGAGCTGCTTGCGGGCAACGATGCCGGTGTCGCCGCGCTGCCCGCAAGCGGGCGAATCGCCATGTCGACCGACAGCTTTGTGGTGACGCCGCAGTTCTTCCCCGGCGGCAATATCGGCCGCCTCGCCGTATGCGGAACCGTCAACGACGTCGCGACCTCGGGCGCCAACGTGCGCTACCTCTCATGCGGCTTTATCCTCGAAGAGGGCTATCCCATGGACAAGCTGCGCCAGATTGTACAGACCATGGCCGAAACGGCACATGAAGCAGGTGTGAAGATTATCACCGGCGACACCAAGGTGGTCGAGCGTGGCGGGGCCGACGGCGTCTACATCAATACCGCCGGCGTGGGCGAGGTGCCCGCGGGCGTGGCGCTCAGCGGTGCAAACTGCCAGCCCGGCGATGTCATCTTGGTCTCGGGCACGCTGGGCGACCACGGCATCGCCATCATGAGCCAGCGCGAGGGCCTGGCCTTTTCGAGCAACATCGAAAGCGACGCTGCGCCGCTCAATCATCTGATTGCCGACGTGCTCGCCGCCGCCCCCGACACCCGCTGCTTCCGCGACCCCACGCGCGGTGGCCTGGCATCCACGCTCAACGAGTTTGCCCAGGCCAGCAGCGTTGCCATGGAGATCGACGAGGATGCCGTGCCCGTGCGCCCCGACGTGCAGGCGGCATGTGAGATGCTCGGCTACGACGTTCTGCAGGTGGCAAACGAGGGCAAGATGGTCGCCGTGGTGCCGGCTGAGCAGGCCGATGCCGCGCTGGCGGCCATGCGCGCCGCCCGCTACGGCGAGAACGCCGCCATCATCGGTCGCGTGCTGCCGCTTGCCGAGGGCGCTCGACCCGCCGTGCGCGTACGCACCGGCTGGGGCTCGACCCGTATTCTCGACATGCTCGTAGGAGAGCAGCTGCCGAGAATTTGCTAGGGCGGAATCGCGCGGTCGGCGCGATGTGGCTTGATATCCCTGGAGATGTTCAGATTCCAAGCGCGCCCAACGCGGAAGCCCAGTATTATGAGGTGCGTTTTGAAACCCAGCGACGGGAGCTTTCATGGCAGCAGCTTTTTCCCATGTGATCTTTGACCTGGACGGCACCCTCCTCAACACGCTCGAGGACCTGGCGGCAGCCGGTAACCATACCTGCGAGATGCACGGCTGGCCCACGTTTGCCGTGGACGAGTACCGCTACAAAGTGGGAAACGGCATGCTTAAGCTGGTCGAGCGCTTTATGCCCGCCGAATACGCGGGCGACGGCCGTATGTTTGAGCAGACACTTGCCGAGTTTAGAGCTTATTACGGCAAGCACAAGGAGGACCACACCGCTCCCTACGCCGGCACGATTGAGATGCTCGACCGTCTGCGCGCTGCGGGCGTTCAGCTTGCCGTGCTCACCAACAAGGATCATATTTCGGCAGCCCCGCTTATCGAGAAATACTTTGGCCCCGAGCGCTTTGCGCTGGTGCAGGGCCGTGTGGACGCATTTCCGCCCAAACCCGAAGCACCCGTCACGCTGCATGTGATGAAGGAGCTGGGCGCCGATCCGGCAACCACGCTCTATGTGGGCGATTCCAATGTCGATATCCTGACCGGCCACAACGCCGGCCTTAAGAGCGCGGGCGTCAGCTGGGGCTTCCGCGGCCGCGCAGAGCTGGAGGCCGCCGGCGCCGACTACGTGGTGGACACCCAAGACGAACTCGCCGAGCTGATCTTGGGCGAGTAACCGCTCATCCTCCCACGGGTAGCCAATGTGGGACGGGACTCTTTTAGCTGCCCCCGCACCAAAGGAGTGTCCCCAACTGCCGGCAGAAAAGGAACGTCCCCAAGTGCCGCCCCAATGACTACCATGGCAACGCCGCAGGTAGAGGACGGACAGCGAGCGGGCACCAGAGCGAACAAGTTGGCATGAAAAGAGGACGGCATAGACCTTCTGGTCATGCCGTCCTCTTTGAATGACAAGTTGTCGCTCTGGTGCCCGCGCAGCGTCGAGCAGTTACGGCGTTTGGTAAAACGCCGTAACCCCCTAGCTCATCATGGCATTCATCATCTCGTTGGTTGCGGAATCGTCAGCAGACCACTCGCCGTCGTCATTGCAGGAGTACTTGAAGGTGACCTTGGTGTCCTTGGTCTTAGCAGCCTTGGTCACATCGACCATAACCTGACCGGCCATCTTGTACAGCTCGTCATCGGAAGGCATCGAATCGAGCGCGGCGACCTTCTCCTGGTACTGAGTGGCAAAATCCTCAACGATCTGGTTCATGGACTTGCAGGTAATGGTGACCTCGGCAGTTGCGGTGCCCTTGTCCTCGTCGACCGTCACGTCGCCGATCTTGTAGCCAAAGCCCTCGAGATAGCTCTTGGCGTACTCCTTGGGATCGATACCCAGCTGCTTGAACTCGTCGCCCGAGGCCTCTTCCAGGCCGGCGAGGAAGTCATCGCCACCGTTCTTGACCTCGTCAAACTGCGTTGTAAGATCCTCGGTGATGAGCTCCTCAACCGAAGGACCTCCGCAGCCGGAAAGCACAACCACGCACGCGACCAGAACAGCCATCAGGGGCGCAAGCAGCAGCTTCTTTTTCATGACATTCCTCCCAACAAGCGGCGCCACTTTCCCTGCGCAGCGCACGTCGTAACAATAAGGCCATACTAGCCGCTAACGAACACCCCCGGCAAAGCAAGGGCGCAGTCGGCTCGATTTAACGTCCGAACGGTTTACCGGTCCGCCCAACGCGCAATAAAACGTTCTGCCGCATTGTAATAAAAAAGGGTGGTCGGACAATTCGACCACCCCAAAACACCCTTATGTTGCCGCAGATTACTTGCGGACGACCTTGACGATGGCATCGCCGGCGGCGACAGCGGAGTCAGCCTCGACGGCAAGCTCGACGTCGGCGAACTCGGCAGTGTTGGACACGGCCACGACGACGCAGTCCTTGTAGCCGGCAGCGGCGATCTTGGCGCGGTCGATCTTGAGTATGGGCTGGCCAGCCTTAACGACGTCGTCGGCCTTGACGAAGCCCTCGAAGCCGTCACCGTTCATGTTGACGGTATCGACACCAACGTGCACCAGGACTTCGATGCCGCTATCGGACTGCAGACCCACGGCGTGACCCATGGTGACGGTCACCTTGCCGTCGCAGGGAGCGTAGACCAGATCGTCCTCGGGCCACACGGCGCAGCCCTTGCCCAGGACCTCGCCACCAAAGACGGGATCGGGCACGTCGGCCATCTTGATGACCTTGCCCTTGACGGGCGAGCATAGCACGTCGGCGCCGGCAGAAGCAGAGATGGAGGCAGGAGCAGCGGCAGCCGCGGGCTCAGCCTTCTTCTTGAACATATCAAACAGACCCATACGTTTTCTCCTCTTGATTAAGCGCAACGTTATGCGCATGCCTATGGTGATTATAGTGCCAAATGACCAAAATACTCAGGCGAGGGCTCGAATCGCACGCCCTTCCAAGCCCTTCCCAAAACCTTTTCCCCAGCGGCGCTCATATTGTCGATTAATCCTCAATAAGCCCCAGGTGAACAAAAGCGTTCCAGATGCCGTCGTCATTGACGTCGGTGGTCACGTAATCGGCTGCCGGTTCGGCGTTCGGCAGAACGCCGGAACTCAATCGCCGGAACTCAATTACTCCAGGCCCTCGCTACCGTTGGACTTGATGATCTTCTGGTATGCGAAGAAGCTGTCCTTGCGGCGGCGCTCGTAGGTGCCGGTGCCGTCGTCGTACTTATCGACATGGATGAAGCCGTAGCGCTTGCGCATCTCGCCCGTGCCGGCGGAAACCAGGTCGATGGGACCCCACCAGGTGTAGGCAATCAGGTCAACGCCGTCGGCAATGGCCTCGCCCATGGCCTTGATGTGGCTGCGCAAGTAGGCGATACGATACGGGTCGTGGATGGAGCCGTCCTCCTCGACCTCGTCGTAAGCGCCCATACCATTCTCGACCACCATCAGCGGAATCTCGTAGCGGGCGTAAATCTCATTGAGGGCGATGCGCAGGCCCAGAGGATCGATCTGCCAGCCCCAATCGGTGGACTCCAGATAGGGGTTCTTGCCGCCAAAGGTCATGTTGCCCTCGGTCATCTCGTGGTCCTTGTGGGTGCCCACGGTGCCGGACATGTAGTAGCTAAAGGTGTAGAAATCGACCTTGCCGTCGGCGATATCCTGCAGGTCGCCGTCCTCCATCACGAGCTCAACATCGTTCTCGGCCCAGAAGCGCTTGGCGTAGAACGGGTACTTGCCGCGCACCTGCACGTCGGAGCAGTACCAGTTCATGGTATTCATCTCCTGCTGCGTGGCAAACACGTCGGCCGGATCGCATGTGGCAGCATAGGAAAGGATGAAGCAGTCCATGTTGCCCATCTTGAACTGCGGGTAGTGCTCGTGGGCGTAGCGCACGACGCGGCCGCTGGCCACGAACTGGTGATGCAGGGCCTGCATACGGGCCTGCGGCGTGGCGTGGACCGCCGAAGCCGGACCCTCAAAGCCCTGGATCATGCTAGTCTCAAAGAGGTTGCCCATGTCCTGGGTGCCGCAGTTGATCTCGTTGAAGGTGAGCCAGAACTTGACCTTGTCCTGGTAACGGTCGAAGACGGTCTGGCAGTACTTCTCAAAGAAGCCGATGAGCTCGCGGCTCGCCCAGCCGTTGTACTTCTCGACCAGATGATAGGGCATCTCGTAGTGCGACAGGGTCACGAGCGGCTCGATATTGTGAGCATGCAGGCAGTCGAAAACGCGATCGTAGAAGGCGAGGCCGGCCTCGTTGGGCTCGGCGTCGTCGCCGTTGGGGAAGATACGGCTCCAAGAGATGGACATGCGGAACATGGTAAAGCCCATCTCGGCGAACAGCGCGATGTCCTCCTCGTAGTGATGGTAGAAGTCGATACCGTCATGATTGGGATAGAAGCGGTCGGGGTCGATGTCGATCGTAATCTGACGCGGCTCCTTGTAGCTGCCGCCCAAGAAGTGGTCATCGACGGAAGGACCGCGGCCATCCACGTTCCAAGCGCCCTCAAACTGGTTGGCGGCGGTGGCACCACCCCAATAGAAGCCCTCGGGGAACTTGATGTTTGCCATGAGCATCTCCTTTGCATCGCGAGTCGATAAGCCGAGTATCGCCCGCGCGCGGGACGGGCAAGGGCGGGGATGCCAAACCCGACACTTCTTTTCGCAGCGGCACCCCGCCGCCGCCCCAGCTCTGACACTTCCTGATACCTGCCAAAAAGGGACAGGTTTATTTTGGTCGGTTTTATCTGGGCAAACGCTGGCGATACGCTGCCGGCGCGCAGCCATAGCGCTCGGCAAACTTTTTGTAGAAGAAGCTCATGTTGGCGTAGCCGGCCTCGCGCGCCGCGGCTTCCGCAGTGGAGCCGGCGTCGAGCAGTGTTGCCGCGCGTGTTAGACGACTCTCCTGCACGAGCTGCATAAACGTGCGTCCCGTCTGCCGTTTGAGCAGCGCGCTTGCGTAGTTGGGACTCAGATGGAGGTGGCGAGCTACGTCCTCGAGCGAACAATCGCAGGCATGGCGCTCAATGTAGCCCACGGCGGCCGCGACCTGCGCCGAGGGAAGTGCAGGTTTGCCCGCTTGCAGCAGTGCGGCCTCATAACTTTGCATCAGCTCAACCAACAGCAACTCAAACAGCCTCGACACGATCTGGGGACTCGCCGCCGTCGGCTCCAGAAGCTCGCACAGCATCTCCTGCATATATCGGCGCACGCGACGGCTGTTGCCCGTGCGGAAATGCACATGACCGCGGTGGTCGGTTTCGTCATTGAGGGCATTAATGAGGAACTGCGAGACGGTGCTTGACGGCGACAGGCTCTGCTCTAGGCTGCGGTGCAACATCGGCCGCGAGATGACGATGCTCAGCATAATGTCATGCTCGCCGAGCTCGCCCACGGCATGTGGACAGGCCGCGTCGAGCAAGAGCACCTCGTTTTGAGCAAGCGTAAGCTGTTCGCCGTTGACGACCTGCGGCGCGTGCCCGCGATAGACATAGCTGATTTCGACATAATCGTGCACATGCTCCGGTACAGGGTTGAAGCGCGAGTTGCGCACGATTGATAGACCCTCGGGCATGCCTTCTTGGTGCAAGGCTTGCGTCGGGTCACCGATTTTATGGATATGTTTTTCACCGATACCCTGCTGATGATCCCAGCTGAACGCATCATTCCAGTCATAGCGGGCGCCTGCGTGGTAAGCACGCTCGCTGTCGGTCAGCTCGAGCAGAAGGCTGTCTAAATGCGTAAGATCCATGGCATCACAATCGTTGATTCGGTCATATTCTGCTGTGGTTTTGATATTAGCAGGACGGCGCGCTCGGCGTACTCTGACTTCAATCGATTTAAAAGGTTGGTTTTAGAGGAGTGGATATGACGGCATACGACAACCATGTGCTTCCGTTCTTGTGGCTCAAGGGCGAGGCGCGCGAGACGATTACCGAATACTTGGAGCAGATTGCCGGTGCGGACATCCGCGAGGTCTGCCTCGAATCACGCACGCACCCCGAGTTTTGTCGCGACGGCTGGTGGGCTGACCTGCGTTTTATCATCGGCGAGTGCAAGCGCTTGGGGTTGAAGATCTGGCTGCTCGACGACGCCCATTTCCCCACGGGCTACGCCAACGGCGCGCTTGCGGGCGAGAACGTCGACCCCGCGCTTAGGAAGACCGTGCTCAAACATCGCACGGTTACGGTCGTTGGTCCCCAGCCGTCCACGGTCATTAAGCTCGGCAATCTTATGGATCCCACGGAGCGCTTTGTGGGCGTGGCGACTTTCGACGCCGCCGGCGCACCGCTCAATCTTGAAATCACTCTTGAGCAGACCGACGGCACCCCCGCCCGCCTGCGTTTTGACGCCCCCGACGGCATCGCCACCGTCGAGCTCTACGTCACCAGCCAAAAAACTGGCTTTCGCGATGAGTACATCAACATGGTCGACGCCGCCTCGTGCCGCATGCTCATCGACGCCGTCTACGAGCCCACGTTTGTGCATCTGGGCGACGAATTCGGCCGCACCATCCTGGGCTTCTTTACCGATGAGCCCGGCTTTATGAACGAGAAGGGCACGGCTCTCGACGATGCTTCTACCAGCAGCTTTATCGGACGCGGCGACATGGCACTGCCCTGGTCGGACGAGCTTGCCCGCCGTTTGCACGAGGCGTTGGGCGCGAGCTGGCTTGCTGAGCTACACCGCCTTTGGACACGCGAGGCAGATGGCGCCCGAGTCCGTCACGCCTACATGGACATTGCCACGCAACTCTACCGCGCATGCTTTGACGAGCAAATTGGCGACTGGTGCCGTGAGCACGGCGTCATGCACATCGGACATGTGATCGAGGACAAAAGCTGCCACACGCGCCTGGGCCAGGGCGCCGGGCACTACTTCCGCGCAGTCGCCGGGCAGGATATGGCGGGCATCGACGTTGTCATCAACCAGCTCGCCCCCGGCATCGACCACGGGCGCTACAGCTACTTCCACGGCGCGTGGAACATGGAGTTCTTTACCTACGCACTTGCCAAGCTGGGCTCTTCGGCCGCGCGCCTCGACCCAAAAAAGCAGGGGCGCTGCATGGCCGAGGTCTTCGGCGCCTTCGGTTGGCGCGAGGGCCTGCGCGAGATGAAATGGATCGCCGACCACATGCTCGTCCGCGGTATTAACTGGTTTACGCCGCATGCGTTTAGCATGGCGCCCTTCCCCGATTGGGACTGCCCGCCGCACTTTTACGCGCACGGCAACAATCCGCAATGGCCACACTTTTGCCAGCTCATGAGCTATATGAACCGCACGGCCACGCTGCTTTCGGGAGGCGGCGCCACGCGTCCCGTCGCCATCCTGTACCATGCCGATGCCGAATGGGCCGGCAGCGCCATGCCTATCGAGCGCGTGGCTGCCGAGCTCACGCGTGCGCAGATCGACTTTGATTTTGTGCCCGCCGAGGCTTTTGAGGATGAGGACCGTTACGAGGTTTCAATTGCCGATGGAATGCTTACCGTAAACGGCTGCCGCTACCAGGCGTTTGTTATGCCAGGAGCTTCATTTATTGGCTCGGCGACGGCGCAGGCCGTAAGGTGCATGATGGCGGCGGGCGTTATGGTCCTCGCCGTCGATGAAGTGCCTGGCGCGTTTTACGACGCGGATGGCGTGGTTGAACTGGGTGAACTTGCAGCGACTCCGCTTGCCGATATGGCGGGCGTGCTGGCGAGCGTTGGGCTGCAGACGGTTGTCACCGACACACCCCAGTCCTGGCTGCGCGCGCTTCGTTACGAGCGCGCCGGCGAGACCTACGTCATGCTGGTCAACGAGCACCCGCACGAGCGCATCGACTGCACAGTTAAGCTCGCGCAAGGCGAGCGACTTTGCGGCACGCGCCTCGACCTGTTGAATGGCACCGATCCCGTTGCGTTCGACGGAACGCTTGAGCTCGCACCCTTCGAGAGCTGCCTCGTTGCCTTGGAGACGGACGGCGAGCTTGAGTCCGGGGACGGCGCGGACATGGGCTCGAGCGATGCGCTCGCCCTCGACATCAACGGCCCTTGGACCGTCGCCCTCTCCCCTGCCGGCGGCGGAACCTTTGGCGCCCCGCAGGAACTCGAGCACTTGTGCGATCTCACGGCCGAGCGATTCCCCAATGCATGCGGGACGTTCCGCTATCGCACGTTGTTCGAGCTGGCGAACGACCTTGCCGATGCCACAATCGACCTGGGAGATGTCTACGAAGTCGCGACACTTACGCTCGACGGACACCCATTCGGCACACGCATCTGTCCGCCCTATCGCTTTGCCATCGATCCTCTTGCCGCCGGCACGCACGAACTCACCGTCGACGTCATCAACACGCTCGATCATGCGATTCCCGACATCTTCGCCCTCACCGAACCCGTCGCCCCGAGCGGCATCCTCGGTCCCGTTACCCTTTGCAGGCAAAACCTGCCAAAATAAACCTGTCCCTTTTTGGTAGGTTTGGCAAGTGTGGGAGTTCGCATGGATATCAAACGCAAGATTTCCGAGGCACAAGGCCTCACCCCCACCGAGCAACAACTCGGTATTGCAGCCCTTGCCATCGGCGAGGATATCCGCGGGCTTTCTATTAAGGAATTTGCCGCCCGCACCAATGTTTCGGTCGCGAGCGTGCACCGTTTTTGCAAAAAGCTCGACCTCGAAGGCTTTAAGGACCTCAAGGTCGAGCTCATCCGCCTGGCAACCGAGGCGGGTAACCGACGCGACGTGGATATCAACTTTCCCTTCGACGCCACGTCCACCCCTGCACAGGTGATGGAGCGCATGGAGGGACTCTACCAGACCACTCTGGCCGAAACACAGGAGCTGCTCGACCCCACACAACTCGACCACGCCGCCAAGCTCGTCATGCGCGCCGGCACCGTGGACATCTACACGGGCTCGCATAATCTGTATCCAGCGGGAATGTTCCGCGATCGCCTGCTTTCCGCCGGCAAAAGCGCGACGTGCCACGACAGTGTCGAGGCGCAGGTGCGTACGGCGCTCGCCTCGGGCCCCGACCATGTGGCAATCGTTATCTCCTACAGCGGCCTTGCCCCCAACCTCAGAGAAATCTTGCCAATCCTCAGCAGCCGACATGTCCCGGTGATCGTCATTGGCACACCGTACTGCGCCCGCATTCACCCCGGCTTTGCCGCCTATCTCACGGTGAGCGATCACGAGAGCATGACGCATCGCATCACGCAGTTCGCCAGCCACATCGCCGTGCAATACGTGCTCGATTCGCTCTACAGCAGCTACTTCGCCAAAGATTACGTCCGCTGCTCCGAGTTCCTAGAGCGCTCATTTCCCTACACCCGCCTGCCCGGGCTTAAGTAGCGACGAGCGTGGTTCTCGGACGCCTATCTAACGAGAGCAAGTAGTCATTGGGGACGTTCTTAAACGACTAGTCAAACAAGAACGTCCCCAACGACTAGTCGTTTAAGAACATCCCCAACGACTACCCATCCGGAGCAAGACAACGCCGCAGGTAGAGAACGGACAGCGAGCGACGTCCAGAGCGAACAAGTTGGCATGAAAAAGGCGAGGCATTGACCTTCTGGTCATGCCTCGCCTTTTGAATGACAAATTGTCGCCCTGGGCGGCGCGCAGCGTCGGCCGGTTACGGCGTTTGGTAAAACGCCGTAACTACTCCCGTGCTCCGTACTGCTCGTAGTAGGCGTCGATGGCGGTCTTGAGCTCGTCATCGATGACAACCTTGCCGTCGATCTCGTGGTTGTAGAGGGTCTCGACGACCTCAGCCATGGAGACGATGCTCGCGACGGGGAAACCGTACTTGGCCTCGATCTCCTTCTGCGCGGTGGTCACACCGCCCTTGCCGACCTCCATGCGGTTGAGGGACACGATCAGGCCCTTGATCTCGACATCGGCAGCAGCCTTGACCTTGGGATAGGTCTCGTCGATGGACTTGCCGCTGGTGGTAACGTCCTCGACCATGACCACACGGTCGCCGTCCTTGGGCTCATAACCCAGCAGGTTGCCCTTATCGGCACCGTGGTCCTTGGCCTCCTTGCGGTCGCAGCAGTACTTGACCTCCTTGCCGTACAGCTCGTGGTAGGCAATTGCGGTCACGACGGCCAGCGGAATACCCTTGTAGGCCGGTCCAAACAGCACATCAAAGTCGTCGCCAAAGTTATCGTGGATGGCCTGGGCGTAATACTCGCCCAGCTTCTTGAGCTGATAGCCCGTCACGTAAGCGCCGGCGTTCATAAAGAACGGGGACTGACGGCCGCTCTTGAGCGTAAAGCTGCCGAACTTAAGGACGTCGGACTCGACCATAAACTTGATGAACTCTTGCTTGTAAGCCTCCATGCGGGCTCCTCTCGTAATCGCGTACGTGCCTTCCAGTTTAGCGCAGGCGAAGCGTCGATGCGGGCGCGCTTTGGGGCCACGGCATTCTGTAAAGGCTTTGTCAGGGGGAATGGTTTTCCGAACAATGGGGTTGACATGTCAAACCCCCTCATCAAGAATACGGGCGGATTAAAAAGGGGTACGAGATACCCAAAGCGCGCTGCGCTCAGCCTTTAGGAGGTGTGCCATGGAAGGCAGTCCTAGTCGAAAAACCTGCATGTCGCCCTCGGCACGCCGCGAGGACTCCGCACACGCATAAACGCCACCGGCAGATCGTCAACCCCTCCCGCAAAGGTGCCTGTCCCCTTTGTGGTGGTTCGTGAGCTTGACGTGAGCGACATCTAGGTTTTTTGCAACTCAATACGACACGTACGCTAACTCCCTTCAACAAGGAGGACCCTATGCTGATGCTCAAAACCGCCACGGTACTCGAAGCTATCTCCAAGCGCCGCCGCACGGCGCGCCCTGCCGCTCACACCGGCCTGTCCAAGAACACCATATTCGCCGCCACCCATAGCGCCGAGGACGCCCTCGTACTGCTCGACGCCACGGCAAACGGCCTCACCGCCGAGCAGGCAACCGAGCGCCTGGACGCCTCCGGCCCCAACACCATCGAGGCACCGGCCAAGACGCTCGCCCGCCGCATCGCCGACGCCTTCATCGATCCCTTCGCCGGCATCCTCGCCGCGCTCGCGCTGGTCTCGCTCTACATCGACGTGCTCGCCGTGCCCGAGCCGCAGCGCGACCCCTCCACGGTCATCGTCATCGGCATCATGCTGCTGGTATCGGGCGGTATGAAGTTTATCCAGGAAGCCCGCAGCGGCAACGCGGCCGAGGCCCTCAAGGACTTGGTCTCCAACACCTGCTGTGCCCTGCGCGACGGTGAGCGCGTCGAGATCCCCTTTGACGAGCTCGTCCCCGGCGATGTGATTCGCCTCTCTGCCGGCGACATGGTGCCGGCCGACGCCCGCATCATCACCGCGCGTGATCTGTTTGTGATCGAGTCCGCGCTCACCGGCGAGAGCGAGGCTGTCGAGAAGACCGCTACCACCACCGTCGTCGAGGGCGCCGACGGCTCCGCGCTGCCACTCTCCGCCTGCAAGAACATCGTCTTTACCGGCACCTCCGTGCAAAACGGCACCGCCATGGCGCTTGTCGTTGCCACCGGCTCGGACACTTACCTGGGCGGCATCGCCAAGATGCTCAACGGGCGCGGCGAGAAGAGCGCGTTTGATCGCGGCGTCTCGAGCGTCTCCATGTTGCTCGTACGCCTCATGCTCGTTATGGCTCCGGCCGTCTTTGCCATCAACGCCGCCACCAAGGGCAACGTCATCGACGCGCTGCTGTTCGCCACAAGCGTGGCCGTGGGCATCACGCCGCAGATGCTTCCCGTCATCGTGACCACGAGCCTGTCACAGGGCGCCAAGGACCTCGCTCGTCGTCAGGTTATCGTCAAGGAGCTGCCGGCGATCCAAAACCTGGGCGCCATGGACATCCTGTGCTGCGACAAGACCGGCACCCTCACCGAAGACCGCATCGTGCTCGAGCGCTACCTCAACACCGATGGCAACGAGGACGCGCGCGTGCTGCGCCATGCGTTTTTGAACAGCTTCTTCCAGACCGGCCTCAAAAACCTTATCGACCTGGCCGTAATCGACCGTGCCGATGTGACGCCCTCGACCGTCGTGCCCGATTCCATGCTGGGCCAGAGCCTGCGCGACCGCTATACCAAGGTCGACGAGGTGCCCTTCGATTTCTCGCGCCGTCGCCTGAGCGTAGTTGTCGCCGACTCCCAAGGCAAAACCCAGATGGTTACCAAGGGAGCTGCCGAGGAAATGCTCGAGATCTGCTCCTTTGTCGAGGTCGATGGCATCGCCCAGCCGCTCACCGACGAGAACCTCGCCCAGATTCGCAAGCAGGTCGCCGGACTTAACGCCGAGGGCCTACGCGTAATTGCCGTGGCGCAGAAGACCAATCCGCGCTGCGTGGGCGAGTTTGGCATCGCCGACGAGTGCGACATGGTGCTGATGGGCTTTTTGGCCTTCCTCGATCCGCCCAAAGCAAGTGCCGCGGGCGCCGTCGCCACCCTCGAGGCCAAGGGCGTGGCGGTCAAGGTCCTAACCGGCGACAACGACCGCGTCGCCGCCACCGTCTGCGAGCAGATTGGTATCGATGCGAGCAACGTCTTGCTCGGCTCCGAGATCGATGCGCTCGATGACGCCGAACTTGCCGAGCGCGCCGAGAAAACCCACCTCTTCGCCAAGCTCTCGCCGCTGCAGAAGGCGCGCCTGGTACGTGTCATGCGCGAGCTGCTCGGCCACACCGTGGGCTTTATGGGCGACGGCATCAACGATGCCGCCGCCATGCGTGCGAGCGATTGCGGCATCTCGGTCGATTCGGCCGTCGACATTGCCAAGGAATCCGCCGATATCATCTTGCTTCAGAAGGACCTGGGCGTGCTCGAGCGCGGCATCATCGAAGGCCGCCGCACCTACGGCAACCTGCTCAAGTACCTCAAGACCACAGTGAGCTCCAACTTTGGCAATGTGCTGTCCGTGACCGTCGCGAGCCTGTTCTTGCCGTTTTTGCCCATGAGCGCCCTGCAGCTGGTACTGCTGTCGCTGGTCTACGAGATCGTGTGCATCGCGCTGCCGTGGGACACCGTCGATGACGCCTGGACTGCCCGCCCGCGTGCCTGGGACGCCGCGTCCATCAAGGGCTTTATGCTCGAGCTGGGCCCCGTGAGCTCGCTGTTTGACATCGTGACCTTCGCCGCGCTCTTCTTTGTCGTGTGCCCCGCCGCCGTGAACGCAAGCTGGCCCGAGCTTGCCGCCGCGGGCGACGTCGCGGGTATGGCGACCTTCGCTGCACTCTTCCAGAGCGGCTGGTTTGTCGAGTCCATGTGGTCGCAGACACTCGTGGTCCACATGCTGCGCTCCCCGCATCTGCCGAGCCCGCGCGACCACGCCGCGCCCGCACTGTGCGTTCTCACCGTGCTGGGTCTGGCGCTCGTCACCTGGCTGCCGGCAAGCCCCATCGCCGATGCGCTCGGCCTTACGACGCTGCCCACGAGCTTTTTCGCACTGCTCGTCGGCATAGTCACCGCCTACATCGCGCTCACCCAGCTAGCAAAGCGCCGCTACATCGCCCGCCACAGCGAGCTGCTGTGACGCGCGACCCATCAAGCGGTCAAAAAGTCCCGCCTCAAATTAAACCGCCCCCATTTCCTGTGCTAAGGAAATGGGGGCGCTTTACGCCGGCCTTTATCTTTTTCGACAGCCTCGTTTGGCTCGCGCTACACCAGACGCATGGCCTCCTGGACAGCACCGTAAAGGTTGGCGTCGTTGCCGAGCTCGGCCGCCTTTATCTGCGGCACAGGAATGCCGGCAAGGGTCCCTTGGTAACTCGCGAGGGCCAGCGGCATCTGCGCACGCAGGGCATCGACGAGCTCGGGATGGCACGAGATACCGCCTGCGATCACAAAGACCTCGGGGTCGAGCACGGCCTGCAGGTTGATGAGCTGTCCGTCAAAGGCGCGAGCGTAGCGGTCGAGCGCGCGCTGCGCCGCCTTGTCGCCATCCGCAATCCATTCAAAGACGCGGCGGCCGTCCACCGGAGAATCCGCAGGCAGGCCCTTCTCGGCAACGACAGCATCGCGGAGCGCACGCCAACCGCCCGAATCGGCAAAGGAGTTTCCCATGCCCGCGGCAGTCGTGACATCGTTGCGCAAGAAGCTGAACTCGCCTGCAAAGCAGTGCGCGCCGCGCAGGACCTTGCCGTCGATGACGATACCGCCGCCGATGCCCGTGCCGATAGCGAGCACCACGCCAAAACGCGTCCCGTGCAGGGCGCCGGCCGCATACTCACCGAGTGCACAGCACTTACCGTCGTTATTGACGGCAACCGGCACCCCCAGCGCCTCGCGCATGATCTTTCCCAGTGGGCAGCCGTCCATAAACGTCAGCGCACCGCCGCGATGGATCGTCCCCGTGACATCTTCCTCGTAGATACCGCCGGGTGCGCTCACGCCTACGGCGCTCACGCGCTCACGGTACGGCTCGACGAGCCCGATCAACGCCGAAACCGTCTCCTCAGCCGTGGTAAAGCCCGTCGGCAGGCTCCCGCGCTCGCGGATGGAAAAATCCTCGCCCAGCACAGCCCATTTAACGGCCGTACCGCCCACATCGATTCCAAAGAACTCCTGCATATTCGCCCCTCACGCGCCATGGCCCCGGACGCGCATCGCCGTGACCACCACAGGGGCTGTCCCCTTATGATGGTCATGCGGTAAATCACGCCCGGAGCCAATTATCTCTCTGTTTTACGCCTCTGCTTTGGTCAGACGAAGCAACATATACTGCTTACTAGGGAGGTCGATGCGGAACTTGCCCTCAAAGGTTCCGGGAAGCTCTTCCTCCGTCATGTCCCATGTGTCCACGACATTCACCTTGTAACGAGCGCCCGCCTCGCCCTCAAACTCACGATACGCCGGACGGTTGAACCCAAAGTACATAAGGACATCGGCAGTCCCGTGGCCATGATCGTTGGACATACAGGTGACATCCCAGGTAAACGTACCGTCAAGGATGCCGACCTCATCGGGCACCCAGTCAAAATCGGCCGGCAGCGCCTCCATGTAGCGACGGCAAAAGCCAATGCGATCGGGCGAATCGCCGTAGAGCTTGCCGCCGTGCGCCCACCACAGCTTGGGTCCGCGGTCGACGTAGGTCTCACCGTGGGTCACATAACCGCCACGCAAACTGCCCTCCCAAAAACGACGTACGAGTTCCTGAGCGGTCAGGTTACCCCAGCCCCAGTTGATGTTGCCCTCATAGCCGACCTCGTCGATCAAAACCGGCTTGCTATACTGCGCGCGCAGCATGGTGACGTCCTCGGCTGTGTTCTTGAGGTCGCACCTCTGGTAGCTCACGTGCGTAATCCACGGATGACTGTGGTCAAAGATCTCACGGCAATTGTGGATACTGCGCAGATGACCATACGGGTCGTTCGCCATGATGATACGGGCATAGCGGTCCCAGTCCTCGGCCGGCTTCCACGGCATAAGGTCCCACTCATTGGCGAGGCTCCACCAAATGTTCTTGTATGCCGAGAAGCGACGAGCGACATACGTCAGGTAGAAAATATCCTCCTCGCGCGTCATACGAGAGAAGCCCCAGTCCTCAGGCTTGTCATACGGATGCAAAACGATGAGATCCGCCTGGATACCCAGCTCGTCAAGCTGCTCGATGCGGTGCTCGAGGTTTTCCCAAAACGGCTCATAGAAGCGAAAATGGTCGAAATCGCCCTTCTCGCCTTCATAGGCATACATCGCTGGGTCCTCAACGTTATAGTCGTAGAACTTGGGGAAGACGCACATGCGGATCTTGTTAAAAGGTGCCTCTGCGAGCGTCTCGAGCGTCTGCTCCTGCAGCTGAACATCCTGGTTGGTCCAGGCATAGCATGTGGTGCCAAAGGGCAGGTAGCGCGTTCCATCCTCGTAGGCAAAGTTGAAATCCTCGTCGGTAATGAACGGAGCTCCGTGGGCGAGCACATCCTTTGCCAGCAGCACGCGACCATGATTGGCGCCCGTGGCGGGCACGGCCTCAAAAGAGCCGGCGGCACCATCGAGCTCGGGGTCATTGGAGATCACCGTGTAGTTCCAGACACCGGCACTCTCGGGCATAAAGTTGATTCCGTAGCAGCCATTGCCCTTGTAGAAGCCATGGACCTCAAAGCTGTCCTGGCCATCCGCGCGGTCAAATCGCGCCGACAGCTCGACTTCGACATAGGGATTGCCGGCCGCAGTGCCCGCGAGCTCGAGCTTAAACACCTTGTACTGCTCGACGATAGTCATGATAACGCCTCCAAGTTAAGCGATTGAATAGTCGGAGTCCGTCGGGCAACACGAACGCAGCCCGACGGAATGAAAGAGAGTGGCAAATTACTTGGCGCTCTTGATGAGCGCGATGGACACATAGCCCACGGCGATGAGCACGATGGAGATTGGGAACGCCATGAAATAGGAGCCGGTGGCGACAACGATTGCCGAGGTCACGATGGGGCCAAGGATCTGACCGATGGTGTTGGCGATATTGAGGATGCCCAGGTCCTTGCCGGCGTTCTTCTTATCGGGCAGAACATCGACATTGAGCGCCTGGTCCACGGAAGAGTAGATACCGTAGCCAAGTCCGGCGAGCAGAGCAAATCCGTACATGCCGATAACGGACTTAAGTAGCCAGGGCAGGGCGATACCGATACACATCATAATCGTTGCGACGAGGATGATAGGCTTGCGGCGGCCGATCTTGTCGGAGATGGCGCCCGAGGTAAGCGAGGCGACAAGCGACACGACCATGATCACGACGGACATACTCGAAAGAACTGCGCCGGCTTCTGCCACGGGAAGACCGATGTACTTCTCGAGGATGTAGAGCTGATAGCCGTTGATGCAGAAGTAACCGAAGATGAGGAGCAGACGGCCAAAGAGCGCCAGATAAAAGTCGCGGCAGTTCTTGGTGGGCGGAACGAACATGAGCAGCAGCGACTTGAGATTGAGCTTCTCAGACTGCTCGCCCTCGTCAAGA
>CABURV010000011.1 GCA_902494035.1 uncultured Collinsella sp.
CCACTGTTTGAGGAGTTCGTCGACTTTGATACCTTCTCCAAGAGCGACTTCCGCGCCGTGAAGGTCAAGGCATGCGAGGCCGTCAAGAAGTCCAAGAAGCTGCTGAACTTTACGCTCGACGACGGCACCGGCACCGACCGTACCATCCTCTCCGGCATTCATGGCTACTATGAGCCCGAGGACCTGGTCGGTAAGACGCTGCTCGCCATCACCAATCTGCCTCCGCGCAAGATGATGGGCATCCCCAGCTGCGGCATGCTCATCAGTGCCATCCACGAGGAGGAGGGCGAGGAGCGTCTCAATCTGATCCAGCTCGACGCTTCCATCCCCGCCGGCGCAAAGATGTACTAGGGGGTTACGGCGTTTTGCCAAACGCCGTAACCACTCGACGCTGCGCGCCGCCCAGGGCGACAATTTGTCATTCAAAAGGCAAGGCATGACCAGAAGGTCTATGCCTTGCCTTTTTCATGCCAACTTGTTCGCTCTGGACGCCGCTCGCTGTCCGTCCTCTATCTGCGGCGTTGACTTGGTTGACACTTAGAACATCGATGTAGTCATTGGGGACGTTCTTAAACGACTACCCAACGGATATTGCGCACATGGCTCGCATGACAGTCGTCTCTTTTATGTTTCCTTTAGCCGTTGCTGCCTAGGATGGGGGTTAGTCGGCAGGAAGGGAGCGTCTATATGGACGACGCGAGCGAGCGTGCAATCGAAGAGGACATGCTCGATCAGTTCAATTACTTTGACGATGAGGATGAGGAGCTGATCGATCGTCGCGAGCCGGCATCGCTTGACTCATTTGATCTGGTCGATGAGGAGCCCGACGAGGACGAGGTCGAATCAGCGGAACCCCCACAGTCTTCGCGCCTTGACTCACTGCTTTCGAGAGCCCCCATGCACCACGGCGTTCGTGCCGGCGCGCTCCATATGAAAACTGACTGGCACCAGATCGTGACGGCAGGCGATGAACTTGCCGTCGATGCGCCACTTACCGACAAATCATCCATCATCTGTCGCACCGGCATGCTTATGCTGGCAAGCGGAACAGGTGCCTGGCGCGTGCGCGATACCATGAATCGTGTTGCCGCTGTACTCGGCGTCACGATTCACGTCGACCTGAGTCTCCTATCGTTTGAATGCACCTGCATCGAAGATGGCCACTGCTTTAACGAGGTCGTCAGCCTGCCCACAACGGGGGTCAATACTCATCGCATATGGATGATGGAGAGCTTCTTAAAGGAAATCGAGATTTACGGGCGCCGGTTTACCGTGCACGAGTACCACGAGATGCTCAAGACCGTTGAGAACTCAAAGCCCGATTACTCTCCCTGGCAACAGGGTCTTGCGGCAGCCTGTGCTTGCGGCGCCTTCGTCTTTTTGCTCGGCGGCGGCCCTATCGAGATGGCCTGCGCATTCGTAGGCGCTGGTGTCGGTAACTTTGCTCGCTCCCATATTCTCAAGCAGGGTCTTGGCCAGTTTAGCGCGCTGACGACGGGCGTTGCGCTCGCTTGCGTTTCGTATCTGCTGGCATTGCTCGGCCTTGGCCAGGTCGTACCGGGGGCAATGTCGCACCAAGAAGGCTATATCGGCGCCATGCTCTTTGTGATTCCCGGCTTTCCCCTCATTACGGCAGGCCTCGACATCGCCAAGCTTGACATGCGAAGCGGTATCGAGCGTCTTTCGTATGCTGTGTCGATTATTGTGATGGCGACCCTCGTAGGTTGGATGGTTGCCGAGTGTGTGGGACTGGCGCCGGATGACTTCGCCCCGCTCGGCCTCTCACCTTTGGCTCTTACGCTCTTGCGCATATTGATGAGCTTTGTCGGTGTATTTGGATTTTCGGTTATGTTCAACAGTCCGGTAAAGATGGCAGCGGCGGCTGGGCTCATCGGCGCCGTGTCTAATACCTTGCGCCTTACGCTCGTCGATGCGCCGACGCTGCTTCCCTTCTTAGGCCTGAGTGCGGGCATGCCTCCCGAGGCAGCTGCGTTTACCGGTGCGCTGGTGTCGGGGCTGCTCGCGAGCTTAGCCGAAATCAAGCTCACCTACCCACGCATCGCCCTCACGGTGCCATCGATTGTCATTATGGTGCCTGGCTTGTATCTGTATCGCTCGATGTATTACATGTGCACCTTCGACACGGTCAATATGCTCGGCTGGTTTGTGCGTGCGGTGCTCATCGTGGCGTTTTTGCCCGTTGGTCTGGGTGTGGCGAGAACCCTCACCGACCCTCGCTGGCGCCACACCAGCTAATTGGTGCAAGGGGGACAGGTTACTTTGCACCAAATGAGTTGCGGTGAAATAGGGACTGAATTGCTGCTTAAAGGGTCAAAACAGTCCGTATTCCACCGCAACTTATGGGGTCGGGGGATTATTGGTGCCCTGCATCTCCACAAACTCAACGTTTACGAAGCGCGCGCCGTTCGTGTTAGGGTAATTCCACCAAATAAGTAGTCGCAGACGCACGTATCACGGGCGGGCGAGATGAAGTCCCAACAGCTCCATCTTGTCCGCCCGTTTTTGTTGCGTGGTGCCGCGGCACAACACAGAGAGGAATCTGCCCTTTATGCCTATCAACAAACGAGAGAGCCTGCTGTTCACCTTTATCATGTGCTTTTGCATGGTGCTCTGGATGAGCATCTACAACGTTGCCCTGCAGCATGGGGCCATCAACGGCGAGGTCATTGCCGCTGCATGGCTCGGCTTCCCCGTTGCCTACGTCTTTGCCATGTGCTGCGACTGGTTTATCGCCAGCCCGCTGGCCAAAGGCTTCGCCTTTAAGTACTTGGTCGCGCCGGGCCAGAGCTCGCCGCTCGCCATGACACTCGCCGTTAGCTCCTGCATGGTCGTTCCTATGGTCATCATCATGTCGTTCTACGGTGCGTGCGAGGGCCTGTTCCACATGCCCGGTGGCCCGCTCTCCAACCTGCAGGTGCTGCCGATGATGTGGCTCATCAACATCCCGCGCAACTTTATCATGGCCCTGCCCTGGAACCTGCTGGTGGCTGGTCCGGTTGCTCGCTTTGTCTTCCGCCGCGCCTTCCCCATGGGAACCGTCTTTGAAGAGCAGCATATGGAGCTCGTGCGCATGCCGGGCGCTCCCGTTGCCGATGCCGTCAATGACGTTGCCGAGGACATGGGTGTCGAGCCTGCCTGCTAGGCAACAGCCTCTAACCTAGAGCGCCCGCCGCACCCGGCGATTCCTTTTTTGTAGACGTTGTCGCACGGCTACGGGCGGGAAAGGTCCCAACGGTTAACATATACTCCATATGGGTAAAGAGACCAAAGCGCTGCCGCGGGGCGGCGCTTTGCGTTTGAAAAAACTAGCTCGTCTAAGAGGAACTAGCATGTTAGACCGTTTTACCGATCGTGCGCGTAAGGTCATGTCCATGGCCAAGCAAGAGGCGCTCGATCTTCATTCAAATAAGGTGGGTACCGAGCATCTGCTGCTCGCGCTTGCCAAGGAGGACGAGGGCATTGCCGCCGAGGCACTGCGTTCGCTCGATATCTCCTACGACGACATCATGGACACACTTAAAGAGGTCCAGACCACCGTTCCCGAGCCCAGCGAGGAGACCGAGGCGGCCAAGCTCGCCTTTACGCCGCTCGTCATTAGCGTGATGGAGCGTTCATTCCGCGTGGCGCGTGAGAACAACCAGACCTACGTGTCGACCGAGCACCTGCTCATCGGTATCGTCGAAGAGGGCAACGGCATGGCCATGGACATCCTCATGCGCCTGGGTGTGTCGTCCGCCTCCATCAAAAAGGCTATCGAGAAGCTCACCGCCAAGGACCAGGACAAGAAGCGTCCACTCGCCGGCGCCGGTGCTGGTCGTCCCGGTGCGGGTCTGCCGTTCTTTAGCGGCTCGGATGCCTCTCAGCAAAAGGGGAGTGGCACCGACACGCTTAAGCAGTTCGCCACCAACCTTACGCAGAAGGCCCGCGACGGCGAGCTCGACCCCGTGATCGGTCGCGAAAAGGAAGTCCAGCGCATGATGGAGATCCTTTCGCGCCGCACCAAGAACAACCCGCTTATCTTGGGCGACCCCGGCGTGGGCAAGACGGCCATCGTCGAGGGCCTGGCGCAGCAGATCGCTGCCGGCAACGTGCCCGAGAACCTCATGAACCAGAACATCTGGACGCTCGACCTGCCGGGCCTCGTGGCGGGCGCCAAGTATCGCGGTGAGTTTGAGGAGCGTCTCAAGAACGTGATCCAGGAGGCAACCGAAGCCGACGACGTCATCCTGTTTATCGACGAGATGCACACCATCATCGGTGCCGGTTCTGCCGAGGGCTCCATCGATGCGAGCTCCATGCTCAAGCCCGTGCTCGCGCGCGGTGCCTTCCAGATTATCGGCGCCACCACGGCCGAGGAATTCCGCAAGTACCTCACCAAAGACCCGGCCTTCGAGCGTCGCTTCCAGACCATCGACGTCGAGGAGCCGAGTGTCGAGGACACGGTCAAGATCCTGACCGCGCTCAAGCCGCGCTACGAGGAGCACCACCATGTGCGCTATACGCAGGGTGCTATCGAGGCTGCCGCGAACCTTTCCAACCGCTACATCCAGGATCGCTTCCTGCCCGATAAGGCCATCGACCTCATCGACGAGGCCGGTGCCCGCGCCCGCATCGCCGCGAATCGCGCGCCCGAGCCGGTGCGCGAGGCCGAGCATCGCATAGAGGAGCTCAAGGCCGCCGCGCAGGAGGCCACCGAGAGCGACGACATGAACAAGGCCGCCGAGATCACCGAGCAGCAGAAGGCCGCCGAGATTGAGCTCGCCGAGGCCAAGGCCGCCTGGACCGCCGAGCTCGACGCCAGCCCGCTCACCATCGATGTGAGTCAGATTGCCGACATCGTGTCCGTGACCTCTGGCGTGCCGGTTTCCTCGCTCACCGAGAGCGAGAGCCGTCGCCTGCTGCAGACCGAAAGCGTGCTCAAGACCCGCATTATCGGCCAGGACGAGGCCGTCGAGGCCGTCGCCAAGGCTGTGCGCCGCAGCCGCTCGCCGCTCAAGGACCCGCGTCGTCCCGGCGGCAGCTTTATCTTCCTGGGTCCCACCGGCACGGGCAAGACCGAGCTCGCCAAGACGCTCGCCGAGTATCTCTTTGGTAGCAAGGATGCGCTCATCAGCTTCGACATGTCCGAGTTCGGTAGCGAGTTCGAGGTCTCCAAGCTTATCGGTAGCCCTCCGGGTTACGTGGGTCACGACGAGGGCGGTCAGCTCACCAAGGCCGTTCGTCGTCACCCGTACTCGGTCGTGCTGTTCGACGAGATCGAGAAGGCGCACCCCGATATCTTTAACATCTTGCTGCAGGTGCTGGAGGAGGGTCGTCTGACCGATAGCCAGGGCAAGACGGTCGACTTCCGCAACACCGTGATCATCATGACATCCAACGTGGGCGCCCGCGAGATCGCGCAGGATGCAAGCGTTGGCTTTGGCACCACCGGCGAGCAGGGCCTCACCTCGAGTGAGATCCGCGGCCGCGCGATGGGCGAGCTCAAGCGCCTGTTCCGCCCCGAGCTGCTCAACCGCATCGACGATATTGTGGTGTTCCAGAAGCTCTCGGGCGAGAACCTGACCAAGATCGCGCACCTGCTGGTGGACGACCTGCGTCAGCGCTTGATTGCCAACGGCATGAACATCAAGCTCTCTGATGCGGCCTATGACAAGATCGTGGCCGAGGGCACCGACCTTACCAACGGTGCGCGTCCGCTGCGCCGTGCCATCCAAAAGCTCATCGAGGACCCGCTGTCCGAGGAGCTTCTGGCCGGCGAGTGGGGCGAGGGCGATACCGTCCTGTGCGACGTGGCCGATGGCAAGTTTGTCTTTAGCCACGGCACGGGCGAGATCCCGGCACCGCGTCCGGCGGGCACGCTCGGTGGCGATACCGTCCCGGCAGCGCCACACACCGGCAACGCCGCGCCCGTGAGCGGCGGCGTGACCTCGGGCCCCGGCGGCATGATGCAAGCCGGCTCTGGCGCGCTATAGGGATTGAATATAACCTTGCATGATGGGGGGCGTTTCCGATGGAGGTGCGCCCCTTTTCTTGTAGAGAAGAGTTTCCGGTAACGATAAAATAATTGAAAATGTTCTGCTGGATGGCAAAAGGAGTTACTATGGCGAATAGCGCTCAAAGAATTGAGATGTCGTTCGATAACATGAGAAAAATCGGAATGGTTCTTTGTGCCGTGCTGGTACTTATAGCCATCGCTACCATCGCCGTCTTTGGTTCGGCATTTGTTGTTGCATGCCAAAGTATTTTGAACGGCGCAGTGGTAATCGAGGGGGTCGTTGAGCTTGGTAAGGGCGGCAGCATCACGCTCCCAAATTTGGCGCTATGGGCGGTTTTGCTCCTTGCAGGGGAGTTCACATTGTTAAGCATCAGCTTCGATGTCGCCCGTCGTCAATCGCCTTTTACTATTCGACATGCACGGATGATTACCGTTATTGCTTGCCTATTTGCAATCAATGCCGTGATGGGCTCTCTACAGATTGGCAGCGATTTAAAAATAATGATGGGTAATTGTATGTTGAGCTGTCGTATGAATTCCGCTCTCCTTCAGATTGGTGACTCAGGCATCACTTTGGATGTGGGATCCATCATTGCAATGATGGTTGCTTTCGCTTTGTCGATCTTCTGGCGCTATGGGGCGCTTTTGCAGTCCCAGTCCGATGATTTGGTCTAGGTGATTGACCATGGATTATCTCATTATTGAGATTGAGACACTTTTGCTCAAGACCGGGAAAACAAATGCCGATCTAATAAGAGCGACTGGGCATACGCCAGCTAACATTTCTAAAATCCGTAATGCAAAAATTAAGGCCATACGCTTGAAGACATTGCTCGATATCTGTGTTGAGTTGGATTGTCAGCCGGGAGATTTGATCCGTCGCGTGAGTGAAATAGAACTTGAGGAACTTACCATCGCGCGCGCGCGGAATAAGATTTTGCAAAGACGCAATCCCGACCCTTCCGAGATATTGCCCACAGAGGTTTACGTAGTAGATCTTTCTAAGGAATAACAAAACAGAATAAGAAGACAAACACGTATGCATGCAAGGCCCCTACCGCAAACGATCGGTAGGAGCCTTAATTTATTTGAAAATAGTTCTTGAAATCATAAGGTTATCGATATACGATAACGGAGTATTAAAACAGACGATAAATCGAAAGGAGGTAATTATGAACTGGGTAATCGATCCGTGTAGCAACGTGCAGGGTGGCGGTGGTGGCTGCCGCAATTACCACCCGTGTTCGCGCTGTAGCTGTTTTGGCGTATATGTTCATTTCTAGCAACGCGAACGTTAATGCTGGTTAAGACAGCAGAGGGTAAGCAGCGTGGTCGATAACTGCCATCCGTCGACCGCGCTGCCTTTTTAATGAGGTTCATGAGACATGGGTAATGCGATTTCAATCAAGGATCTATCAAAGCGCTACGGCAAAAACTGGGCGTTGTCTGATATTTCATTTGATATAGATGAGGGCGAAGTGTGCGCTCTCGTTGGGGAGAACGGCGCGGGGAAGAGTACGTTGATTGATATTCTTCTTGGCTTGCTTAAAGCAACGAAAGGCTCAATCAGTTTTTTCGGCGAGTCTGGGAGAACAGGTCTGGCAAGAGCACGCAGAAATATCGGATTCGTCCCCGACGGCTGTGGGGCATTCTTGAACTTAACCGGTCGAGAAAACTTGATCTCACGCTGTATCGAGTGGGGGCTGCCGAAAAGTGAAGTTAATCGAGTGCTCGCTGCCGTTGGCCTAGAAAATGCGGCGGATGCATCGGTAAAACAATACTCGCTCGGCATGAAGCGTCGCCTGGATATCGGAACGGCTCTTCTGGGCAACCCGCAACTACTCATCATGGATGAACCCATAAACGGGCTCGATCCAGTGGGTGTGATTGAGGTGCGTGATCTCCTGCTGTCGTTGAAGGACAAACGGGATAAAACGGTGCTCATTTCAAGCCATAACCTAGATGAATTGGAGAAAGTTGCGACATCTTTTGCTTTTCTCCATCAAGGCAGACTTCTCGTTAAGGAAGAAAACTCCTACAAAGACCGAAGTCTGGAAAAGCGGTTTTTGGATTTGATCGGGGAGGCAGATAATGCAACTTCTGCGACTGATTAGATGCGAAGCCCGTCGGTTGCTCAGAAATCCAGCCTTTTTCGTGTTGTTGATCTGGGGAATTTGGATTGTTAAAGATGTCTGTAATCCAAATATGTATGGGACTTATGGAACATCTGATTTAGGGGGAGTCGGCAAACAGATTGGTTTCTTTGCAAACATCCTCGACAAGACTGACCCAGCTGGTTCGGCGGTTCGGACGGCACTATTCATGACCTACGAGTGGTTTTTCGTTCTAGCCGGATGCATTGTTATTTCCTGCGCCATGGATTATCAAAGCAGGTCTTCTGAAGTGACGTATGCAAAAGGGACGGGTGTAGCAAAGGCCGTTGTCGCAAAGTGGCTTGTTCTGACGATTGCAACTTCAACAGCGTTCGACCTGTTTTCGGGATTCACTCTCTTCAAATCTCCGCTTGGCTGCTATGTGGATGGGCGGGTGTTTCTTGATAGATACCTGCCCGTGTTGCTTTTGATTGATGCTATTTTGGCTGCATTAGTAGCTCAGTCGATGGCAGTTTTCTATTTACTTAGAAATGCACCGCTTAGCATTATGTTGGTGTTGGTCGGGACGCTGCTCGCCTCCGATGAATATACGCTGGTGGTCTTTTCCAATCACGCATCGACGCAAATTCCCTGGTGGCTCTCAGTCGGACCATACTTACGCCATCTTGGAAATCTGTGCTTTCAAGGCCTAGCCATTAATCAGATCATTCTTTTCTCTGTAATTTGCACCGTTGTTTCGTTGCAGCTCGGGGTCATGGGAATCAAAGCGAGGAGGGGGTAGAAATGCGCTGCGAAGATATGATTAAGGCTGAAGCCTATCGAGTTATGAAGAGCAAAGCGCCTCTTCTGCTGATTGCGGCAGGTTTCGTGCTCGCATTGCTTTATTCTGTGTCTTATGAACCATGGAGAGCCTACGGAACGAGCGATTGGCTTGGCGACGGTGTTATGGGCTTCTTTCCAAACCCACAATATGGTTTTGTGGGAATTCCGGGAGACCTCGTTAAAGATGGAGCTCGCTACCTTTCCGCTGTGGCACCGCTTGCCCATTCTCTGTTCTTTCCTATTGTTGCTGTTCTCGTCATCGGCTATGCGTTTCGAACTCCGATAACGGGATCTCAATGGCTTGTTTCCTATGCAAGGGGAATGAAAACAGTACAGTTGTTGGTTGCAAGGACTCTTGTCTCGATTGTCACGCTTGTCGGTGGTTTTGTTCTCTTTTCGATACTCGTTGGTGCGGTCCAAAGCGCGAGTGGCATAGGAATGACGATGGATATGATCGGAGAGTTTCTTCTTCGACTGTCTCTTGCTGCCTTGATTTGCACAACGTTATGCCTGCTGCTCGTCCTGGCCATCTCACTCTTTGGAAATGGCGCGTTTGTTCTATCGTTCATCATCCTGCTGCTCTATTTGGGGTACGGGAATCCAAATATGCCACTGCACTTGACATGGCTGGCGACCCTTGCGTCTCCGCGACCAATTCAATTCATCGTGCCGGGGACGTTGCTGTTTGTAGCGCTGGCAACAGTCGTTCCCATTGTCATCCTCGGACTTTGTTGGGCTATCAAGGGCGCTATCAGAAAACGGAGCATATAAATGAAAGAGTCTGAATTTAACGTTATTGAAGAGAATGATGTGAACGGTATCACTATCTACAATACCCAGTCTGGTGGCGTTCTCGACCTTGACGCTGCGCACACGAATGAGCTGAATTTATATCGCAAGGGTGCCGCCGCCTTGGATGGTGATTTCGAAGAGGCCCTTAAGATGGGTGGCATGTTGGTAGATGACGATGTTGACGAGCGGCGAATGTTGATGCTTGAGAGCTTGTCGGCAAGGTTTGCAAATGACTATTTAGGACTGACGATTGCTCCAACGCTGGCATGCAATTTTAGGTGTCCCTACTGCTATGAAAAAGGCTGCTCGCACCCCACTATGTCAGAAGAGACAATGATGGATATCGCAGAATTCGTGCGTTCCGGCTATCCCGGGATCAACGATCTTCACGTTGACTGGTATGGAGGCGAACCCCTGCTCTGTGTGGACATGATCGAGCGACTGACAAAAGAACTGAGAGGGGCGATTAGGCCAGGCGCTACTTATTCTGCCGGAATGGTAACGAACGGATATCTCCTGACGCGAGAAATTGCTCAGAAGCTTGCTGATTGTCAGATCGGTTCGGTTCAAATCACTATTGATGGCTCAAAGAGGGATCATGATTCGCGGAGGGTCCCGGCCGACGGTCGTCCGACATATGATGCCATTATCGACAATATCATCTCATGTGCCGATGTTCTTCAGATTACCATTCGCGTGAATGTCGATGAGTCCAATAGCAAAGAGGTCGATGCGTTGATTGACGAGCTTGACGCTAAAGGGCTTCGCGGTAAAGTCGCGATTTATCTTGCTGCGGTCGACAATGTTAACGATACTTGCTCAAATGACATTCATTGTTTTTCTCAGCGTGGATTCTCTCAAGTTGAAACGTTCTTTATGGATAAAGCTAGCGAGCGCGGATTCAACGTTATTCCGTTTACGCCGTATGAACCAGGCGTCTGCTGTGCGGTTTCTCTTAATTCGTTTGTCATCGATCCGCTTGGTAGACTTTTTAAATGTTGGGATGAGGTTGGCAAGGGCGAGTACGCCGTTGGAAATGTTCGAGAAGGTGTGAAAGCTAATTCGAACTATTTGAAATGGATGGAGTATTTACCAAACGACCCAGTATGTGGCGAGTGTGTAATGTTTCCGGCTTGTATGGGCGGATGTCCCCACGCCGCGATGGAGGGCCAGAGAAAATGCGCGAGCGTTAAATTCAATGCCAGGCAGAGAATGCGGTTGGCTTGTAATTATCAGTATTCGCATGAGGCAAATCACGATGTTTAGATTTTGGAAGATATATCTCCTCCATAAGCCAAGGCTTTATGTCTATCTGCTTCTCGATGTCTTGTCTCAGCTGTGCAGCCTTGCTGAACCATATCTGTTGGGACTGACTGTAAATGTGCTGGCGGCAAAAAATGTCCTCGGTATTAGTTTGCGGACGCTAGTCTTATGTATTTTCGCGATTGGCGTGGTCGCCATTGTGGGTTCGGTGTTGGCCTATTGGACTTCCCTAATCTATGTCGACCTTCAAGCGCATGCGGGATATCAACTTAACGCTGACACACTTGAACACGTCAAGCGTTTGCCCCGGAAGTTTTTCATCGGATTTGATGCGGGCTATTATAATCAGCAAATCAATCACGATTCAAACGACCTCATAATATTCGGAATAACATCGGCGTCAAATATCATTGGCGGTGTTGCAACGATTATCTGTTCCTTGATTATGTTGATGAATATAAACATTGCGATGGCGATTGCCTGTCTAGCCTGCATCGTTACGGGGGCAGTAGTTTATCGATTGTTTAGCGGGCTGCTGTTCAATCGAGGCTTTGAGTTTCAAGAAAAGACCGCTGCTTTCTATGGGACTCTCCAGAGCCAGCTGGAGAGCGTCTCCTTTCTTCGTCGCCATTCATTATTTGATTTCTATTCCTTGAGGCTGCAGAAGGCTTTCGATGGTCTTTATCCAGCTATATTGGCTAACCAAAAAGCCGGATCACGGTTCGAACTTGCGAATCAGTTGATTTTTTCCTTTGCGCAGTTCTGTTTGCTCGCGATTGGAGGCTGTGAGATTGTCGCAGGTAAAATGCCGGTTGGTTTTCTGCTGACGGCATTGAGCTATTATTCGAGCGCCAATTCCGCTCTGGTGAACTTGCTTTCTTGGGGCAAAAGCTACCAGGCGAGCAAGGTGAGCGCCCAACGCCTTAAGCGCCTTTGGGCAATGGATGAAGAGGCGAACGGTTCTGTCCGCATTGGTTCTCCTGTTTCACTTGTGTGCAAGGGCCTGTCGATTTGTCGCCCTGATACCGATCGAATCATAGATTATCCAGAGCTCATCTCGCTTAATCGAGGAGTCTTATACGGCGTGTCGGGCGCAAACGGAAGCGGGAAAAGCACGCTTCTCGATGGCATAGCTGGTCTATATCCCGATGATTGCGTTGGGACTATTGCTTATGACGAGGTTGATTTGAGCCAGATTGATTCTATAAATCTACGCTCGTATGTCGTTGGTATTGCCGAGCAAGAACCTGATATCGTTAACGGAACACTCAGAGAGAATCTGACGCTACTCGCGGGCGATAATTGTCCAATTCTTGAAGTCGGGCGACTTGTAGACCAGTTTGGTCTGACCAAACTGGTCTCAACACTTCCCAATGGTCTTGATGGGGTGCTGGACGAGCAAAACCATAATATATCGGGTGGTGAGAAGCAGAAGATTGCGATTATTCGTGTATTGCTTAAGGACTCACCCGTCATGTTATTCGATGAACCGACGTCGGCGCTTGACGGAGCGAGTAGGTCAGCGTTCATTGATATTCTGCAACAGAAGAAAGAGGATCATATAGTGGTTGTTGTCTCGCATGATCCCGAGTTGCTTGAGGCTTGCGACGAAGTGATTGAGCTGTAGACGCCGGAAGGTTAGCCCATTTGAGTCTTAATTTCTGCCATGGTGGAAAGCTGTTCGAGGTTGGTGCTTACCGGGAAAATGTAAGCCACTACACCTCTCGGTAAGGCATTGCTGCGCTCTTATGGATGCTATACTAAGTCCAGGATGATGTATAGCAACCTGAAGGATGAGGCATGGAAGCCGAATTGCTCGATAAAAAATCTATTCAGATGAACGTGCGTATAGATCGCCAGCTCAAAGAGGCGGGAGACGCCGTCCTGACTCATATTGGCATGACGCCGTCACAAGCCGTTCGGACACTTTGGGAGTATCTGGTCGTTAACGGACGCATGCCCTCGAAGGGAGACGCGGCGGCTCCGGTTTCTGACGGAGTGGAACCCCAGCGCATGGAGTCAAGGGCCGCACAAGGCAGCCATATCGTTCGCGATTCGTGCCTCAAATACGGCATCCCCATCCCTGAGTTCTCGGGTGACTACGACGACCTCTATGAGGAAGCCATGGCCGATCGCTATCCCGAGTGGGTGGAGCTATGAGTGCGGGCGGAATCCTCAAGTTGCTCATCGATACCAATGTATGGATGGATTATTTTTCTGGTAGGTCTGACCGTACGGCAAACGTCGTCCATCTGATCGAGATTGCCGACGCTTCGGAGCTGATTGCCCTGTTTGCCTCGTCGCTTTCGGTCAAAGATGTCTCGTATCTTGTCTCGGCGGCAATCAAGAAGGAGTGCCGAAGGAAGAATGGCTCGCTGAGCGATAGCGCCATTGCGGCGGCGGACGAAACGGCCTGGGCATGCGTTCGGCAGATGCGCGAGCTCGCCCTTATCGCGCCGGTGGGAGCAGACGAGGTCTTCGATTCGTTTGTGTTCAAGCATCATCACAACGATTTCGAGGACGACCTTATGTTGGGCGTCGCCAATCGTATCGATGCCGATTACGTGGTGACCGAGGATAAAAATCTCATTAAACATACCAATGGTGTATGCATTAACGTCGAAAAGGCGTTGAGGTTGGTTGGAGAGGTCAACAGCTCATCCGCCCTGTCCATCTAGCCTGCTCCATCTTGATAAAGTGACGTTCCTCACCGTTAGCCGATGATGCGAGAGCGCTCGGCGTTTTCGACTGGTTTATGCACGTAAAGTCTGGGAATATACAAGTCGCATGTCTTATTGTCTAACCATTTGCGCCAAGGAGGCACCATGGACTACAAGATTACCGGCTACGAGCCCGCCCAGCTGTTCCATTTCTTTGAGGAGGTCAGCGCGATCCCCCGTGGGTCTGGCAACGAGAAGGACATCAGCGATTTCCTAGTCGCGTTTGCCAAGGAGCGCGGTCTCGATGTGTACCAGGACGAGGTCTACAACGTCGTCATTCGCAAGCCCGCATCTGCCGGTGCCGAGAATGCCCCGACCGTGATGCTGCAGGGCCACATCGACATGGTGTGCGACAAGCTGGGCTCCGTTGAGCACGACTTTACGACCGACGGTATCGACTTGGTCGTCAAGGACGGCGTCCTCACCGCTAACGGCACCACTCTGGGCGCCGACAACGGTATTGCTGTCGCTCTGATGCTTACCGTGCTCAACGATGATTCGATTGCCCATCCGGCTCTCGAGTGCGTGTTCACCACCGACGAGGAGACTGGCCTGGTCGGCGCCGAGACGCTCGACAAGTCCCAGATTAGCGCCCGCACCATGATTAACCTTGACTCCGAGGAAGAGGGCGTTGCCACCGTCAGCTGCGCCGGCGGCGTCGTCGTTACCTACACCTGCCCGATCGCGCGCGAGCACAAGACCGGTAGCACCCTCACGCTCGACATCTCCGGCCTGCTGGGCGGTCACTCCGGCAGCGATATCCACCTGGAGCGCGGCAACGGCAACCTCATCATGGCCCGCATCATCGACCGCCTGATGGTTGCCGGCGAGCCCGCCATCGTTAGCTTTAACGGCGGCACCAAGGACAACGCCATCAACCGTGAGTGCAAGGCTGTTCTGGTCTACGCCGACCACGCTGCCGCCGAGGCCGCGGCCCAGATTGCAAAGGGCATCATCGCCGACGTCACTGCCGAGCTCGAGGTCTTCGACCCCGGCTTTACCTGCACCGTCGAGATTGCCGACGACGCCGAGGTCGAGGCCATGGACCAGAAGTCCGCGCTTGCCCTCATCCGCGCCCTGCGTCTTGCCCCTAACGGCGTGATTCGCCGCAACGTCGCCACCGACGGCTCCGTCGAGGTTTCCTCCAACATCGGTGTGGTTGCCACTTCTGACGACCAGGTCAAGATCATGCTGTCCCCGCGCTCCTCGATCACCTCGCTGCAGAACGAGTTCAAGGACCGCCTGCAGACGCTGGCCGATGTCCTGGGCTTCGACGCCAAGTTCGAGTTCGAGTATCCCGGCTGGAGCTATGCCGAGCATTCGCCGGTCCGCGACGTCTTCGTCGAGAGCTATCGCGAGCTCTTTGGCTCCGAGCTGCGCATCGAGTCCATTCACGCCGGCCTTGAGTGCGGCCTGTTTGCCGAGGCCCTGCACGGCCTGGACGCCATCGCCGTGGGCCCGACGCTCTCCGATGTCCACACCCCGGACGAGAGCATGGAGCTCGCTTCTGCCGAGCGCTTCTACGAGCTGCTCATCGACGTCCTCAAGCGCCTCGCTGCGTAAAGGTTGCGCTAGCAGCAGTCCGAGCCACGTGCTGGTGGATTGCAAATGACATTATGAGAGGGGGCACCCGAGCTTTTGCGACGGGTGCCTCCTCTCTTCTTTTGGGAAATGGGAGATTACGGACACCTAGCCCATATCCGCCTTGATGAGGTCGAGGGTGCGCTGGCAGTTTTCGCAGACGGGGCCGAGCATATGCTCGCGCAGGTCCGCCATGCCGGGCAGGTCGGCGTATTCGTCCATGACCTCTTCCATGCAAATGGGTACCTCGTAGGCGAGGTCCATCATGGTCGCAAAGCAAAACTTCTCGGATAGCCCGGCATCGGTGAGCGCCGCCTCCAGCGCGGGGTCGCCCATACCGTGGTATCGGCGGATAGCGCCTGGACCGATGCGCCCCACACGATTTTCGCCGCCAACGCTCATGGCAAGGCGCGCTTTTCGCCGCATGCGTTCGTATGCCAGCCCCGATGCAACGTCATACATACGGGCCATCATAGCTGTGCTGCCGTTTCCAAGAAGCAGGGAATAGTTCTTCGCATGCGCGTCCGGTGCGCCGATGATGGCGTTAAAGAAAAGTATCTGCGTAAACAGATACAGGTTAAGTTGATGATGGCTCGTGTTGACGAGGAGTTCCTGAATGTCGCGTGCGGTCGGGCCACCGTCTGCCGTGTACTTTTGAGCGGGCATCACTCCAAGGGCCTGACAGAGGTCTTCTTGGTGTAGACGCATGATTGTTCCGTCTTTGGCTTTCACACGGTCATAGCGTTCAACAATGAGGGCGGGTTCGTCCTCAAATAAGCGATACTCAACGTTCGCCGTTGCGATACCCGCGCGCTGGGCGCTTTTCATGCAGACAAACTCATTAAGAGCTTCAAGTTTAAATCCGATAACGCCATTTTTGAAAATATGCGTCGTGGGCGAGGAACCTACGCATTCGCACCAGCGACCGTCTATGAGCGCGAGTGCGAACTTGCCCTGGTTGCCTCCAAGTGACCAACTTTCATCTAGGCCCATCCACGATGCCTCGCGGTCATCCCTGATCGACTTGAGGCGCAAGGCAATCTCGTGGTCGTCTATAGGGCGGTATTCGCCAGTGCGATGCAAGGCGGCGTCGATATCTTCTTCGGCGCAAAACTGCACTCCGCCCGGACAGTCGAGTCCGATATGGCTGAGCAGCGCAACGGGATTATTGGGCCTGGCGTCGAATTCGGCGGCAATCGCTTTTCGTTGGTCCTCGCTGTCGGGCAGAAGGCCAAACAAGTACGGATTCATGACCTGTTGGCCGTATGTGCGATTTGATACGGGAATGTTGGTCGATAGGGCTGGCCCGTCATAATCTTGATCGTAGGCAAAACTGACTAGACCGCTCTCATCTTGCATGAGCGTTCCTGCGGGTACGCCGCAAATAATAGTCCGAAGCGTTTTTCTGGCCATTGGCTATCTCCCTTCGGGCTTGGTTTGGGCAGATGCGCTTGCGGCAATCGAGACTCCGAGATTGGACATGGCGAAATCGGCGAAGGCCTTGTCGTAGAGCTCGGCCGTAAAGGGGGTATCTGGAAGAGCTGGAATGGCTGCGCCGCGTCGGTTGCGATGGTGAAGACGTTGAGTGTGATGGCACCTGGGGGTGCTACAAGGTTGCAAATCGGCATGCGGGGCGTCGGTTGGCTGCTCATGTTTCGTGTCGTCGATATTCCCTTGAGCAACTAGTGCCAGTCCGAGAGCACCGAAAACCGCCAGCAGCTTGTCGAGCCGAATACCCGTGGCATCTCCCAGCTCGAGCGATGCGAGCAGGCGCTCCGAAACACCGGCTTTTTTAGCGAGGGTTGCACGGGTGAGACCCTGAGCATCGCGTGCCTGGCGCACGTAGATGCCAGCTTGGCGCGGTGTGGTGATGGGAAGGGTATCCACGGCGATCTCCTAACGTGCAGACTTTTGCATATCAGTATGACATGCAAAAGTCTGCATGAAAAGGCCTCATGCAAAACTCTGCATGAGGCCTTGCCCGGACGTTTAGTTTTGAAGGGTGTTTTACAGCGCCAAAAACCCCAAGTGTTCCAGCAGAATCTTGAGGCCGATAAGGATAAGCACGACGCCGCCCACGATGGTGGCGGGTTTTTCGTAGCGCGCGCCAAAGGTGTGGCCGATCGCTACGCCGGCGACGGAGAAGATAAACGTTGTGATGCCGATAAGCGATACAGCGGGAACGATGTCAACCGAGAGCGCCGCAAATGAGATGCCCACGGCCAGGGCGTCGATTGAGGTGGCGATGGCGAGGATCAGGTACTCGCCCAGGTCAATCTTTTCGGCATCCTTGCCGTCGCCTTCATCCTCGTCCTCGGTAAAGGCCTCCCACAGCATTTTGCCGCCGATGAAGGCCAAAAGGATAAAGGCGATCCAGTGGTCGATGGGTCCGATGATGCCCATGAATTGACTGCCGAGCGCCCATCCGATTACGGGCATGCCGGCCTGAAAGCCGCCAAAGAACAGGCCGAGCACTACGGCGGCCTTAAGGTTGATCTTCTTCATGCCAAGGCCCTTGCAGATGGAAACGGCAAAGGCGTCCATCGAAAGGCCAACGGCGAGCAACGCGAGCTCTGCGAGTCCCATAGTCTGGCTCCCTCTCTGCGGGCGAACCCGCGTGTACTTCTGCCGGGGGAGCAAAAAAAGACCCGTGGCGTACGCGTTGTGCGCACAGCCACGAGTCTCGTTCATTAAGGCAAGCCAGACCGCATCGGCCAGTATGTTGACTTGCCGCGCCACCGGAGGCGAACCCGGTCACGCGACTACTCCCTCATTTATGCGAATCCCGATGCTACCACATAAGCAGCTCATTTGGATTGGGGCTCTCAGCTGTGTTCGCTCATTCTGTAAGCATCGGATTTTGCGGGCGTCACAGGGGCAAACCGTGAGAAACTTATTGACGTTTATGGAGCGTATACGATGGGAGCGATGCCTTGGATAAGAACGAGCTGCAAAAGCGTATGGAACAGGCCATTCGCCTGACGGCACCTGGCCAGCCGATCCGCACCGCCCTCGACATGATCATTGCCGGTCACCTGGGTGCCCTTATCTGCGTCGGCGACACCGAAAACGTGCTCGCTGCCGGTAACGACGGCTTCCCGCTCAACATTTCGTTTACCTCGAACCGCCTGTTCGAGCTTTCCAAGATGGACGGTGCCATCGTTATCGATGGCGACCTCACCCAGATCCTGCGCGCCAACTTCCACCTCAATCCCGATCCCTCGCTTGCCACGAGTGAGACGGGCATGCGTCACCGTACTGCCGCTCGCATGTCGGTGCTCACCGACGCCATCGTGATCTCGGTTTCGGCTCGTCGCGCCGTCGTTAACGTGTACGTTCACGGCAAGAGCTACGAGATCCAGCCCGTCACCACCATCATGAGCTCGGTCAACCAGCTCGTCGCCACGCTCCAGACTACCCGTCAGTCGCTCGACCGCTCCCTGCTGCGCCTGACGGCCCTCGAGCTCGACGACTACGTCACGCTCGCCGACATTACCGGTATTTTCTCGAGCTTCGAGATCATGCAGCAGGCAAAGACCGAGCTTAAGGATTGCATTGTCAAGCTGGGCAACCAGGGCAAGCTCGTGCAGATGCAGCTCGAGCAGCTCGCGGGCTCCAGCATGGATACCGAATACGACTTGATGATCCGCGACTACGCAAGCGATTCCTCCGAGGCAAACGCCGAGAAGATCCGCGCCGAGCTGAGCCGCATGACGCCTAAGGACCTGTCCGACCCGCAGCACGTGGCGGCAGTTCTGGGTTACGACGACCTGGACGAGGACTCCGTCATGACGCCGCTGGGCCTGCGCACGCTTTCGCGCGTGTCCGTCGTGCGCGACGGCGTGGCCGAGAAGATCGTCGACGAGTACGGCTCGCTGCAGGAGCTCATGGACGACATCAGCGAGGATCCGGAGCGCCTGGGCGACTTTGGCGTTAACAACCCTGCCATTCTTGCGGACTCCCTGTACCGCATGAAGGGCACCAAACAGGGGAACGCATAATGGCGCCCGTATGCGCCGTGGTCGTTGCCGGTGGCAGCGGCCAGCGCTTTGGTAATCCCGGTGGCAAGCAGCTCGTCAATGTAGCGGGCCGTCCGCTTATGAGCTGGTCCATCCGCGCGTTCGATCGTAGCGACAAGGTCGGCCACATTGTGGTGGTGTGTCCTGCCGAGCGCCGTGCCGAGATGCGCCGCCTAGCCATCGACCCGTTTGACTATGACACGCCCATCAGCTTTGCCGATGCCGGCGATACCCGTCAGGATTCCACCCGTGCCGGCGTGCATGCGGTTCCGGCGGGCTTTGAATACGTCGCCATTCACGATGGCGCTCGTCCGCTCATTACGACCGAGGCCATCGACCACGCTATCGACGTGCTCGTGAGCGACCGTGCTCTCGACGGTGTCGTGTGTGGTCAGCCCGCGATCGACACGCTCAAGATCGTCGATGGCGACAACATCGTCGAGACGCCGCCGCGTGAGCTCTACTGGGCCGCGCAGACGCCGCAGATCTTTAGTGTCGACGCCATGAAGCGCGCCCACGCTGCAGCCATTGCCGAGGGCTTTATCGGCACCGATGATTCGTCGCTGGTCGAGCGCATGGGAGGACGCGTCCGCTGCGTCCAGAGCCCGCGCGATAACCTTAAGGTGACAGTGCCCGAGGACTTGCGTCCCGTAACCGCGATTCTGCTTGGCCGCATGGCCGAGGGAGAGGACCTTCCCCATGTTCAGTAACCTGCGCATTGGCCATGGCTACGACGTTCACCGTCTGGTGGAGGGGCGTCGATGTATCATCGGCGGTGTCGATATTCCCTACGAGCGTGGCCTGCTGGGCCACTCGGATGCCGATGTGCTCGCGCACGCCTTGGCCGACGCCATTCTGGGCGCCTGCCGCGGGGGAGACATCGGCAAGCTATTCCCCGATACCGACCCCGCCTATGAGGGTGCTGATTCGATGGTGCTGCTCGCTCGCGTGATGGGCTATGCGCGCGAGCTGGGCTTCGAGTTTGTCGATGCCGATTGCACCATTGCCTGTCAGCAACCCAAGATCACCCCGCACCGCGATGCCATGCGCGCCAACCTTGCCCATGCCCTGGGCGTTGACGTCGAAAACGTGGGCGTCGCCGCCACTACGACCGAAAAGCTCGGTTGGGAAGGCCAGGGCGAGGGAATCGGCGCCTGGGCCGTCTGCCTGCTACAGAAAACCGTTAAGGAGTAACGAATGCGTATCTATAACAGCGCTACCCATAAAAAGGAAGAGTTCCAGCCCATCGAGTCCGGCAAGGTCCGCATGTACGTGTGCGGCCCCACGGTCTACGACAACATCCACATCGGCAATGCCCGCACGTTCATCAGCTTTGACGTGATTCGTCGCTGGCTCATCGCGAGCGGCTACGAGGTCACGTTCGCCCAGAACCTCACCGATGTCGACGACAAGATCATCAAGCGCGCCAACGAGCAGGGCCGTACGGCCGCCGAGGTCGCGACGGAGTTCTCCGACAAGTTCATCGGCGTCATGCGCGCCGCCAACGTGCTCGATCCCGATGTGCGCCCCCGCGCCACCAAGGAGATCGGCCCCATGATCGCCATGATCAAGACGCTTATCGAGCAGGGCCACGCTTACGCAGCCGATAACGGCGACGTGTACTTTGCCGTGCGCAGCGATCCCAACTATGGTCAGGTCTCGGGCCGCAACATCGACGACCTTATGGTTGGCGCGCGCATCGAGGAGAACGAGGACAAGAACGACCCGCTCGACTTTGCCCTGTGGAAGGCCGCCAAGCCCGGCGAGCCCAGCTGGCCGAGCCCCTGGGGCGAGGGCCGTCCCGGTTGGCACACCGAGTGCGCCGCCATGGTGCATCGCTACCTGGGTACTCCGATCGACATCCACGGCGGCGGCTCCGACCTTGCCTTCCCGCATCACGAGAACGAGTGCGCCCAGGCCACCTGCGCCTGGCACCAGGGCTTCTCCAACACCTGGATGCACACGGGCATGCTGCTGGTAGACGGCGAGAAGATGTCCAAGTCGCTCGGCAACTTCTTTACGCTGGCCGAGGTCCTCGAGCAGCACTCCGCTGCCGCCCTGCGCCTGCTGATACTGCAGACGAGCTATCGCTCGCCGCTCGACTTTTCTTGGGAGCGCCTGGAGGGTGCCGAGAACTCGCTCACGCGTATCGCCGGTACGGTCGAGAACCTGCGTTGGGCCGCGAACCACGCGACGGCCGATGCCGACGAAGCGGCTGCCGAGGCGTTTGCCGCCAAGGCCGCCGAGACCCGCACCACCTTTAAGGAGTGCATGGATGACGACTTTAACACCGCCGGTGCCATGGGTGCTGTCTTTGGCTTTGTGACCGAGTGCAACCAGTACCTGGAGCAGGCGGGCGATGCTGCCGACAAGGCCGCTGCCCTGGCCGCCGCCGATACGCTGGTCGAGCTGCTCGATACGTTTGGCGTCGAGCTTCCCGAGCCCAAGGTCGAGCTGCCGCTGGGCCTGCTGGGCGTTGCCGCCGGTCTGGTTGCCTATACGGGCGACGACGTGGACGAGGCTGCTGCCAAGATTCTCGAGGCCCGCGCCGAGGCCCGTGCCGCCAAGAACTGGGATCTGGCCGACGCCATCCGCGACCAGCTCAAGGACCTGGGCCTGACGATTGAAGATACCGCCGCCGGCACCCGTATCAAATCTCTCTAATCCCCGCGGGTTTCCCAAGCACCCGACCTTGCCGTTCAAACCGTCGCTCGCGTACTCAAGTACGCGTCGCTCCTCTTTCACGGCAATCTCGGGCACTTGGAAAACCCGTACCGACCGCCCGAATTAATATTCATGGGCGGTCGTTTATTTTGTTTCGTTTGATAGTTGTATTTAGGAGGCCGCTTTATGGCCGACAATCGCAAGCGTGCATCGCGTGGAGGCAAGCAGACTGCTTCTGGCTCGCGTCCGATTCGCCGCAACGACCGCGCTGCCGCTCCCAAGGGTCAGCGCGAGCGCTCCCAAGCCCAGGCTGCACGTCCGCAGCGAGATCGCAACCGCGACAACGTTCAGGCTCCCAAGGGCGAGTTTATCGAAGGTCGTCGTGCTGCCGCCGAGGCGCTACGCACTGGTTTTCCCATCAAGTGCGCGCTCATTGCCGAGGGCGGGGAGCGCGATGCCGCCTTGTCGCGCCTGGTCGATGACCTCAACGCCGCGGGCGTCCGCATTAAGTTCGTTCCACGCGCGCAGCTCGATGCGCTGTCGAGCCATGGCGCTCACCAGGGCATTGCGCTCGAGGTTGGCAACTTCCCCTATGCCGATGTCGCCGACATCCTCGACCGCGCGGGCGACGGTCCGGCGCTCGTCATCGTGCTCGACCATGTGACCGACGATGGCAACTTTGGTGCGATCGTGCGCTCTGCCGAGGTCGTGGGCGCGGCAGGCGCCATCATTGCCAACAAGCGCGCCGCCGGTGTGACCGTCGGCAGCTATAAGACTTCTGCCGGCGCCGTCATGCATCTGCCTATCGCGCAGGTGCCCAACATCGCCCGTGCGCTCGACGATCTTAAGGCCGCTGGCTTTTGGGTGGGCGGTGCCTCCGAGCATGCCGAGGGCAGTTGCTGGGATGCTCCCTTCGAGGGCCGCGTGGCGCTCGTCATGGGCTCCGAGGGCGACGGCATCTCGCGCCTGGTGCTCGAGAAATGCGACTTTTTGACCAAGCTTCCCCAGCGCGGCATGACCGAGAGCCTAAATGTTGCCCAGGCAACGACGGCGCTATGCTTTGAGTGGCTACGTCGCAACGCCGGCGAGCTCATGGGAGAGGAGTAGCGCATGTCCAAGAAGAACCGCGCCAAGTCTAAGGCCAAGCGCTTTGGTGAAGGCTCGGCCAAGCCGATTGTTTCGGCCGCGACCTATGGCGTGGGCGGCAATGCGTTTGCGCAGGCCATCGCCGATCCGGTCTCGACGGTGCACTCCAACAAGCCCGAGCTGCTGGTGGTCGACGGCTACAACGTGATCCACTGCACGCCGCGCTACGAAAAGCTCGTGTACGACCATTCCGACGATCCGTATTCCAGCGACGTTCACGATATGGCGCGCACCGCCCTCATCAACGACGTCGCCGCCTTTGCCCAGGGCCGCTACGAGGCCGTAATCGTGTTTGACGGTGCGGGCAATATCTCCAGCGAGCGCCCCAACCTGCCGGCCCGTGGCGTGCGCATCGAGTTTTCGCCGACGGGCGTATCGGCCGATACCGTGGTGCAAAAGCTCTGCATCGAGGCGCGCGAGGAAGGCCGCGCGTGCTCCGTGGTGTCGAGCGACGGCACGATCCAAGCCGTCGTCATGGGCAAGGGTGTCACGCGCATCTCGAGCCGCATGCTGGTGGACGAGATCAAACAGATCGATAACGACGTTCACGAGGCAGAGGAAGCTCCGCAGATCAAGATGACTCTGGGCAGTCGCCTGAGTCCCGATGCTCTGGCCAAGCTCAAGGCCCTGCGCGGGAGGTAGGTAGACCTTCAATGGGGGCTGCTTTCTCGATTGACCAACCAACTGGTTTGTAATCAGTGGGTTGCAGGCCGGCCTCGCCAAAACGAATAGTTTTTGGTTCTGGCGAGCAGATAAAACTATTCGTTCTGACGAAGGGTTTTGAGATGTGGTCGGTCAAAGGGCCTGTTGCGCCTCGTCCGCAATTCCTTTATTCTTAACTGGCTTCGCGTGAAAGCGCCAAGTGTGCCAGTGTGGCGCAACGGTAGCGCAACTGATTTGTAATCAGTGGGTTGCAGGTTCGATTCCTGTCACTGGCTCCATGAGAGTTTCGGGCTCTGTTCCTTATGGGACAGGGCCCGTTTCTTTTTAGGTGGTGTGCCATTGGGTCAGCGCCCATTCCGTTTTCGGTTTGTCTCAATCTGTAACACGAAGAGGCTGAAAACCGTTCTAGCTGTTACAGAATGAGACGTAAGCTGGGGTCTCTGCGTAATATCTCGATTAGTAACAGATAGGGGAGAAAAAATTCTCTAGATGTTACAGATCGAGATAAAGGCCGGACTGGTCCCAGTCATCCTGGTCGAGCGTGGCTTATCGGACATACGAGCGTGGATAATCTCCCGCTTAGTGAATGAGCGTGGATAATCTCCCACTTTGGGCCCAGTGGCACGCCAAAAGTGGGAGATTATCCACGCTCGATTTCAAACGGGAGATAATCCACGCTCGAATCTGTCTGGGAAGCCCGATCTCGACCTATATATAGGTGCAAATGAGTCGTTATCGAAGTAATATTCTGCAGGCTCACTCCACTACGCCAAAGTGTTCCCTCGGGAAATGTCACCGCTATATGCAAATTCACCGTCCTTCATATCCAAACTCAGCAAAACCGCAGGTCAAAAGCATATAGATACGCCCGGCACCGTGTATCTAGAGGTTTTCGTTGACAGCTCCCAAGGTGGCATCGTATTATCTTCTTCGTTCGCGGGGGCGGCGGTCCAAAAGACCAAAGGACCTGCGGATACTTGAACGATTGGGAGTTTGCCCGAGTGGTTAATGGGGACGGGCTGTAAACCCGTTGGCTCTGCCTACATAGGTTCGAATCCTATAGCTCCCACCCGTCAAGTGCCTGTATAGCTCAGTCGGTAGAGCACTTCGTTGGTAACGAAGAGGTCACCAGTTCAAGTCTGGTTGCAGGCTCCATCCGGCGGTGTAGCTCAGTTGGTTAGAGCACACGGTTCATACCCGTGGCGTCACTGGTTCGAATCCAGTCACCGCTACCATAGGTAACACGGTGGCTTCTCAATAGTATGTTGAGAGGCCACTATGGTATAAAGGCAAAGTCCCGTCCGGGGACGACCTGTTAAGAGGAGGGCTTTATGGCCAAAGAGAAGTTTGAGCGCACTAAGCCGCATGTTAACATCGGCACCATTGGTCACGTCGACCACGGCAAGACCACGCTGACCGCTGCCATCACCAAGGTTCTCTCCGAGACCGAGGGCTGCAAGGCTGACTTCACTGCGTTCGAGAACATCGACAAGGCTCCCGAGGAGCGCGAGCGCGGCATCACGATCTCCGTCTCCCACGTTGAGTACGAGACCGCTGCCCGTCACTACGCTCACGTTGACTGCCCGGGCCACGCTGACTACGTCAAGAACATGATCTCCGGTGCTGCTCAGATGGACGGCGCTATCTTGGTCATCGCCGCTACCGACGGCCCCATGGCTCAGACCCGCGAGCACATCCTGCTCGCCCGTCAGGTCGGCGTTCCCTACATCGTCGTCTTCCTGAACAAGTGCGACATGGTCGACGATGACGAGCTCATCGACCTCGTCGAGATGGAGACCCGTGAGCTCCTCTCCGAGTACGATTTCCCCGGCGACGACATCCCCGTCATCCGTGGCTCCGCTCTGGGCGCTCTCGAGGGCGACGCCAAGTGGATGGACGCCATTCGCGAGCTCATGAAGGCCGTCGACGAGTACATCCCGACGCCTGCTCGTAACAACGACCTCCCGTTCCTGATGGCCGTTGAGGACGTTATGACCATCTCCGGCCGTGGTACCGTTGCTACTGGCCGTGTCGAGCGCGGTGAGCTCAAGCTCAACGAGCCCGTCGAGATCGTCGGCATCAAGGATACCCAGAACACCGTCGTTACCGGTATCGAGATGTTCCGTAAGTCCATGGACTTCTGCGAGGCTGGCGACAACGTCGGTCTGCTGCTCCGCGGCATCAAGCGTGAGGACATCGAGCGCGGCCAGGTTCTCTGCAAGCCCGGTTCGGTTACCCCGCACACCAAGTTCACCGGCGAGATCTACGTTCTGACCAAGGAGGAGGGCGGCCGTCACACCCCGTTCTTCGATGGTTATCGTCCTCAGTTCTACTTCCGTACCACCGACGTTACCGGTACGGTCAAGCTCCCCGAGGGCACCGAGATGGCTATGCCTGGTGACCACATCACCATCGAGGGCGACCTCATCCACCCGATCGCCATGGAGGAGGGCCTGCGCTTCGCTATCCGCGAGGGTGGCCACACCGTCGGTTCGGGCATCGTCTCCACGATCATTGAGTAAATTAGCTCTTTGATATAGCTGACTTAGAGAACCCGGCACTTATATGGGTGCCGGGTTCTTTTCTGCAATGGATATTGAGCCGTTGCTGGTGTCGAGAGGATCGATAATGGTCCTGGATGCACCGTCGATTAGCTCTCGATGGCTTCATTGATGTGTTCCAAATATGAATGGATCCACCGAGAACCAATTGACTCGAGGTTTTCATTGACAGCACTTACGTGGAGCTGATAAAGTAACAACTCGTGCCCGTACGGGGCGGAAATGAAAGGTTCAGGATACATGCGTACTCTAGTTACTCTTGCGTGCACTGAGTGCAAGCGCCGCAACTATACGACCACCAAGAACAAGTCGACCATGCCTGATCGTATGGAGATCAAGAAGTATTGCCCCTGGTGCCGTCACCACACGCTGCACAAAGAGACTCGCTAGTCTCTAGTCACATACGCCAGTAGTTCAATTGGTAGAGCATCGGTCTCCAAAACCGAGTGTTGAGGGTTCGAGTCCTTCCTGGCGTGCCAGTCATTATTCCGTAAGCTCCCACTTGGGGGCTTACGGTTTACTCATGTATAAGCGCATTGCGCGGAGGTAACCCAAATGGCCAACAAGAAGAACAAGAAGAAGGCTCAGCAGCCGGCACCTGCCAACAAAGCTGCCGCCAACTCCAAGGTTGAGGCCAAGAAGGCCGTTGCCAAGAAGAACGAGAAGGCTGCGAAGTCCAAGAAGAACGAGAAGCCTGGTTTCTTCGCCCGCACCAAGAAGTATTTCGCCTCGGTCAAGTCCGAGATGAAGCGTGTCACGTGGCCCGATAAGAAGGAGCTCGTGAACTACTCGGTCGTCGTTTGCGCTTCTCTGATCGTCGTCGGCGTCGTCATCGCTCTGCTCGATGCTGGCTTTGGCGAGGCTCTTGCTCTGTTCTCTGGATTGAGGGGCTAAACCATGTCTAAGCGTTGGTACGTCGTTCACACTTACTCTGGATACGAGAACCGCGTTAAGTCCGATCTCGAGCATCGCATCGAGACCATGGGCATGCAGGACCGTATCTTTGATATCGAGATTCCTATGGAGCGCGTCACCGAGATTAAAGAGGGTGGCAAGCGCGAGACCAAGGATTCCAAGATCTTCCCGGGTTATGTCCTGGTCCGCATGGAGATGGATGACGATGCTTGGACGTGCGTTCGTAACACGCCTGGCGTCACCGGTTTCCTGGGCGGCAACGGCAAGCCCGCTCCGCTTTCCCGCGACGAGTACAACAAGATGACTCGTCGTCCCGGTAAGGGCGATTCGCCCAAGCGCACCTCGGTTGATATTCAGGTCGGCACGTCCGTCCGCGTCACCGATGGCCCGCTTACCGACTTTGATGGCAAGGTCTCCGAGGTTAACACCGAGGCTGGCAAGCTCAAGGTCACGCTAATGATCTTTGGCCGCGAGACGCCGGTCGAGCTTGACTTTAACCAGGTCGCTGTCATCGCTTAAGTTTTTGTCCGTTCGCGCGAGCGTGCTTCTTCTGTGACTGCTCATCTCAGGAGTGCTTCTAACACGTGCGTGCTTACGATATAGCAAGTACTTCACACTCGTGATTCGAAAGGAATGACCATGGCTGATAAGAAGGTTGCCAACGTCATTAAGCTCCAGATTCCTGCTGGTGCCGCTAACCCCGCTCCTCCCGTCGGCCCCGCCCTGGGCGCTGCTGGCGTGAACATCATGCAGTTCTGCCAGGCTTTTAATGCCGAGACGCAGGACAAGAAGGGTGACATCATCCCCGTTGAGATCACTGTCTACGAGGATAAGTCCTTCTCCTTCATCACCAAGACCCCGCCGGCGGCTCACCTCATCAAGAAGGAGCTGAACCTCAAGTCTGGTTCCGCTAAGCCCCAGGCCGACAAGGTTGGTCAGCTCTCCCAGGAGCAGCTCACCAAGATCGCCGAGATCAAGATGCCGGACCTCAATGCCAACGACATTGACGCCGCCAAGAAGATCATCGCCGGTACCGCCCGTTCCATGGGCGTCACCATCGCTGAGTAGCGATTTCTTATGGTAACGACGGGTGCTCCGACCGGGGCGCCCGTTAAATGTGTGCAATAGGGCACACGATACGATGTGGGAGGGCTCACGCCCGTTTAACCACAGGAGGTAATACACATGGCTAAGCATGGTAAGAGCTATAACGCTGCTGCCGAGAAGATCGACCGCGCCACGCTCTACACCCCCCTTCAGGCTGCCAAGCTCCTCAAGGAGCTCGACACAGCCAAGTTCGACGAGACCGTCGAGGCCCACTTCCGTTTGGGCATCGATACTCGTAAGGCTGACCAGAACATCCGTGGCTCCATCTCCCTGCCCCACGGCACCGGCAAGACCGTTCGTGTTGCCGTCTTCGCCGAGGGCGAGAAGGCCCGCGAGGCCGAGGCTGCCGGCGCCGACATCATCGGTTCCGACGAGCTCGTCGCCCAGATCCAGAAGGGCGAGATCAACTTCGATGCCGCTATCGCTACGCCGAACATGATGGCCAAGGTTGGCCGCATCGGTAAGATCCTTGGTCCCCGTGGCCTCATGCCGAACCCCAAGCTCGGCACCGTGACCATGGACGTCGCCAAGATGGTCTCCGAGCTCAAGGCCGGCCGCGTTGAGTATCGCGCCGACCGTTATGGCATCTGCCACGTGCCCTTGGGCAAGAAGTCCTTCTCTGAGCAGCAGCTCGTCGAGAACTACGCTGCCCTGTACACCGAGATCCTGCGCGTCAAGCCCTCTTCTGCTAAGGGCAAGTACGTCAAGTCCATCTCCGTGTCTTCCACCATGGGCCCTGGCGTCAAGGTCGATTCCGCTATCCAGCGCGACTTCCTGGCTGAGTAACTAACAGTTACTGCCTGAGCAAAGCAAGCATTGCTAATGAAACCCGGTTCTGCCCTGTGCAGGACCGGGTTTCTTGCTACTGCGCCCAAACCACCACAAAGGGGACAGGCACCTTTGTGGTGGTTTTGGCACTTTGGCGTCAATGTTATGGCATCGCAGCGAGCCGGTTCCAAGTGCCCCAGGTCGCCCTGAAAGAGGAGCGACGCGTACTTTGGTACGCGAGCGACGGTTTGAGGGGCGAGATGGGGTGCTTGGGGCCGGCGCAGCGTCAAGCCTTAAAGGTGGTTACCAGGGGGTTCTGGCGGTTGAGGACTCGATGGCCTCGTGGCGCTTGAGCTCGCGGCGCATGGTTTGCGAGTTGAGCCAGGCTGCCTGCCAGCCACGGATGGGGTAGCGCGCTTCGTCGAGCTCAAACTGCGTATAGCCGCAGGCGTTGATAATCGTCGTCCCGCACGCGTGTTGCCGCTCGCGCTGAAAATCGGGACCGTAGCTCTGATGCACATGGCCATGCACCATGTAGTCGGCTCCCCAGGACTCGAGCGCCGTGTTGAAGCATTCGAATCCTCGATGTGGCAGATCATCCAGATCGCCCATGCCGGCGGCGGGCGCATGGGTGAGCAAGATGTCGCAGCCGCCGACCATCCTCACTTTGCGTGACAGCTTGCGCACGCGCTTGGCCATCTCGCGCTCGGTGTACATGTTGGCGCCGTCGCGATAACGCATGGACCCGCCAAGGCCCGCAATGCGAATCCCTCGGTACGTGTACACGCTGTCTTCCACGCAGATACATCCGCCCGGTGCATGACGTGCGTAGCGGTCATCGTGATTGCCGCGCACGTAGATGAGCGGTTTGTTGATGACCGTAACCAAAAACTCAAGATAGTCCGGGTCCAGATCGCCGGCGGACAAAATCAGGTCGACACCCTCAAAGCGTTCTTTGCGAAAGCACTCCCAAAGGCATCGTTCTTCGGTATCGGCTATGGCAAGGATTTTCATAGGGCAGGGACTTTCGGCTCATCGTCGAGCTGCGGAATGGTGCCCACCACGTTGTCTGCCAGCCAATTCATCTCGACAATCTGCGTGCTCGGCAGTGGGGGAAAGCCTTCGATCTGCACCACGCCGTCTTGGCTATGGAGCTCGCCGCCAAATGGATTGATGGAACCCTCGACGATGCCATTGCGGAGGAGCTGAACAAGCTTGCGCGTCTGATAGGGTAGGCCCGGAGCGTAGCGAATATCGATAACGCCCGAGCTCATGCCGTACCAGTAGTTGACGGCGCGAACCTGGCTGTTGTCACTGGTCTCGTCCCAGGTGCCATGCAGTAGGCTTCGCACGATAAGCTCGTAGTATCGGCCCCAGTTCCATACCGGCATGGCAATGCCGACGACCTTGCCATCGACCAGGCGGTGGAGTCCGTAGGCCGTGGGGTCTTCGAGTGACTTTGACATGTCGGCGCCGGTCATGACGCTCACGCCTTCGCGGCACATGGCCTCGGCAAGACCGCCGGCGGGCACATCGCCCCAGGTGAGGATTACCTGCGCGCGAGGGTCGAGCAGCGAGGCGCCAATCGCAAAGGCGTTGATCTCGCTGAGTGCGCCTGAGGCGAAGACCGACGCGTGGTAACCGATGCGGTGGTTGTCCGCCATGCTGGCGGCAAGGGCGCCCAGGAGAAACTTGGCCTCGTACATCTTGCCAAAGTACGAACGGACGCTTTGATGGGGAAGGCCGATAGAGCAGTTGAGGAACCGAACCCGGGGATACTCAACGGCGGCCCTGAGCGTATATTCCATCAGGCGGTGTGAAGTCGAGAAGATGACGTTCGCCCCGTGCTTGACGGCGGTCTCCACGGCGGCGTAGAACGCGTCCGGATCGTGGCGGTCCTCGAACGCCTCGGTGCGCACGATACCGCCAAAGTGCTCATCGAGATACTGACGCCCTTGGTCGTGCAGGCTGTCCCAGCTCGACGCCGCACAGGGGAACTCATGGATAAAGGCGATGCGCAGGGGGTTGGCCGCCGAATAGACGGTCTTGCCCATAAAGAAGTTGAGCACACCGGAAGTGGACTTGGCGGGCGTCTCCTCCTCGTCGACGCTCGGTGCTTCGACTAGATTGACCTTGTCCTCGTCATTTTTGCCGGCGATGACCAGCTCGCGCCAGATCTTGCACAGGCGGTTTACGACGATATCCGTCGGCGTATCCAGCAGGCGGTCCTGGTTGTACACATTGAGGTAGACGAGCATGGCATCGGCGGGCGTAATGTCCAGATGGTCGCCGCCCGCGCGAAGGTAGGCGCGCTTAAAGAGTAGGAAGGTGTGGCGCAGGTAATCGACCTTTTTCTGTGGCCACTTTTCGACAAGGTTTTGACCGAGCATCTTGGCGAGCGTCTCGTAGCTTCCCTCACGCGAGAACTCGATCTCGTATAGGGGGCAGACGCGCCAAAACGCGCAGAACTCGCCATAGAGGCGGCTTTCGACAGAATCCCATTTTCCGGGGTAGAGGCGGGTGACCTTGGCCGAAACCGTCGGGGCGTCAAGGAATTTGAGGACGCTGACGCGTTTGTTGCCTTCCTGGACATAGAACCGATGCATGAACTCGGTGACGATGATGGGGTCGCGATAGCCCTCGGTCACCTGGATGTCGTAGAGGTTGGACCACTTGCGGGCGAACTCGGTGCTAAACGGCAGCAGGGGCATAAAGTTGCACGAAAAGGCAGACTGACGGCCTTTGGTGACCGTACCGACGACCATTTCGAGCGGAATGTCCCTTAGGCCGACGCTCTCTCGCTGACCTAAGGGGAGTTGGGCAACGAGGCTATCGAGGTCCGTAAGGTACGGGTGCTCGCTTTGGCTGATGGCGCGACGGCGTCCCTGCTCGCCGCGCTTGCGTGCTTGACGATAGGCCTCTTCCATGGTGTCTACTCCCTTAGTCGTTTAAACAACGATATGAACCATGGTACCACGATGCGAAACCACCACAAAGGTGCCTGTCCCCTTTGTGGTGGTTTTAGGCGATGATGGGGGCAATGGCGCGGATGCAGGCGTCGGCTGCCGTGAAAGTGGTGCTGTCGTCGCTGACGATAAAGATGATCTTGCCCTTGATGCCAAAGTCGCCGATCTCGCTAAAGAGCACGTAGGGCTCCTTGTCAAAGCCAGAGATGGGAAGCACCGCGGCCTTGGTGGCGTCGGTAAGCTCATCTGCCAACGCGTCCAGTGAAACCCACTTGGACGTGTCCTTGACCGCGACGGGGACGGCCACGCGTCCAAAGGGCATCAAATGCACGAGCGTGTTCTTGGAGATGTTGGAGTTGGGCACAATGATGGTCTGTCCACAGGCATCCTCAATCGTTGTATGGCGCCAAGTGATGTCTTGGACCACGCCCGACACACCGCCGACCTCGATATTGTCGCCGGGTTTGATGATGCCCATAAAGGTCACCTGCATGCCGCCGATAAGGTTTGATAGCGTGTCCTGAAAGCCGAGCGAGATGGCGATGCCGCCGACGCCAAGAGCGGCGACGAGCGCGTTTGCGTTAATGCCAAAGCAGTTGTCGAGGATAAAGCTGCCGCCGATCATCCAGATGACGGCGCGCGCGATGTTGATGAAGATACTCGATGCCGGAAGCGGGTTATCGTCTCGGTTAAGCAGATGGTTCAGGGTCTTGGATACGACCTTGGCGGCGACGGCGGTGCCTATCGCCAAGATGACGGCCCAGATGATGTTGTGGACCCACCGTTGCTCAAAGAAATGAAGAATCGGCTCAAACAATTCCATGTAGGGAAAACCTCCTTATGATCGTCCAACCATGATACCCACCAAGAAGCCCGTCCGATCACATCGGACGGGCCGATAACTTGAGATGGGGTGGCCGCGGTGGCGTAAGCTGGGGCGCCGGCGAGCACGCCGGCAAGGAGTGCGGCGGTCAAGGCGAGACGGGGAAGAGAGCTTCTCGTGGCAGTTTCCTTAGTCCTTAACCAGTAGTTCCTGCTGACGCTGGATTATCGACATAATATGCGAAAACCGCCGCAAGGGCGTCTGTCCCTTTGCGGCGGTTTTGACGTTTGCGCAGATAAAACCTACCAAAATAAACCTGTCCCTTTTTGGCAGGTTTTAGCTCAGCAGCATGCGGTCGTTGGCGAGCTCGCCGCCCGAGACCTCCTCGAACTTCTGCAGCAGGTCGGCTACGGTGAGCGACTTCTTCTCATCGCCCGCCACGTCGTAGATCACGTGGCCTTCGTGCATCATGATCAGACGGTTGCCCAGACGGATGGCGTCGTTCATGTTGTGCGTGACCATGAGCGTGGTCAGGTGGTTCTCGTCGACGATCTCCTCGGTCAGGTTGAGCACCTTAGAGGCCGTCTTGGGGTCGAGGGCCGCGGTGTGCTCGTCGAGCAGCAGCAGGCGCGGCCTGGTGAGCGTGGCCATCAGCAGGGTGAGTGCCTGGCGCTGGCCGCCCGAGAGCAGGCCGACCTTGGCGTTGAGACGCGTGTCCAGACCAAGGTCCAGGCGCTTGAGCAGCTCAACGTACTCGTCCTTCTCGGCCTTGGTGACGCCCCACGAAAGACCGCGACGCTGGCCACGGCGCTTGGCGAGGGCCAGGTTCTCGGCGATCTGCATGTCGGCTGCGGTGCCGCGCATGGGGTCCTGGAACACGCGGCCCAGGTACTTGGCACGCTGCGACTCGCTCAGGCGCGAGATATCGGTGCCGTCAAGCTCGATAACGCCCGAATCGAGCGGATACACGCCGGCGATCATGTTGAGCAGCGTGGACTTGCCGGCGCCGTTGCCGCCGATCACGGTTACAAAGTCGCCGTCGTTAAGGGTGAGGTCGACACCGGTAAGAGCGCGCTTCTCGGTGACGGTGCCCTTGTTAAAGGTCTTTTTGACGTGCGAGAGCTTAAGCATCTGCCTCATCTCCCTTCGTGTAGGAGCTGCGGAGCTTATAGCGCTCCCAAACCACGGGCACGCACAGGGCCACGGCGACGATCACGGCAGAGAGCAGCTTCATGTCGTTGGCGTCCATGCCCAACTGCAGCACGATGGCGCGGATAAGGAAGTACACCACGGAGCCAAAGACGGCGGAGGCAAGACGGACGCTAAACTGCGTGAGACCGCCGGGCAACAGGCGGCCGAGCACCTCGCCGATAACAATGGCGGCAAGACCGATAACGATGGCGCCGGTGCCCATGCCAATGTCGGCATACTTCTGGCTCTGGCAGATGAGTGCGCCCGAAAGGCCGATGAGGGCGTTGGAGAGCACGAGGGCGATCATCTTGGTGGAGTTGGTGTTGACGCCCAGGGCGCGGATCATGTACTCGTTGTTGCCGGTGGCGCGCAGTGCCGAGCCGATCTCGGTGCCAAAGAACCAATACAGGATGGCAACGATAGCCACGGCGAGCAAAATACCTAGGATGATGGCGACGGTGGACTGCGGCAGACCGGTCATGTTGCTGACGGCCGAGAACACGGTGCCCTTGGCAAGAATGGGCGTATTGGATTTGCCCATGATGCGCAGGTTGATGGACCACAGACTGATCTGGGTGAGGATTCCGGCGAGAATCGCGGGAATCTCAAAGACGGTGGTCAGAATGCCCGTGACGGCGCCCGCGATGGCGCCGGCGCACATGCCGGCCAGCACGGCGAGCAGCGGGTCGACGTTGTTATTGACGATGAGCACGGCGCAGACGCAGCCGCCGAGGGCAAAGCTGCCGTCGCAGGTCATATCGGGAATGTCGAGCAGGCGGAACGTGATAAACACGCCAAGCACCATAATGCCCCAGAGGACGCCCTGCGAAACGGCGCCCTGCAATGCAATGAGCATGCTTCATACCTCCTAGGATAGGGTGGACACGTGATTCACCATAATAGCGGTAACAATGCATAGAAGAGCTGCGGACAGACGTTTTGTTTTACCTGAAACAAGCAGGGCGGACGCCGGCCTACAGCGCCCGCCCCTGTGGCTCAGATATTGAATAACGCGGCTAAAGCGCGAGCACGGGCTCTAGACGCATGCCGCGTATGGCATTACGCGTCCAGAGCGGAAAGATCGATGCCCAGAGCCTCGGCCATCTCGTCGTTCTTGACGACGACCAGGTCTTTGCTTGAGAGGTGCTTGATCGCCATGTCCTCGGGCTTGGCTTCGCCCTTCAGGATCTTGACGGCCATCTCGCCTGCGGCGTAGCCCAGATCCTCGTAGTTGATGGAGAGGGTGAACAGGCCGCCGGCCTTGCACATGCCCTCCTCGCCGGTCACGAAGGGAAGCTTGTTCTCCTTGCAGATCTGACCGACCTGCGAGGCGCCCGCGGCGATGGTGTTGTCGGTGGGGGAGTAGAGCGCGTCGACCTTGCCCACGGCAGACTCGACGACGGACTGGATCTCGTTAGAGCTCGAGACGGTAAAGTCAGTGTACTCGATGCCCAGCTTGTCGAGTTCCTTCTTGGCGGCCTTGATCTGGACGTCGGAGTTGGATTCGGCGGTGCAGTAGAGCAGGCCGACTTTCTTAACGTCGGGCAGAACCTTCTGCATCATCTCGAGCTGCTCGGCGACCGGGGTGAGGTCGGAGGCACCGGTGACGTTGGTGTCCGGCTTGTCGTTGTCCTGGACCAGGCCGGAGGCGGCGTAGTCGGTGATGGCGCAGCCCACGATGGGGATGTCGGCCGTGGCGCCGGCGGCAGCCTGAGCGGCGGGCGTAGCGATGGCGTAGATCAGGTCAACGTTGTCGCCCACAAACTTGTCGGCAATGGACTTACACGTGGACTGGTCGCCCTGGGCGCTCTTTAGATCAATTTTGGCTTTAAGGCCGCTCTTCTTGATGGCCTTAGTAAAACCTTCATAGGAGGCATCAAGCGCGGGGTGCTCGGTGAGCTTTAGAACGCCGATGGTGTAGTCGGAACCGGCGGCAGCGGAGCCGGAACCAGAGTTGCCGCCGCATCCGGCGAGCGGGGCGAGCGCGAGCAGGCCGGCGGAGACCAGAAGGCTCCTGCGGCTGATGGTGATGTCCTTCATATCATTACCCCCAGTATAAAAATGGCTGGAAACACTGCACTGGGACAAAGTGCAAGTGGAACTATAGTAGCGCTGATGTCCATTTTTACAACAGCCTGGCGGGTTTTTTAATACAGAATCGGATGGGCGGTACGGGTAGTCGAATGGGCGGCGGAGGGTCTTATGCGGCGGAGGAGGCGTCGTCCTCGTCCAGGGCGGCGAAGAGCTTCTTGCCGTCGAGCAGGCGCGTGCTGACGTTTCTCATACGGGCGATCTCGACGGTGCGCAGCGTATCGTCGGTGCCTCGGGCGTCGTAGACCGTTCCCAGCAGATACGAGATGCCATCGCGCTGCCTGATGGCAAAGGGACGGAGTGTCATCCGTGCTGCTTCGGTTTCGCCGCGTGTCGTGACGCTCGAAATATCAAAACTCACCGTGGTTCCGTGGTCGATGGCCTGCTCGACGAGCTCGCACGTGTCGATGCGCTTGATGGGCGTGCGTGTTGCCTTGGTAGCCTTGCTGCCTGCGCTTGGAACGGGTTCGGGTGTATCGAGGTAGCCGCGAACGTCGGCACTCGCCATGGCAACTAAGTGCTGCGCCATGCTCTTGCGGATAGCGATAGGCGTGGAGCGGTTGCGCATGACCATACCGTGGAGCCGGATGATCTCTTCGTCGGTGAGCGGGCGGGTAAGAAGTTTGTAGCCCACGCCGCGTTTGTACTCAATTTCGTATCCGGCATGGCGAAGCGCGGAGATGGCGGTGTAGATGCTGCGCCGCGCCGCCGAGATGGGCATGCGAGCGGGGTCGTCGGGATGGGCGAGGCGCCGGATCAACTCATCGGAAAGCATGGCCTTGTCCTCGCCGGTGTTTTCGCTTAATAGTTGCAGGATGCGAACGGCGCGATAGGCTGCCATCGAGGCGGCGCCCCTCGTCGTGGTGTCGTAGGTTTCAACAGCGGCTTCGGTCATGGTGCCCACGTCCTTTCCGTTTTGGGTGGCGACGGTATGGAGCCTAGGACGTGGGGCTTTCCCAGGGGCGCAGGGCGCTCTGGGCGGTCGGTAGTCGTCGGCAAACGGCGGGTCGAGTTTTCAACAGCCCTGCTCAACTGACCAAAAACTTGCCAAAAGCTTGACGGATGCTGTTGAAAAAAGCGCCCCTCGGCTTGCCGAGAGGCGCTGGCGTGATGCACTGGAACGCGTTTGGTGGCGCTATGGCGATTAGAAGTCGGCGTTGCCCACGGTGCGCGGGTGCGGCAGGACGTCGCGGATGTTGCCCACGCCGGTGAGGTACATCACCAAGCGCTCGAAGCCCAGACCGTAGCCGGCGTGCTTGCAGGAACCGTAGCGGCGCAGGTCAAGGTAGTACTTGTACTGCTCGGGATTCATGCCCAGGTCCTTGATGCGGGCCTCGAGCAGATCCAGGCGCTCCTCGCGCTGGGAGCCGCCGATAATCTCGCCGATACCGGGAACCAGGCAGTCGGCGGCGGCGACGGTCTTGCCGTCTTCGTTCATGCGCATGTAGAACGCCTTGATTTCGGCCGGGTAGTCGGTCACGAAGGTCGGGCGCTTAAAGTGCTCCTCGGTCAGGAAGCGCTCGTGCTCGGTCTGCAGGTCGATGCCCCAGCTGACGGGGTAATCAAACTGGTGGCCAGCAGCGACTGCCTGCTCCAGGATCTCGACGGCCTCGGTGTAGGTAACGCGGGCAAAGTCGGAGTTGGCGACATGGTCCAGGCGCTCGAGCAGACCCTTGTCCACAAACTTGTTGAGCATGTTGAGCTCGTCGGGGCAGGTGGCCATAACGTCCTTAAGGACGTACTTGAGCATGGCCTCGGCGTTATCCATGTAGTCGTTAAGGTCGGCGAAGGCCATCTCGGGCTCGATCATCCAAAACTCGGCGGCGTGGCGCGTGGTGTTGGAGTTTTCGGCGCGGAAGGTGGGGCCAAAGGTGTACACGTCGCCAAAGGCCATGGCAAAGTTCTCGGCATTGAGCTGGCCGGACACGGTGAGGCTTGCATGCTTGCCAAAGAAGTCCTGGCTCCAGTCGACCTCGCCGGACTCGGTGAGGGGCGGGTTTTTGGGGTCGAGCGTGGTCACGCGGAACATCTCGCCGGCGCCCTCACAGTCACTCGTGGTGATGATGGGGGTGTTGACGTAGACAAAGCCCTGCTCCTGGAAGAAGCGGTGGATGGCGGCAGCCGCGACAGAGCGGATACGGAACACAGCGCGGAACAGGTTGGTGCGCGGGCGCAGGTGCTGCTGGGTGCGCAGGAACTCGACGGTGGCACGCTTCTTCTGCAGCGGGTAATCCGGAGCGCTGACGCCCGCGACCTCGATGGAGGTAGCAGAAAGCTCGAAGGGTTGGGGCGCATCGGGGGTCAGCTTGACGGTGCCGCTGCAGATGAGGGCGGCCGAGACGTTTTGATGGGCGATCTCGTCGTAGTTGTCGAGCGCCTCGCGGTTCATGACGACCTGCAGGTCGCGGAAGCAGCTGCCGTCGTTGAGCGTGACGAAGCCAAAGTTCTTCATGTCGCGGACGGACTTGACCCAGCCGGCAACGGTGACGGTCTGGCCACCGAGCGACTCGGCATCGGCATAGAGCTGCGCGATTTTGGTGCGGTTCACGTATCCTCCCATAACGGTTGAATGATAGTTATCCATACAGTTCGATATTCTAGCAGCTCGGCTCATTTGGGCTATACAGATAAGGCATTGGCGGGATGGTTTTTCAAACGAAAAGCGCCCGCGGCCAAATGGTCGCGGGCGCTTGACGAGGTGCCTTTTGGCTGTGTGGCGCGGGGCCTGGCTACTTGGTCTTGGCAACCAGCAGCGGGTCGCCAAGCTTGACGAGCGGGTTGCCGCCGATAAGCGTTCCAGACTCGCCGACATGGTCGATGCTCTTAAGACGATCGAGCTCGGAGACGATGACGGTCACGATGTCCTCGTGACCAGCGGCCTTAATGGCCTCGCGGTCGAAGCTGATGAGCGGCTGGCCTGCCTTGACCACATCGCCCATCTCGACAAAGCGGGCAAAACCCTTGCCGTTCATTTCCACGGTACCCAGGCCAACATGGATAAACACGCGAAGACCGTCCTCGGTAATCATGCCGATGGAGTGGTTGGTGACAGTGGTGGCACCGATGCGGCCGTTGGCGGGCGCATAGATGGTGCCGGTAATGGGCTCGATGCCATAGCCCTGGCCAAGCATGCCCGAGGCGATCGTCTCGTCGGGAACCTCGTCCAGGTTGACGAGCACGCCGTTGACGGGGGCATAGATGACGCCTTCGCGGGTAGCGAAGCTTGCTGCGGGCGGAACGGACGCCTCGCCGGTCGAGGTGAAGGTGGACTTAAGCGAATCGAGCAGACCCATAGTTGCCTCCAACTTAAATAGGCGCATATCGCGCGTTTGGTTTGCCGGAAACGTTTCACATGTGTTTCGCGGCTTGGTCAACGCCCCTATTCTACGCTGCTCAACGATACCTCTGAACTGGGATTATGTGATATATCAGTTGAAGGGAAACTTATTGCCGGAGAGTTTCTGCGCCACGGGTTCAAGTGGGGTACGCTTGAAGGCGAAAAACAAGGGCGCTTAATTTGCGCGAAGGGAGCACATATGATTGTCGAGAATCATGCGCTGTGGGGCGAGGAGCCGACCGAGGAATATCCGGCGACGTTTACGTATTTGGGTGCCGAGCCGCTGCCCGATAAACCGAATGGCCGCCGCCCTGCCGTGATTATCTGCGGCGGAGGTGCGTTTACGCATATCGCTCCGCATGAGCAGGATCCCGTGGCGTTTGCATTTTTGGACCGCGGCTACCAGGCCTTTGTGCTCAACTATGTGACGAGTTCTACGGGTGACGTGAGCTTTCCGCACCCCCAGGCAGATCTTGCCAAGATGGTCGCCACGGTGCGCGCCAACGCCGACGAGTGGCATGTCGATCCTAAGCGCGTGTGCGTCGTGGGATTCTCGGCGGGCGGCATGATCTGCGCTTCGCTGGCAACGCAATGGAAGACTGGTCCCTTCGCGGGCCTGGCAGGGGCGCGCGCGGATGACATTCGTCCCGATGCCGTGGTGCTGGGCTATCCATTGCTCGACTTTGCCTATGTGCGCGACATGCAGACGCGCGATCCGCGCATTGACTTGCGCGTGCCCAAGACGGGCGGCAAGACGGGGCGCGATTTGCTCAACGACTATCTGTCGATGGTGACGGGTGGCGAGGCAACTGACGAGCATTTGGCCGACATCTGCCCCACCACGCATGTTTCGCGTCAGATGCCACCGACCTTTGTGTGGGGCGTGTCCGACGACAAGACGGCGCCGATCGCGCAGGTCTACCCGTTTGCGCAGCGCATGGCCGAGGAGGGCGTTGCATGCGAGATGCACGTCTTTGACCAGGGTGGTCACGGCCTTTCGCTCGGCAACGCCAACACCGCGGTCGACAACGAGGACAAGCAGGTGGCGGTCCGCCCCTGGATTCGCCTAGCCTTCCGCTTCCTGGAGCGCCACGGGTTTTAGTTACGGCGTTTTACCAAACGCCGTAACCACTTGACGCTGCAAGCCCGCCAGAGCGGCAATCTGCCTTTCAACTTCGGCGGCATGACCAGAAGGTCTATGCCGCCTTGCCTCAAGGCACCTTGCTCG
>CABURV010000012.1 GCA_902494035.1 uncultured Collinsella sp.
AGATTCGAACTTGTGACCTCCCGGTTATCAGCCGGACGCTCTAACCAACTGAGCTACAGGTCCATCGCGCAAGGGATATATTAGACGAGTCGTTACGCGCGCGTCAACAACTTTTTTGAAAATCTTTGGGAGGGGTTCGCCCCGGCCGCATGGCGGCACATGAAGTCGCCTGCTCGGACAGTCCTGGCTCGCACGGAGAGCACATTAAGTGCTCTCCGGCTCGTGCGGAACTCGCGATCGACTTCATGTGCCGCCATGCGGCCGGGGCGAACGCGGGTCCAAGATTGTCAAAAAAGCGGTCGGCGCGCAGTGCGCCGACCGCCGATATATGGGGTCTGATATTTTTTACCAGCTAGGGCCTCTTACTCGTCTAGGAGATCTTCTGGCATGTCGTTGCCGTCGCCCAGGTCGACTGAGGCCTCTTCGGTGTCGACTGCGGCCTCGGCGCCCTCACCTTCGGGTTTTTCCTTGGCTGCCGTCATACGGGCGACGGCGCAGATGCGGTCGTTGTCGTCGACGGTCATCATCTTGACGCCCTGGGTGGCGCGGCCAGTCTGGCTGATCTCGTCGGTCTTGACGCGAATGACCGTCGCGCCCTCCGTCACGATGAATAGCTCGTGCTGCGGGCCCACCGTCTTCATGGCCGCGAGGTTACCCTTACGCTCGGTCATTTGGATGGTGTAGACGCCCTGGCCGCCGCGATTCTGCTCCGGGTAGTCCGCAACCGGTGTGCGCTTGCCGTAGCCGCGCTCGGTGATGACGAACAGATCGCCGTTGCCGTTAGTGACTTCCATGCCCAGAACGCTCACGCCGTCCTTCATGCCGATACCGCGAACGCCGCTGGTGTCGCGGCCGGTAGCGCGCACCTGCTCCTCGGAGAACATGATCGCCTTGCCCGCGGTGGTGGCTAGGATAATCTTGTCGCCCTCGCGCACGCGGCGCACGTTCAGCAGCGCGTCGTCGTCACGCAGGTTGATAGCGATCAGGCCGTCGCGACGGCTGCGATCATATGCGCTCATCACGGTCTTCTTGACCATGCCGCTCTTGGTGGCAAACATCAGGTACTCGCCGGCCGGGAACTCGCGGCAGCTGATGACGCTCGCGATCTTCTCGCCCTCCTCGAAGGGCAGAAGGTTGACGATCGCGGTACCGCGCGCCTGGCGCGTACCCACCGGCAGCTCGTGCACCTTCAGGCGATAGACCTTGCCCTTGCTCGAGAAGAACAGCACGTACTCGTGCGTGGACGCGATGAACATCTCGTCGATAACGTCGTCCTCTTTGAGGTTGACGCCCGACACGCCCTTGCCGCCGCGCTTTTGGGCGCGGTAGGCGGCAACCGGGATACGCTTAACGTAGCCGGTGTGGGTGATGGTCACGACCATATCCTCGTCGGCGATGAGGTCCTCGACATCCAGGTCCTTCTCAACCTGGCTGATCTCGGTGCGGCGCTTGTCGCCGAACTTCTTGGAGATCTCGCGCATCTCTTCCTTGATGACGCCCAGGATCTTCTCCTCATGCGCCAGCAGGTCCTCGTAGTAGGCGATGGCACGGCGCAGGCCGTCCAGCTCTTCTTGGATCTTGTCGCGCTCCAGGCCGGTCAAGCGGCGCAACTTCATCTCGAGAATGGCCGTGGTCTGCTCGGGCGTAAAGCCAAAGCGCTCGATCAAGCGACTGCTGGCCTCGGAGTCGGTCTGCGAGGAGCGGATGATGCTAATGACCTCGTCGATATGGTCGAGAGCCATCAGATAGCCCTCGAGGATATGCGCGCGGGCCTGGGCCTTCTTAAGGTCGAAGCGGGTGCGGCGGGTGACGACGTCGACCTGGTGGTCGATGTAGTGCTGCAGCATCTCGCGCAGGCTCAGGCATTTGGGAACGCCGTTGACGAGCGCCAGGTTGTTGGCGCCAAAGGTCGTCTGCAGCGAGGTGAACTTATACAGGTTGTTGAGCACGACCTGCGGAATGACGCCCTTCTTGAGCTCGATGACCAGACGGATGCCCTTCTGGTTGGACTCATCGCGCATATCCGAGATGCCCTCGATGCGCTTGTCGTTGACGAGCTGGGCGATCTTCTCCTGCAGGGTGCCCTTGTTGACCATGTAAGGAATCTCGGTAAAGACCAGGCGGCTGCGACCGGTCTTGGTGGACTCCACATGTGCCTTGGCACGCACGGTAATGGAGCCGCGGCCGGTCTCATAGCTCTGCTTAATGCCGGCGCTGCCCATGATGATGGCGCCGGTGGGGAAGTCCGGACCGGGCATGATCTGCATGAGCTCGTCGACGGTGGCGTCGGGGTTGTCGATCAGGTAGCAGGTGGCCTCGATCGCCTCGGTGAGGTTATGCGGGGCGATGTTGGTGGCCATGCCGACGGCGATGCCCTGGCTGCCGTTGACCAGCAGGTTGGGGAAGCGCGCGGGCAGTGCCACGGGCTCGGCGAGCGATTCGTCGTAGTTGGGCTGCCAGTCGACGGTATCCTTCTGCAAGTCACGCAACAGTTCCATGGCGGGCTTTGCCAGGCGGCTCTCGGTATAACGCATGGCCGCCGCGCCGTCGCCGTCGATGTTGCCGAAGTTGCCGTGACCGTCGATGAGCGGCGTGCGCATGGAGAACCACTGCGCCAGGCGGACCATGGCCTCATAGACCGCGGAGTCGCCATGCGGGTGGTACTTACCGATAACTTCGCCGACCGTCCAAGCTGACTTCTTGTGCGGGCGGTTGGGGTAGATGCCGCTCTCGTTCATCGCGTACAGGATGCGGCGGTGCACCGGCTTTAAGCCGTCGCGCACGTCCGGCAGGGCGCGCGCCGTGATGACCGACATCGAATACTCGATAAACGACTGCTTCATCTCGCGACCGAACTCCGAAATCTGGAGCTGGCCGCCGTTGATATCCTCGCCGGCCGAGGCGCCACGGTCGACTTCGCCAAAGCTCTCCTCGAGCTCACCGTCGTCGTCTTCTTCCTCATCATCATCGGCATCGGGGTTATAGGCGTCCGGGTCGCCGTCCTCGCCCTGCTCAGCACGGGCAAGCAGGCGCTTCAGATCATCGGGCATACCGGCATCGCCGGCCTCGTCCATACCCTCGCTATTGTTGATATCGTCTGCCACGTTACCTCCTCTTAAGCATCAAGGAATCGTGCATCATGTGCGTGTTTTTCAATGTACTCGCGGCGATAGCCGACCTCGGAACCCATCAGCTCGCGCACGGCGCGGTCCGCCACCACGGCGTCTTCGATCGACACACGCTGCAGGATGCGGGTCTTGGGGTCCATCGTCGTCGAGGCAAGCTGCTTGGGGTCCATCTCGCCCAGGCCCTTGTAGCGCTGGACGGTATAGCCCTTGCGCTTTTTGGTGATCTTGCCGTCCTTGGCCTTGCCGTCCTCGTCGTTATCGTCGGGGTTCAGGCCCAGACTCTGGATGGTGTCGCGCAGGATCTCGTCTTCGGGCTGGCGGCCGTTGGGATACACGTAGTGGATCTTGTTGCGCACCTTAATGCCAAAGATGGGCGGGCAGGCGACATAGACGTAGCCAGCATCGATCAGCGGACGCATGTACTTGTAGAAGAACGTCAGCAGCAGGATGCGGATATGCGCACCGTCGACGTCTGCATCGGTCATGATGATGATCTTGTGGTAGCGCGCCTTGGTGATATCGAAGTCGCCGCCGTCGCCGGCACTCGTCGTGACGCCGCAGCCGATCGCGGTAATCAATGACTGGATGGTGTCACTCGAGAACGCGCGATGGTCACCAACGCGTTCGACGTTCAAAATCTTGCCGCGCAGGGGCAGAATCGCCTGGATGTCTCGGCGACGGCCGTCCTTGGCCGAACCGCCTGCCGAGTCGCCCTCTACGATGAAGAGCTCGGTCAGCTCGGCATCGCGCACCGAGCAGTCGGCGAGCTTACCGGGCAGGGACGCCGTCTCGAGCAGGCTCTTGCGACGCGTCGCCTCGCGCGCCTTGCGGGCGGCGTTGCGGGCCTTGCAGGCTTGCTGGGCCTTCTTGACGATCTCGCGGGCGGGCTTAGGATGCTCCTCGAGGTAGTCGGCGAGACCGTCGGTCACGATCTTGAGCGTCAGCGCGCGCATATAGGAGCTGCCGAGCTTTGCCTTGGTCTGGCCCTCAAACTGCGGGTCGGGCAGCTTGACCGAGATAACGGCCGAAAGGCCCTCGCGCACATCGTCGCCGGTCAGGTTGGCGTCTTTTTCCTTGAGCAGGTTCTGCTTGCGCGCGTAATCGTTGATCACGCGGGTGAGCGCGGTGCGGAAGCCCTCAAGATGCATGCCGCCCTCGGGGGTGTAGATGTCGTTGGCAAACGACATGACGTTCTCGCCGTAACCGCTATTCCACTGCAGGGAAACCTCGACCTCGCCCATCTTGGTCACAGGCGCGTCCGGATCCGATTTGCCCTCGATGTAGATGGGCTCCTTAAAGGCCTCGGGGACGTCCTTGCCCTCGTTGAGGAACTTGACGAAGTCGATGATGCCGCCCTCGTAGCAAAACTCCTCCACATGGGGAGTCGCCTCGCGCTCGTCGGTCAGCACGATTCTGAGGTTCTTATTGAGGAACGCCGTCTCCTGCAGACGGTTGTGCAGCGTATCGAAATCGTAGATGCAGGTCTCGAAGATCTCATCGTCGGGCCAGAAGGTGACGGTGGTGCCCGTCGAATCCGAGGTGCCCACGACCTCCATCTTCTTGACGGTCTTGCCGCGCGAGAACTCCATCTCGTAGGTGTTGCCATCGCGACGAACCTGAACGACCACGCGCTTGGACAGTGCGTTGACGACGGAGATGCCAACGCCGTGCAGGCCGCCCGAGACCTTATAGGCCGAGTTATCGAACTTACCGCCGGCGTGCAAGATCGTCATGACGACCTCGAGCGTCGGGATCTTTTTAACAGGGTGCTCGTCGACGGGGATGCCGCGCCCGTTGTCGACGACCGTGATGGAGTTGTCGGCGTGGACCGTCACCTGGATCTCGGTGCAGAAACCGGCCATGGCCTCGTCGACGGAGTTGTCAACGATCTCCCACACCAGGTGATGCAGACCGCTGGCGCTCGTCGAGCCGATATACATGCCCGGGCGCTTACGAACGGCCTCGAGACCTTCGAGAATCTTAATCTCGCCGCCATCGTAATCGTTTTCGTTTGCCACACGTCCTCCTTCAGTCAAGAAAATGTGTACAGCCTTACTAGTTTATCGTAAAAAAATACCCTCGGGAACGAGGGTATTTGGCTCTACAAGGCCACCAGATGCGATTTAAGGCTCTTTTTTGCTTTCTACGCCCTTGGCCCACTCGGCACTGGCTCTCATGGCATTCTCGAGGGCCTCGCGCAGTTTTTGGTCTTCGATGGGCGCCACTTGGCGCTCAATCTCGGTGCGCTCGGCCTCGCTTAGGTCGGCGTGCGGGGCCGGCGGGCGCTCGGTCGTCGCCGGGCGCAGGCGCTGCTTGGCGGCGGGCGGCGTGTGACCCGGCGCGGTGGTTTTGAACACCAGGCCGTCCACATGCGCACCGGCGCGCTCCATGCGCGCGCGAATGATCTCGCGCAACAGCGTCATTTCCTGCGTCCACGAGGGCGAATCGAGATATACCAGCAGCTCATTGGACTCGGGCAGGTAGCGCAAGCCCGTCACATGCCGCCCCTCGCGCGTGCCCGAGCACACCGCGTTCCACGCGCGATAGACCGCGCGCGACTCCTCGGCAGCCTCCATCTGCGCGCGGCGCTCAGGTGTCGCGGCCGCCAGGATGCGCTGACGCTCTGCGTTCAAAAATCCACTGAAGGCAACCGTTTCGCTCTCGCGCTCGTAATTAGCACGTTTCACCCATGCTCACCACCTTGGCTCGATCAAGCAGGTCATTGGTAAAATACCCCAGGTTGGTCGTGGTTATGACCGTCTGGATATCATCGCCGATCAGCCGCAGAAAAGCACCGCGGCGTTCGCCGTCGAGTTCGCTCATCACGTCGTCCAAAAGCAGCAACGGGGCGGTGCCCAGGACATCGCGAGCCACGGCCACCTCCGCCACCTTCCAGGCCAGAACCAACGTTCGCTGCTGACCTTGGCTGGCAAATGAACGGGCGGAGCGACCCGCCACGGTAAACTCAATCTCATCGCGATGCGGTCCCACCAGCGTCACGCCGCGGCGAATTTCCTCGTCGGCGTGCTCATCAAGGGCAGCCAGCATGCGCTCGTACGCCCAGCCCTTCAGCTCTTCGCGATCATCGACCTGGGGCAAATCCCCCAGCGTGGACGTATAGGTCACGTTGGCAGCCTCACCGGATGCCACTTGCCCGTAGGCAGTGTGCACATGGCCCGCCAGCCGGTCGAGCAGGGCCAACCGGTGCACAAGCAGGGCCGAGCCCGCGCGGGCAATCGAATCGTTCCACGCGCCGAGCATCTCGCGACAGCACCAGGTCTCCTTGAGCAGGGCGTTACGCTGGGTCACGCAGCGTCCATAGGTGCTCGCAAGATCGGCATAACGTGCGCTCAGTTGCATGCCAAAGTCATCGAGGGCGGCGCGGCGCACACTGGCGCCTCGCTTAACCATGTCCAGATGGTCGGGGCAAAACAGCACGCTCGGCAGAGCCCCGCGCACACCGGCGGCAGAGCACCTCTTGCCGTTGCGGCTAAACGAGCGCTTACCGTCCTCCACGCTCAATCCCATATCAAGCACGCGGCCGTCGCCCTCGAGCCTCAGCTCGACCTTGCACGAGCCCACGCCATCATGGACGAGCTCGGCTGCGGTCGGATGCCTAAACGAGGCGCCGCTCGTCAGCAGCTGCAGCGCCTCTATGAGATTGGTCTTTCCCGCCGCGTTGGGTCCCGCAAGTATCGTCACGCCCTCGTCCAGGGCAAGGCGATAACTATCGAAGCTGCGGTAGTGCGCGACGGAAAGATCGCGGGCGAACATGGTCATAGGGCGGTTGCTAGATGCGGACCGGCATAACCAGGTACAGGTAGTTGATCTTGTCGTAGGACTTGAAGATGCCCGCCTGCGAGTAGCTCTTGAGCTCCAGCGTGATCTCCTTCTCCTTGGACAGGGCATTGAGGCAGCCAAAGATGTAGTGGTAGTTGAAGGCGATGGTGCCCGACTCGCCCTCGGCCTCGACATCGATCGTCTCCTGCGCAAGGTCCTGGTCATTGGAAATGGAGGACAGGCCCATCTGCCCGTTCTCGACATCGATCTCGAACTTGACAGCGGGGTTGGCGCTCGCGATAACGGCCACGCGCTTGAGGGCGGCGTTAAAGGCGGCGACGTCGATCTTGACGCTCGTCACGCACGAATCGGGGATGAGCTGCTTGTAGTTGGGGTACACGCCCTCGATACGGCGCGACACGTAGGTGGTGTTGCCGGCCTCAAAGACGACCTGGGTGTCGGTAGCCCCGATCATGATGGTCGCCTGGCTGGCCATGATGTTCAGTGCGTCGTTAAAGGCGTCAGCCGGAACGTTGAGCTCAAAGGAGCCCTCGAGGGTCGAGGTCTCGACCTGCGTATCGCACACGGCCAAGCGGAAGGAGTCGGTCGCCACCAGGCGCACGGTGTTGTTCTCGACCTTCATGTGCACGCCGCCCAGGATGGGGCGAGCCTTGTCGGTCGAGGTGACGCGCCACACGCGGCCGACCATCTCGGACAAGATATCGGTCGGCAGCTCCACGGCACTCTCGATGGCATAGGCCGGAAACTCAGGGAAGTCATTGGCATCGAGCGTGTTCAGGCGGAACGAGCTCTTCTCGCAACTGATCAGCACCTGGCGCTCGGACAGCTCAAAGGTGACCGGGGCATCGGGGAGAGTCTTGGTGATATTGGAGAGCATCTTACAGGGGATAACCATCTCGCCCTCCTCTTCGACATGCGCCGCGATGCGATGACGGATCGAGATGGTGTAGTTAGAGGTCTGGAATTCCAAGATGCCGTCTTGCGCCTTGACGAGCACGCCCGACAGGATGGGAAGGGTGGATGCCGAAGCGACACCCTTCATAACGATGCCGATGGCTTGTGTAAGCGAGCTCTGGCTGACGGTGAACTTCATCTTTTAATACCTTTCTATAGATATAAATATCTTAATAATAGTAATAGCACTGACGAAACTGTTGATTACTCCCAAAGACGCAGGTCAGACCCAGAAAGAGAATCGACAGCAACCTGTGTGCAACAGGGGTGGTTTTCCACGTTCAAAACCTGCGCAAAACTTTTCATCACCGCGGATTGGGTTTTAGACACCTTATGCCCGTGGTTTCGACAAGTTTTCAACAGGTGTCTCTATTTCCCTACGAGCGCAGTGTAATTTTATCGCGCAGCGACTTGAGGTCTTCGGTGACGGTGCGGTCTTCCTGGATCATCTTCTGGACCTTTTTGTAACTCGTGCTGACGGTCGAGTGGTTGCGGTTGCCAAATTCGGCGCCTACCGCCGTGGTCGTCATCTCGCACATTTCGATGGCAAGGTAGATAGCGATATGGCGTGCTTTGGCGATATTGGCGTTGCGACGCGGGCCGATGAGCTCCTCGTGCGTCACGCCGTACTGCTCTTCGATGACGGACTGAACCGTCTGGACGTTGATCTTTTTGGCCGATGTGTCGAAGTACTGGCTGGCGATGGCGTCGATATCGTCAAAGGTGAGTTCCCCTCCCTCGCGCTCGCGGTCGCCCGCCTCGCCGGCGCAGCGCTCGCAAAAGCTCTCGAGTTCGCGGATGTTGGTGCCTGAGACCTCGGCCATGTGTTTAAAGTGCTCGTCGGTCAGGTGCCCGCCGTCGCCCCCATAGGCCGCCAGCAGCGAGTCGTCGCCTGCCTCGGGAGCGGCGACGATGGTGTTCTCGTAATAGCGCTGCAAGATCTTGTATTTCATCTCGTAGCTGGGCTCTGCGACCAGGCAGAGCATGCCGGCGTTGAAGCGGCTGGTCAGGCGCTCGTCCATGCTCAGGTCCTTGGGGGCGCGGTCTGCCGCGATGACGACCTTCTTGTTGTTGCGGATGAACTCGTCCATGAGCTGGAAAAAGTAGTCCACGCTCGCGCGCTTGCCGATGATGTTTTGGATGTCATCGATGATGAGCACGTCCACGCCGTGGTACGCCTGCATGATGGGGGCGTTGCTCTTCTTTTGGCGGTCGAACTCGGTCATCAGGTCGTCCAGATATGCCTGGGAGTTGGCATACTTGACCTTGATCTCGGGCGACTTCTCGGCGAGCTCGTTTTTGATGGCAAGCAGCAGGTGCGTCTTGCCCAGGCCCGATTTGCCGTAGATGAACAGTGATGTGCATGTGCCGCGCTCGTCCGCGAGGGCGGCAAACTTGAGTGCCGAGCGATAGGCATGGCTGTTTTCGGGGCCGTAGACAAAGTTCTCAAAGGTAAATTTTGAGTTCGCGGCGAGCGGGGCTCCATCCGTATTCTGCTCGGCCGGCACGGTCGGCGCCGGTATGGGTGAAGCGGGGGTCGCAGCTTGCGTGGATTTAGTCGGCGCTCCGCCCTTCATCTGGTTCATCATGCGACGAAAATCATCGGCCGAGAGCGTGTTCTTGATTGCAATGCCCGAATCCGCGCCCGCCGCTGCGTCGTGAGCGATAGGCATGTGCGTGACGGCTGCGTTCGTTGACGTCGCCGCCGCGGTCGGCAACGGTGCCATGGTTTCACGGGAAACATCGCTGTGCTGGTGCTCGATTGTCGGCACGTCGCCTGCGGAGGTCGGTGCCGCCGGGGAAGCGGCGGGAGCCGTGGCGGGCGCCGTCGCGGCAGCGGATTCCGTTGCGGCGCCTTGCGGTGCCACGATGTCGAGCGCGATCGGTGCAAAGGCGATTTCTTCCAGATAGGCCTCAATAGTCGGCTGATGCTTTTTGAGCTGCGCGATGGCAAAGCGCGAGGGGGCCTCGATCGTGAGCGTATCTTCGGTCAGGCTTATGGCCCGCGATTGCCCCAGCATGTTGATGAGGCGTGCATCTTGGCCGTCGCGCTGGCAAAAGGCGATGGCATCCCCCAGGATGATGCTTGCTTCCTCGTCCACTGTCTCTCCCGTTCTTTAGCTCTGAGCTCGCACGCGAGCGGCGCCGAGTTCGGTCAGATGGTATTTCTGGCCATGCTTGATGACCAAGCCGGCCTGCGCCAAGTCATTGAGCGTGCGTGACCAAGTGGGGGCCGAGTTTCCAAACGCCCTCGCCAGATCGGTTGCGCCGCACGCTTGATTTTGCGCCAGATAGCCCAGCGCGGCGATGCCGCGATCGCTTACGAACACGTCCGGTTGTGGCTGCGCATACTGATTTGCTGCATTAGGATACATCATTTGAGCTGCTGGTTGTTGAGAACTCTGCATCGGCGGCATTTGCTGTTGAAAACTTTGAGGCCACTGTTGGTAAGGCTGCAGAGGCATCTGTTGGGCCCAGGGGTTGTACTGCTGCTGCGGCATCTGCTGGTACGGCTGCTGATATCCCTGCTGGTACTGCTGCGGGAACTGCTGGCCATACCCCAGTGGCGGCATCTGCTGATATGGATATCCCCGTTGGTACGGCTGATAGCCCATTTGCTGGCCACCCGGTGCCCCCGTCGCCTGCTGCATTGCTGCTGCATCCTGATCTGCCAGCGGCATGGCCTCTGGCATGTTTGGCGTCATCGACATAGATGCCGCCTGGGGCTCTTGTGTGGGAAGCATTCCGGGCTGCTGCATCTGCCCCACGGGGGGCTGCATCTGCTGCGTTGCCATGGGCTGCTGCGCAAAAGCTCCCGGCAGGGGATATGTGGGCTGCTCCGTCTCGGGCCGCACGGCAGCACCGCGTCCGCCGGCACGCTCGATTTCCTGCACGCGTTTAGGGTTCAGGCTTACCGTAACCACGGTGCCGTTGCCCATGTTGTCCTCGATGGATACGGCACCGCCGGCGTTTTCCAAATACTCCTGCACCATGGGAAACCCTGCTCCGGTTCCACGGATATAGCGCTTCATCTTGCTGTTTGCGCTGGTAACGCCAAAGTCGAAAGCGCGTTCCTTGTCGTCGATGCCGGGTCCTTGGTCAGCAAAGCGGATGGTGTCTCCGCCGTCCAGAATCGAGATGATGGGCTCTGCAAAGTGTGCGTGGATAAAGTTTTCGACAATCTCGCGGATGACCATGAGCGAGATATGGCCACCTTGTTCTTTCATGCACTGGTAGACGGTGTTGGTCGTCTCTTCCAAATACGTGCGGACATCTTGCGGATCAATGACGATCACACGCGGTGTCGACAGCATGTCGTCATAGACGGCGATGCGCGCGGCGTACATGGCTTTTGGCGCCTGCGTTGTCGTCTGTTCACCTTCGTCACGCTCTTCGCGCACGCCGGTGATGTGCTCGTTGTCGGGTGCCGGGTCTCCGGAATCGACCATGGTGTAAAAGTCGTCAGACATGCCGCTCGCAATCTTCCAAAAGGTTTCGAACAAATAGTAGCTCACCGTGCAATGTTTCTCATCTTTCGACAAACTTTCAAAACCTGTTGAAAACTTTGGAAAACGGACGAAAAGTTCTCAACATTGCCAACATGACCTGTTGAAAACTCGATGAAATATCGTGAAAAGTTGCCATGCACCGCTAAATCGAGCTTGGCTTATGGGGGAACCGTGTGAACTGCGCAACCTTTTACCTTTGATTTCTTGACATTTGAACATTGATTTCCCTACAATCTTCAAGCTCACGTGTCTATATCTGCGTCCGCGTCCCCGCGGACACTCGAAATGCAGCAGGAGGAACTTAAGATGAAGCGTACGTATCAGCCTAATAAGCGTAAGCGTGCCAAGACCCATGGCTTCCGTGCCCGTATGGCCACTAAGGGTGGTCGTGCCGTGCTCGCCCGTCGTCGTGCCAAGGGCCGCAAGCGTCTCACTGTCTAGCAGCGATACACACATCTCGCATGAAGACTATTAAGTCTCGGCAAGATTTCGAGCATGTGTTCAGTCAGGGGCGTCGTTTCAATCACCCTCTGATTCGAATGACCATATGTGAATCGGTTGGCGAAGGCGACTCCGGAAGGGTCGCCTTCGTTGGTGCTAAGCGACTCGGTTGTGCCGTCGTGCGCAACCGATCTAAGCGTGTGATGCGCGAGGCCGCCCGCAGCTGCGGATTTCCCGTTGCGGGTTATGACATCATCTTGTTTGCAACTCCCAAGACGAGGGTTTCCTCGCCGCAGGAGATGGACAAGGCGTTGCGTTCGCTTATGAAGCGCGCCGGCGTTGCCGGGGAGGAGCGATGAGCAATCACGTTTTGCGACGTGTTGCCATCGCTCCTATTCGCATATATCAACAGGTTATTTCGCCCTTATTGCCTGACGCCTGCATTTATTACCCAACGTGCTCGCAATACGCCGTCCAGGCGATTGAGAAGCACGGTGTTTTGAGAGGCTGCTGGCTTGCCGTGAGGCGCATCGCTCGCTGCAATCCCCTGCACGTCGGCGGTTATGACCCTGTGCCCTAGCGGGCACTCGCTATCGGAGGAAAACTTACATGTGGGATTGGATCGTTAACATCCTTTTCGAGCTGCTCAAGCTCATCCAGACCTTTGCGGTCGACTGGGGCCTGTCCATCATCATCCTGGTGGTCATCATCCGTCTGCTGCTGACGCCGCTCATGCTCAAGTCGACCAAGTCGACGGCTCGCATGCAGGTGCTGCAGCCCAAGATGCTCGAGATCCAGGAGCGCTATGCCGACGATCCCCAGCGTCAGGCCGAGGAGATGCAGAAGTTCTACAGCGAGAACAAGTTCAACCCCATGGCTGGCTGTCTGCCGCTGCTGATTCAGATGCCTATCCTGTTCGCCCTGTTTACATTGCTGCGCAACCTGCCGCAGTACTTTAACGACGGCACGTTCTCGTTCTTCAACATCCTGCCCGACCTGACCACCACGCCGAGCGCTTCCTTTGCCGATGGCTTTATGGTTGCACTGCCTGCGCTGGTTTGCCTGATCCTGTTCGCCGTCCTGACCCTGATTCCGCAGCTCTATATGTCGCGCAACCAGACCGGCCAGCAGGCTCAGAGCATGCGTATGATGGCCGTTGTCATGACGGTCATGATGCTTTGGATGGGCTGGAGCCTTCCCGTTGGTGTTCTGCTGTACTACGACGTCTCGTCTGCTTGGCAGGTTATCCAGCAGATTTTTGTGACGCAGAAGGTCATCGACAAGGCGAAGGCCGATGAGGAGGAGCGTCTTAAGAACGCTCCGCTGCAGGTTGAGGTCACTCGTCGAGAGAAGAAGCCGCGCCCGCACAAGAAGAAGTAACGGGATATCAATCTTATTTAGGTACCTAACTTTTGGAGTACGTTATGTCTGAAGAGATCATCGAGGATATGCTTGAGGAGGTTGCCCCGCAGGTCGCGGGCGATTATCCCGAGATTGCACAGCGCTACAAGGCTGGTGAAGAGCTGACCGATGAGGAGCTCGACACCATTGCCGATGTTGCGATTTCCATCCTGCGTTCCATCCTTTCGCACTTCGATGCCGCCAACTCTCCTATCGATGAGTATGAGGGCGACGAGGGTGAGCTGATTTTGGATGTAACGGCTCCCGACCTTGCTGTTCTCATTGGCCGTCATGGTCGCACCCTTGATGCCCTTCAGGTTATGTTCTCTTTGCTGGTGAGCCGCAAACTTGGCTTTAGGTATCCGGTTGTAGTGGACGTAGAGGGATACAAGAGTCGCCGTCAGGACAAGGTTGCTTCCATGGCTCAGTCTGCTGCCGAGCGTGCCATCCGCACTCATAAGAGTGTTTCGCTTCCGCCCATGAATGCCTACGAGCGTCGACTGGTTCACATTGCACTTCGTGGCAATGATGCCGTCGATACTCATTCTGAGGGTTCTGACCCTGATCGCCATGTGGTGATTGTTGCTCGATAATCTTCTCGAGCTTATGCTAAGGGGACGTGGTTTCCACGTCCCCTTTTTTTGTCAAAAGTTCTCGATACACTGATTTTTGTCAGAAAGGAGCTTTCGTTGTTAGTACTTACTGATCAGCAGGCTGACGAGATGTTGAGTCGTCTAACTTCCTATTGCAAAGAGTATTCCTTGAGCGTAACTGATGTTGAGCTGAGGAAATGTATTCAGCATTTGGATTTGGTTCTAGAAACAAATAAGACAACCAATCTCACCCGTATTCTTAACGTAGAAGATGCTGCAGTACTTCATATCCTCGACTCACTTGTTTTGCTCCCCTATATCAACAAGGCTCCTGAGGGAGCTTTGCTCGATATGGGAACAGGTGCGGGCTTCCCTGGTATTCCATTAACCATAACCACGCATCGTAAAGCTACTTATATTGACTCTGTTGGCAAGAAGGTTGATGCGGTTAATTCCTTTGTCCATGCTCTTGGATTGAAACATGCTCATGCGGTTCATGATCGTCTTGAAGAATATGCTCGAAGCCATAAGAAGCAGTTCTCTGTTGTAACCGCCCGCGCACTGGCCCCTCTACCGATTCTTGTTGAGTATGCGGCTCCGTATCTGAAGGATGGAGGGCTATTTGTTATAACCAAGGGCAATCCTTCGGATGAGGAGCTTGCTTCCGGCATGTCAGCAGCTAAGATTTGCGGCTTCACTTTGCTTCTGAATGACGCAATTGATTTGCCTGAAGGCTTGGGTCACAGGGAGTTCATTGTTCTTAAGAAGAGTCATCCAGCATCCGTCTCATTGCCTCGTGCAAATGGCGTGGCAAAGAAGAATCCGCTTGCCTAGATGTTTCACGTGAAACATAATGGATAGTAACAACTTGCAGTGTTTCACGTGAAACATGGCGGTTGATATCGATTCGGAATGTTTCACGTGAAACATCCTCCGTTTGACAGCTTTAATACACACCAGGAGGGACCGTGGGATTTCGCGACGTTAAGCGTTCTAAGAGCGCAAAAGACACGCGTATCATTGCAATCATCAATCAAAAAGGCGGCGTCGGTAAGTCAACGACGGCTGTAAACCTTGCAGCAGCACTGGGTGAGCAGGGTCGTAAGACATTGATTGTCGATTTTGATCCGCAGGGAAACAGCACCAGTGGATTCGGAATTGAAAAAGAAGACCTTGATCAATGCATCTATGATGCATTGTTGAATGATGTGCCAGCAGAATCGCTTGTTCTTGATACAAATTGTAAAAAGGTATTCGTTATTCCGGCTACAATTCAACTTGCAGGCGCGGAAATTGAGCTCGTAAGCGCAATTGCTCGTGAAACCCGCCTCAAAGATTTGCTTGAGCCGATTCAGGACGAGTTTGACTTTATTTTCATTGACTGTCCTCCTTCGCTCGGCCTGCTTACTATCAACGCTTTGACTGCAGCAGACAGCGTTTTGATTCCGATCCAGTGCGAATATTACGCACTCGAGGGCGTTACGAAGCTGCTTGAGTCAATGAAGATGGTCAAATCACGGCTGAACAAGGGCTTAGACACCTATGGTGTGCTTATGACCATGTATGACTCGCGTACTTCACTATCGAATCAGGTTGTTGAGGAGGTTCAATCGTACTTTGGTGATAAGGCGTTTAAGACGCTAATCCCCCGTACGGTTAAAATCTCCGAAGCTCCGTCTTTTGGAGAACCGGTAATTACCTATGCACCTCAAAATAAGGGTACAAAAGCATATATGAACCTTGCAAAAGAGGTGATCAAGCGTGCCTAGTGTAAAGAAACGTGGCGGATTGGGACGTGGGCTCAATGCTTTGGTCTCAGAGGCCGAGTATGAGACCGGCGGTTCGGCTGCATCGGCTTCAAATGCCACATCTGAAACAAAACTACCTATTGAGGATATCGTTCCCAACCCTAATCAGCCGCGAATTCACTTTAACGAAACTGAACTTCGCGAGTTGAGCGAGTCAATCCAAGAACATGGCGTTTTGCAGCCGCTTTTGGTTCGCAAGCATGGAAACGGCTATGAGATCATCGCTGGTGAGCGTCGTTACCAGGCGTCAAAGCTTGCTGGCCTTGAAGAATTGCCAGTCATCATTAAAGAGGTAAATGATGAAGAGATGCTGGCTCTTGCTCTTATCGAAAACCTTCAGCGTTCTGATCTGAATCCCGTCGAAGAGGCTAAGGGCTATCGCCAACTCATTGATGCCAGCGGGATGACCCAGGAGGCATTGTCGAAGGCAGTAAGCAAGTCACGCTCTGCAATTACAAACTCGCTGCGTCTTCTCGATCTCCCCGAAGTAGTTCAGCAGATGATTTTTGAGGGCAAACTTACTGCTGGTCATGCACGTGCGATTCTTGCAGTTCCCTATGAGGACGCGCGTATTCGACTTGCAGAGAAAGTTGTTGCGGAGGGCCTTTCCGTAAGAGCGACAGAAAATCTTGCTCCGTTGTTTTCTGCCGGAGAGACACCTAAAACGCCTAGACCTGCAACGCCTCAGTCTTTTAAAAAGGCTGCCCGTGTGCTTCGTCAGGTATTTAATACCAACGTGCGTGTGAAGAGCTCGCGTGGAAAGAATAAGATTGAGATTGAGTTTAAAGACGAGGAAGAGCTCTCTCGTATTCTTGGCGAAATGATTCAGTTTGATCAAGGAGGCCAAGATGAGGAATAAGATTTTAACAGCGATTGCATTGGCGACGACTGTCGCAGCTGGTGCCTTTGCCGGCTATAAGATCGCGACAGACGATGAACTTCGAGGTCGTTTGCTTCGTGGTGCGCAAGATATCGTCGATACTTCCAAAAAGAAAATGGATGTCATGACCGAAGATGTTGCCATACGTACTGCTCAGGTAACGAAGAATCCCAAGATTAATCAAGGTTGGGTTAGTAACCAATGGGAAAATGTAGGCTATTAGGTACCTAACAATTACTCAGCATATTTTGAGAGGCCCTTGTCTAATTCATGAGACAAGGGCCCCTTATTTTGGCCGTAAAACATGGGACAGGTAGCAGCATATTCAAAATTAAGGACAATAAATGAAACGACCCCGGTTGCATATTCTGCAACCGGGGTCGTTCGATGTTTCACATGAAACGTTTTGGGGTGCGACTCCCCTATGCGTTCTTCTGAACTTTGAAGCGCTGCTTCAGCTGTCCGCAAGCGGCGTCAATATCGTTACCACGGGAGTTACGAATCGTGGTCTCGATGCCACGGGACTCTAGACGACGCTGAAGATCCTCAACCTTATGAATCGGCGACGGCTTGAGCGGGCTACCCTCAATGTCGTTAAGCTGAATGAGGTTAACGTGGCACAGCGTTCCCTCGCAGAAGTCGCAGAGCGCCTGCATCTCGGGATTCGTATCGTTGACGCCTTCGATCATGGCATACTCATAGGTTGGGCGGCGGCCGGTCTTCTCGGTGTAGAGCTGAAGCGCCTCGTGAAGGCGAAGCAGCGTGTACTTCTTAACACCGGGCATGAGCTTATTGCGCGTCGACTGGATGGCGGAATGCAGTGAAACAGCAAGCGTGAACTGCTCGGGGATGTCGGCAAATTTGCGAATACCGGGAATGACGCCACTGGTAGAGACAGTGAGGTGACGAGCACCGATACCGATGCCATCGGGGTCGTTGAGGATTCGCAGAGCCTTGAGAACCTCGTCGTAGTTGGCAAATGGCTCGCCCTGGCCCATGAAGACGACGCTCGTGGCGCGCTCGCCAAAGTCGTTGGATACATGAAGTACCTGGTCGACGATCTCTTGAGCGGTCAGAGAGCGCTTGAGGCCGTTGAGACCAGTAGCGCAAAAGGCGCAGCCCATGCCACAGCCTGCCTGGGTGGAAACGCAGACGGAAAGCTTGTTGCGACGGGGCATGCCGACGGTCTCGACGGAAACGCCGTCGTGGTACTCGAGCAGATACTTGCGAGAGCCATCTTTGGAAACCTGCTTGGTGAGCTCGGTCGGCGTGTCAAAGGCAAAAGCCTCTTTAAGCTGCTCGCGGAAAGCCTTGGGAAGGTTGGTCATATCGTCAAACGAACAAACGTTCTTCTCAAAGACCCATTCGATGAGCTGCTTCGCGCGGAAGGCGGGCTGGCCAAGCTCGGCCACGAGCTCGCGAATATCGTTTTGGCTCAAGTCGCGAATGTCCTGAGATTTAGTCCTGGGATTCATGGAAGCCTTTCGATTTTGGGGAAACGTAGAGGGTATCGCTACAATATGGTATCAGCTGCAGAAATTATAGAGGAGGAGTCTGCCCATGCCGGGTAAAAGCCTAGAGAACATGCACGTAGCGGTCTTGGCGGGCGGTCATTCCGCTGAGCGCGAGATCTCGCTCAATTCGGGAAAGAACGTCGTGGTTGCCTTGAAGGAGGCCGGCTACACTTCGGTGGAGCTGCTCGACACGGCTGCCGATGGTTTTATGGTAACCATGGCGACCGGCGGCTTTGACGTGGCGTTTATCGCCATGCACGGTGCCGGCGGCGAGGATGGCGCCATGCAAGGCGCCATGGAGACCCTGGGTATCCCCTACACGGCTTCGGGCGTGCTTGCCAGCGCCTGCGGTGCCGACAAGGAGGTCTCTAAGCTCCTGTACGCCAAGGCGGGCATTCCCATTGCCCCCGGCCTTGCGCTCGAGGTGGGCGATGAAGTCGATATCGATCATATCGTCGAGGTTTGTGGCGAGCGCTGCTTTGTGAAGCCGGCCGTCAACGGTTCCAGCTATGGCATTTCCCTGGTCCATGAGCCCTCCGAGCTGCCCGCGGCAATCGCCAAGGCGTTTGAGTACGGCGACAAAGTGCTGGTCGAGAAGTGCATCGAGGGTACCGAGATCACCGTCGGCGTATACGGCGAGGACGACGTGCGCGCTCTGCCGATTGTCGAGATTCGTAAGCCCGAGGACTGCGAGTTCTACGATCTGGACGTGAAGTATGTCGACCCTACGGACATCCATCGCATTCCGGCGCAGATTTCACCCGAGAATTACGCTCGCGCTCAGGAGCTTGCCTGTGCTGCTCACAAGGCCCTCGGTTGCCTGGGCATCTCTCGCAGCGATTTTATCGTGAGCGAGGACGGCCCCGTCATCCTCGAGACCAATACCATTCCCGGCATGACCGATACGTCGCTGTATCCGGATGAGATTCGCCACACCGACGACATGACGTTCCCGCAGGTCTGTGACAGCCTGATCCGTATGGGCCTTCGTCGAGCGGGCATTGCATGCTAATCGAGGACGCGGTTTCGTCAGGAACGCCGCAGTTTGTCATCGACTCCTATGCCACGCTTGCCGAGCGCGCCAAAACACAGTCCTTCGGCCTTATTGAGGAAGATGTGATCGTCCTCGATACCGAGACCACGGGTCTTTCGGTGCAGGACAATGAGCTGATCGAGATCTCGGCGGCCCGCCTTTCGGGCCGCGAGGTCGTCGACCGCTTCGATACCTTCGTGCATCCCAAGCAACTGATTCCCGCCGAGATTACCGAGCTCACGAGCATTACAAATGCCGATGTGGCAGATGCCCCGTCGGCATTTGAGGCCGTCGCCGCTCTCGCCGATTTTGTCGGTGGTTGCCCGGTGATCGCACATAACGCCACGTTCGACCGCTCGTTTATCGAGTCGGTCAAAGGCGGCGTCAACGTGAGCGATATCTGGATCGATTCGCTGGCGCTGTCGCGCATCGCGCTTCCGCGCCTGGCCTCGCACAAGCTGTCTTTTATGGCCGATCTGTTTGGCTGTGACTCGGTATCACACCGTGCCAATGCCGACGTCGACGCCCTGTGTGGCGTATGGCGCGTGTTGCTCGTGGCGCTCACCGACTTGCCTCAGGGCCTTATGGCGCGCCTAGCCGACATGCATCCGGACGTGCCTTGGTCCTATCGTCCTATCTTCTCATTCTTGGCAGGGCAGAACCCTGGTTCTATCTTCTCTCTCAGCGCCGCTCGTGCTGACGTCCTCAAGGCCGATCGCGCCGACGATCGGGTGGATGCCGACGAACTGCCGGTCCTCAAGATGCCGAGTCGTGAGGAGATTGAGGCAGACTATGCGCCAGGTGGCCTGGTCGATCGCATGTATCCCACCTACGAGCCGCGTGATGAGCAGATCGCGATGGCGCTCGAGGTCCGCGATGCGCTGGTCACGGGCACTCATCGTGTAATTGAGGCGGGCACAGGCGTCGGCAAATCGATGGCCTATCTGGTGCCTTTTGCCGAGGCAGCACGCCGTAACAACATCACGGTTGGTATTGCGACCAAATCGAACAATCTTGCCGACCAGCTCATGTACCATGAGCTGCCAAAACTTGCCGAGCAACTGGACGGTGGTCTGTCATTTTGCGCTCTCAAGGGCTATGACCACTATCCGTGCCTGCGCAAGCTTGAGCGCATGAGCCGAGGCCAGGTCGAGATTACCACCAAGCGCGATCCGGCGGACACGCTCACGGCGGTCGCGGTCATTATGGCGTACGTCTGCCAATCAGCCGATGGCGACCTCGACTCGCTCGGCATTCGGTGGCGCAGCGTCAACCGCCCCGACTTTACGACGGCCTCGCGCGAGTGTGCTCGTCGCCTCTGCCCGTTTTTCCCTGATAAATGTTTGGTCCACGGCGCTCGCCGTCGTGCGGCGCATGCCGATGTGGTGGTCACCAACCATTCCCTGCTGTTTCGCAATGTCGCGGCCGAGGGCAGGATTTTGCCTCCGATTCGTCATTGGGTAATCGACGAGGCCCATTCCATCGAGCGCGAGGCGCGCCGTCAGTGGGCGCGCGTGGTGTCGGCGGACGAATCACGCGTTCTGTTTGAGCGCCTGGGTGGCTCGAGCACCGGCGCGCTAAGCCAGGTTTCCCGTGATTTGGCAACCTCCGAGGGCTCTACGCTCTATTTGGGCCTTACTGCCAAGGCGACGTCGACGGTTGCGCGCGCGAGCATGGCAATCGCCGACGTGTTCGATGGCGTTCGCGAGCTCGGCCGCCGTGCGCGTGGTGGTTATGACAATGCCAATCTATGGATTGGCCCCGAGCTGCGCGAATCTGACGACTGGCATGATTTCTTACAGTCGGCCTACGCTGCCATCGACGCATTGGAACAAGCTGACAAGAGCGTCGACGCGCTGGTGCAAGCCGTCGCTGCCGACAAGCCCGAGGTTGTTGTCGACTTGGGTGATATCTCGCGTCGCCTGCACGAGCTGGCCGAGAACCTCAAACTCATCATCGACGGCACCGATGAACACTACGTGTATTCGCTGCAGGTCAATCGCAGGTTGCGTGCCGGCGGAGAGTCAATGACCGCAGAGCGCATCGACATTGGCGAGGCCTTGGCAACCGAGTGGCTGCCCGAGGTTCACACGGCTATCTTTGCCTCGGCGACCATGACGGTGTCCAAAAGCTTTGAACACTTTAACCACGCGGTCGGCCTCGATCGCATCGGTGCCTCAACATCCTCATCGCTGCACTTGGACTCGAGCTACGACTTCGATTCGAACATGGCTGTAGTCGTTGCGGGCGATATCCCCGATCCGCGTGACCGCGAGAGCTATCTTACGGCGCTCGAGCGCGTGCTGGTCGACGCCCATCTTGCCATGGGCGGATCGGTGCTCACGCTGTTCACCAATCGGCGCGACATGGAAGACCTGTACGCCCGCGTTGAGCCCAAGATGGCCCGCGCGGGTCTGGAGCTCAACTGCCAGCAGCGCAACTCATCTCCTCGTCGCCTGCGCGACCGGTTTATCAATGAGCCGACCTCGTCGCTTTTTGCGCTTAAGGCCTTCTGGGAGGGATTCGACGCCAGCGGCGAGACGCTGCGCTGCGTCATCATTCCCAAGCTGCCGTTCTCGAGCCCCACGGACCCGCTCTCGTGCGAGCGCAACCTGCGCGAAGACCGCGCTTGGGCGCGCTATTCGCTGCCCGAGGCGGTGCTCGAGGTCAAGCAGGCGGCCGGGCGCCTTATCCGCTCGTCGACCGATTGCGGCGTGCTGATTCTGGCCGACCCGCGCCTGGTGACGAAGGGCTACGGAAAGAAGTTCTTAACGTCGCTGCCCACGAGCTCCTACCAGCGCATCGAATCGGCGCAGATCGGGCACTATCTGCAACTGTGGCGCGCACGCCACGAGCGGCGGCGCTAAAGCGGACAGACGAGGGTTTTTGCCATATCGCACAGACGCCTTGACAGGGTGGGGTCATCCAAGATGCGGATGGCTCCGCCCGCTGCGATTATCTGGCTCAGTAGCCAACGCTCGGAGCCGTAATGCACGGTTACCGTTGCCATGTCTGCCCCGCCGCGCTCGATTAGAGTGATGCCGGCCCAGTCCAGATGCTCCGCCATATCGAATGGCATCAGGAGCTTTGCGCTACGCTGCGTCCGGGCAAGGGAATCGTGGAGGGATGCGACGCCCGGTGTGTGAGGCACGACGGAGTCTTCCGTCAAGGTGAGTTCCTCGATTTTATCCATGCGATAGGTGCGCTGCTCATCGACCGCAATGTCCCAGGCAATCAGGTATGTTTGGTCGCCGTTTACCGTAATGCGCAAGGGGTCGACCAGACGCTCGCGTGGCCGCGCATCGTCCATCGAGCGATACGAGATGCGGCAACGAACACCGTCCTGAATGGCGCAGCTCAGCCGCTGCCAGTGCGACCCGTGGTTGACGGTGTCAAAGACGCGCTGGTTATAGCCGAGCTCTTCGGGCAGAAGGGCATGTCGAATCCGAGCTGCCGTCTGCGGCTCGATCCCCAACGATTCAAGTTCATGGTTGAGCACAGCGCTCTCGGCGGTACTCAGGCGCAACGGTAGCACACGCCCGGCGTCACCAGTGAGGGCCACGCGCTCGCCGCGGCATTCGCAGATGATGCGCGCGCCCGATTCTCGGTCTGCGAGCGTCGAGACGATCTCGAGAATCTCGTCGAGCGACACCCCCGTGATGTCAAAGCGGCTGCAAATCTCGGTTCGTGTCATGCCGTTCTCGCCGGCGGCGTAGAGGGCCTCCATGATGTCGATGGCGCGCGAGAGTCTCTGCTCGCTGGTGAGTTTACGCACGGGCATGCTCGTGCACCGTCCTTTCAATGAGGTGGTTCCACGCCTGCTTGAGCGATTCGGGGGCCATGGGCCTCATGCCGTCCATGGCGTGGGCCATGCAAAATGAGGCGGCGGCTTTAAGGTCACGCACGCCAACGGTCCAGGTCCATCCCGCATCGGTGTGTGCGAGCTCACCTCGCCCGCGCGTGAGGCCGTTGATCATATCGATCTGCGTCTGAGGGGCGAACGAGAACGTGGCTGCAACGGGCGGCCGGTCGGCAAAATCGAATTCAAAGAACAGATAGTCGTTGAGATTGAAGTCTGCAGGGATGGCGTAGGCCTTCGAAGGACGCCAAGCGCGAACGATACGGTCGCAGCGGAATGTCCTGATGTCGTCGGTGACATTGTCGAGGCCGCAGAAGTACGCCACGCCCTCGCGTTCGAACATGCCGTAGACACAGACGGTACGTTCTTTCTGCTCGCCGCGTCCGTTCTGATATAAAAATCGCAGCGCGCATCGCTCGGCAAAGGCGCTCCATACCGCATCGACGGTGGGAGAGCGGCGGATCGGTGCTTCGTCCACCGCCGACATGCCGGTGAGGTAGGCAATTTTGGAGCGAATATCGGCAAGCGGCGCGGCAAAAGTGGAAGAGCCGGCCGCTAGCGTCTGGTCGATGGCGTTGAGTAGGATATCGGCGTCGTCTGCGGTGATGAGGCCGCCTGCAGCAAACGTGTGCTCGCGGTCGATTGTCCACGAGCTTTCCTCGGTCTCCTGCGCACCGGCGGGGCGAACCTCCTTGATTAAGATGCCACGCTCGAGCAGTTTGTCACGATCGCGCCGAAACTTGCGCTTATCCGAGTCGATGTTGCCCGAGCCATATCCCAGGTCAGAATCCAAGACGATCTGCTCGGTCGTCAGCGGTTCGGGGGAGCTGTTGAGCACAAAGAAAAGATTGAGGATGCGCTGAGCCGTTTTATCGAAACCGGGCTCCGAATTTCCCTTTTTAATTGTTGCGGTCGCGTCGCTTGCTGTCATAGAGTCCTCGCATGAGAAGGTGGTTTGCTGCCATGATTTTAGTCCGATATGGAGATTAGGCTATATCCTTGTCCGCTCGGGGCGTTAAGATGGCCCGAATTCGGTCGTTTGTGCTCGCTCGGGGTATACTTTCGACTATATACGGTTCTAATGTGCATGCATTGGGCCTATTTGTCGGATTATGGATGTGGAGCGCACATGGCGAACACCCAGAACTATATTAACCACCTGCTGCAGAACACCGGCATTACGCCGGCATGCAGCGAAGAAGAGCGCTTGGCTGCCGAGGATATCGCTCAGATCTTCCGCAACCACGGCTTTGACCCCGAGGTTCAGGAGTTCAATGCCCCGGCGCCCAGTAGGTTGGCATTTGCCGTTACCGGTATTCTTGCGTTTGCCGGCGCCCTGCTGATGGGCATCGGCGGCGGTATCGGCTTGGTCGGCACCTTGCTGGCCGTTGTCGGCGCCGTTCTTTACGTGCTCGAACGCACGGGCCACCCCGTGGTTTCGCGCCTGGGCAAGACGGGCGTGAGCCAAAATGTCATCGCCTACCACAAGGCCTCGGGCCCGCTCGCGTCTCCGCGCAACCGCCCGGTGGTCGTTGTCGCACACTACGACTCTCCCCGTGCTGAGCTGCTCGCCCGCGAGCCCTATGCTTCGTATCGTGCGCTCATCGCCAAGCTGTTGCCCGTTGCCACGGTTGCCCCTGCTGCCGTTGCCATCCTGCGTATCCTGCCGCTCCCCGGCGCGCTCAAGGTTCTGCTGTGGATTGTCGCGATCCTCGCTTCCCTCGTTGCACTTGCCAACGCGGCAAACATCATCTCTAACCGCCACATTCTTCCCTATACGTCCGGCGCGGTGTGCAACAAGTCTTCTGTCGCCGCTATGCTCGGCGTTATGGACAACGTTGCTCCCTTCCAGGGCGAGAACGAGTTTCCCGACGATGTTCCGTTCGATACCTATTTTGGGGAGCAGAAGCGTCGTGCCGAGGAAATGGCGCGCGCGGCGGCGGAGTATGCCGCGGCCCAGCAGCAAAACGACTACGGCAACACCATCGAGTACGAAGAGCCTACCTACGTCGAGGACGAGTTCGGTCAGCCGATTGCCCCCGACGCTCAGACCGAGCCCGAACAGGGTGAGGCTTTCGACGAGCAGATCGAGGGCTTTGAGGGTGCGTCTGCCGACGAGACGCTGATTGGCGCCATCGTGCCCGATGGTCAGAATCAGGCTGTCCAGGCCGAAGAGTTCAATGACGAGGTTCCCACTGCCGAGCCGACGGAGGAGCCTGCCGCGGCCGAGCCCGAGCCCAAGCTCTATCGCAATGCCGCCGGCAACATCCGCTTTGGTTCGGATGCCATCCGTGCGCTCGGAATGCTTCCCGAGTCCTGCACGCTCGATTACGAGGAGGGCGAGGAGCCGACGTTTGAGCCCGAGCCTGCCCCCGTTGTCACCGTGGATGATGAGTCTGCCGCGGTTACCGCTGCCGTTGCCGAGCCCGAGGCGGTGTCCGCGATTGATCCCGCGGCAGGACTGGACATTTTGGCTCCCGCCGCGCTGGCGCAAGACGTTGCGGACGAGTCTGACGACGATTACGTTGAACAGCCGAGGCGCGTGTCTTACGAGAGCGATACTGATTTCTCGGCCGAGATTCCCGCGGCAACGCCCCATGCCGATATTGCATCCGCATTCTCTTCGATTGGCGCCAGCGCTTCCAACTTCTTTAAGGGTGCGCTTGCAAAGGGCAAGAAATTTGTCGACGATTTCGAGGAGAAGCGCGCTGCCGCACGCGAGGCCGCCGAGCAGGAGGCTATCGCTCAGCAGCAGGCAGCCGAGGCGGCACGTGAGCTCGCGGCGCAAGAGTTCGAGCAGAACGAGGCTATGCAGTCCGTGCCCGTCGACGCCGCCGAAGCTACAACGTCCTTTGAGTCCCAGCAACCGACGTCCGCGGATGTTGTTGAGGCGACAACGTCTTTCGAGGCTCAGCAGCACGTCGATAGCACCATGTCGTTTGATGCCGCGCAGTTCGATTCCACGATAACGTTTGAAAAGCAGGGCACCGCGATTGCCGAGCCCCTTCCTGTGTCCGATGAGCAGGGCGACGCGGTGGACGATGACGAGCCTATTGATGCTGCCGAAATCCAAGATGCCGCCGAGGACGAGCCCGTCGAGGCCAACTCTGACGAAGAGCAGTACGCGGCAGCCGAGCAAGATGATTCGACCGAGGTCGAGCAGGAGGAAGTGTCTGCGGTTTCCGAGACTCCCGAGACGGATGAGTCGAGGCCTTACTCCACGCAGATTTTCACCATGCCGACCCCGAGTGGTTCCGGTGCCACGGTTGCCGATGTTGCTCCCACCCAGGACGAAACGGTCGATTCCCTTATGGCCCAGATTTCCTCCCAGGTATCGCCGCGTCCGCAGATGAATGTTCCCGATCCGGCGTCGGCACCGTCGCCTGCGCCCTCCTCGTCTCCGCTGGCTTCGGTCCCCGATCCGTCGCTGCCGTCTATGAAGCAGGCAAACGTTGCGTCTCGCACGTCGCTGTTCGACCTTCCCGATCCCTCTGCCCAGGTCAACGACCCCTTTGCTACTGCCCAGGGTCCCGAACCCACATCGGCACCCGTTGCGCCTCCTATGCCCGTTGCGTCGGGCGCGCAGCCGATTGAGACCATTTCGGCTCCCGCCCCGGCGGCACCCAAGTCTCGTAAGCGCGGCCTGGGTGGCCTGTTCGGTCGTAAAAAGAAAAACGAGCAGGACAGCATGAGTGACTGGCTGGGCGTCGAAGACGATTACGATGCCAAGAAGTCCGGTCGCGGTATCGGTTCGTGGGATAACTTCGAGGACGATAACGATGGCTGGAAGGGTGGCGCTACGTCTTCCGATGGCGCTTCTTCCGAAGATATGCTCTCGGCTGTCGCCTCTATGGGCGATGATGAGCTGCTCGGTCACGATATCTGGTTTGTGGCAACGGGCGCCTCGGATTGTGATGGCGCCGGTATGAAGGCCTTCTTGGCTTCGCATCGCGATAAGCTCCGCGGCGTATTCTTCATCAATCTTGAATCCGTCGGCGCCGGTAGGCTTTCGGTTGTGACGGTTGAGGGCGAACAGCAGCTGCTCAAGGGCGATCGCCGCATCATGAACCTGGTCAGCAAGGTGTGCAAGTCGTTCCATGTCGATTGTGGCGCGCTCGAGATGCCCTATGCCAAGACCGATGCCTATGCCGCGCTCGAGGCGAGCCGCCGAGCCCTCACCATCGCCGGCGTGGACGGCACGCGTCTGGCTTGCGCTCGTACCGAGGACGACCTGCCCCACAATGTCAACCCGACGAACATTGCCACGGTATCCGAGGTCGTGACCGAGGTTATCCGCCGTTCGTAGACGGAGCTCTAAGGAGTCAACGTGTTTTCGTATATTAAGCGCCATTGGCCTGTCTACGTGATTTTGACCTTGATTGCCATTGCGTTAGGATTTGGGGCTGCCTACATCGTGGGTGCAAAGGGCTCGACCCCCGCCTCCGCAATCAGCGAAGAGGTGGAGCAAGAACAGAGTACGGGTGCCGATGGGATTCCTGAGTCCGAGCAGGCAATCGTTGATGGTGGATCTTCGTCTGCAGAGTAGATACGGCGATTTACATGATTGAAAGCGGGCGAGCCAGGGGACTGGCTCGCCCGCTTTTTCATCGCGCTAGCGCTTCTTTGGGATCGACCTAAGGCGAGCGAACCATAGGGCTGCGGCACCCGAGGTCAGGAGCGCGGTGATGCAAGCGGCGATGGGAACTGATCCTGTTGCCGGTAGGTCCTGCGGTAGGGTACAGCGTTGAATGACGCTGTCCTCGTCATGTGACTCAAGTTTATCGCCGCCACCGTTGCGGCAAAGATCGACGCGCGCGCTGTTGGTGAGTGCGGTTTGGGGCGTATAAGCCGACGTTGCCTGCATATGTACGACTGCGCCCCGAGCGTCTGTGCCAAGGATTGCTTTGGCATCGTCAAGGTCGTCGTGCGCATCTTTGAGATCATCGCGGGTCCAAGAATCCGCATCGCTTCGAGTCGTAAAGTCGGCGGCTACCGCACCGTATTCAATTCGAATGCCCGTTACGACGGTATTGGACGCAAGGTCGAGTTCTTTCGCCTCGAGTGTGGTGGATTCCGTGGTCGAGACATCCGCCTTCCAGAGGTGCCAGCCGTCGTAATCGACGAGGCGGCAATCCTCACCCAGACTCTCCCTTACTTCGTCGGACTCAAGCCAAGGATTTTCGTGCCCATCGTCAAGTGTCGCGTTTGCCGGCTCATCGACGTCTGTCGAGTCCAACGGCGTCGTGCGATACCACACGTTGCACAGACCATTGAGGTCGCCGATGACGACGGGGGTTTCGATTGAGACGAATCTCGCCGTATCGTTCTCGGCACACTCAAGATCATCGGTAATTGTGAACTCATCAACCCAGGTAGTTGAATCATTTCGAGCGTCGATGGTATAGGAGAAAAGCCCATCCGTATTGGTTTGCATCGCGGCACGGTTTTTACCATCGCCGTTAGCCAACAGGCCCTTTTCGATAGGTCGGACAAGTTCCTGACGCTTGTCGACCTGCCCCTTGATCTCGATGGGCGCATCCTTCATCGCGACGGATTGGACTTCTCCCGTATCCTTTATTTCAAACGTTATCTCCTCGGCAAGGTCATAGGTCCGCGGAGACATCATTTCGCGCAACGAGTAGGTGCCGGGTGCAAGATGTTCGACGCGGTGTGGCTTGTCGGATGAGGTCCAGGAGTCTATTTCGGTTTTATCGGGACCATATAAGGTGAGCCGTGCGCCTTCTACTTCCTGCTCACCGCTTGCATCGAGCTTGGAGATATCAACCTTGGTGTAATCGTCGGATACGTTAAGCCGTGCTTCTACAACGGGTGTTTTCTGGTCGGCATAAGTAAGGTCGACAATATGGGTTGTCTGATCGAGCAAGAAGCCTGCCGGCGCTTGAGTCTCGACAACCTCGTAGCGTGCGGTGCCAGATCCCAGTGGGAGGTTGTCCGCGCGTGCTTCTCCAGTTTCATCCGTCGTGACGGTAGCGACAGTCTCACCGTCGAGTGCGGCAATGCTACCGTCGGGGCGCACGATATCACCCGAGGCACGGATCTCAAAGATGGCGCCCGCGAGGCTGCTGCCGTCTACGGCATCGGTTTTAACGATCCTGATATTTCCGGTCGCGGCGTGGTCATAATACGAGGCGATTGCAACGGGCGTTAGGTTCATGTCGGCGGGTATGTTTACCTCGATCTCTTCGCCGACAAGATAGGGCTCTTTGGCCGAGGTTTCGCGTACATAATAGGTGCCCGGCACGAGCGATTCGGGCAGTGTGACGGTCCCGGTCGCGTCAGTCGTAAAGGTGTCCATTACGTTATGTGCTGGATACCAGCAAGTTTGTGAGACAGGTTCGTGATTGCTGTCGAGGAGTTGGAAGGTGAATCCGGCTAGGGGAACAGAAGCGCCTGTTTGGGCATCGCGTTTTACAATCTGGAGATGCGTCGACAGAGCGTGGTTGTCCACGATATATTGAAGCTCGGCGCCGTCGGAAATCTGATTGGCCCCGACGGTCCATTCCCCTGCACGTTTAAAACCCTCGGGGACGGTTTCCGGAACCTCGCGAACCGTGTAGCCGGCACGGTCGTATGGGACGGCTCCGTGGACACCGGCGGGTCGCTTGCCTGTGCCGAACCATGCTTCGGGCTGATCTTTGGTGGAGGCAAAGCCGTAGATGTTTGTGGTCAGTGTGCCAACAACCTGCTGAGAGCTGTTGCTGACAACCTCAAAGACAACACCACCCGCCGGCTGCTCCAGGCCGGATTGGTCGCTATTGCCGTAATCCTTGAATTTGGAAATCTCAAGGTTAAACGCAATGGGGATATCGGAAACGCGAGATTCTATCTCGACCACGCCTGAATCGCCGAGCTGGTCGGCTCCAACGGTATAGGTCCAGCTGTCGTTGGATGGCAGGTAGCCCTCGGGGGCTTTTGATTCGTAGATGGTAAAGGTTCCTAAGGGGACATCGGCGAGGGTGGCCCGACCGCTTTCGTCGGTCGTGAGGATTTGTGCCCATCCAGGGGTTGATTGCGACACACACGTGAACTCTGCTCCTGCGAGTGAAGATCCCACCTGGGGGCCGGCATTCGTCGCGGCATCGAGTTTTACGATACGCAGGTTGATGGTGCCGGGCTGTTCATCAATGGCGACCCGCCCGCCGTCATTCCCCGTGGTAAAGGCAATACGATCGTGGCGGGGGACATAGCCGGTCGGCGCCTTCGTTTCAACTAGGTAGTATGCCGTGTTGGGCAGAAGTGTTGCTTGCGCTCGACCGTTGCTGTCCATCTTGATGGTGCCGACACGCGCGCCGCTGCCGCTCTCAAAAATATCGAATGTTGCCCCGGTAAACTGATAGGTATTGTTTCCGCTGGTAATAACGGTGTTCGCAGACTGCTTTTGGAAGGAAACAGAGACCGCCGGCAGTACATAGAGCATGTCTTGACGTTTGCTGCCGCCCGATACGGCCCCTAGATAGCGTCGCGCGCGGTGCGGAGCGGCTTTGATGCTTCCTGATTTTGCGCTGTCGTGGAGCCACCGCGCAGCCGCCACGACTTCATTGTCGGCGGTAAAGTGTCCGCTCTTGGTTTTACCCTGAGCGGTCGTGTAGGAGTAGGTGCCGTCGACATGGGTAGTGCCGTTGAGCATCCATACGGCAAGCTGGGTGGCGGCGCGGGCGCGATCGGGTGAAAGATGGTAACCACCAAACGACGTGGTGGTGGGATATCCGTGACAAACGATTGCCGCGAACTCGTCGTCGAGCCACACCCAGCCTTGATCAAAGTTGAGCCATGGGCCGCCCGGTTTGGTGGGGCCGGGGCGCTCCTGGTTCATGCAGTAGGCAATCGAGGTGTCTTGAGCTTCATACTTGCCGATGAAGAAGGGTCCACAATCATCGCTAATAGTGCGGAAGCCGAGCTGGTCGTAGCCATCGACGGCAAATGCGGCTCCCGGTGCCAGGCAGCCGAAAAGCAGGAAGAGGAGCAGGAGCAGCGGACCTGTTGCGATTGCGCTGTGGACAGAGTGCGTGGGTGCGTTGGACATGGCTGCTCCTTATCCCTCGTGCGTCGCACGGGGAGGCTGCGACGCGTAGGATGAGGCTACCCCCGAGGTTCATGCGGGTAAGTACCGGAGCCTGACCAAAAGCTTGCCCAATTCCTGACAAATTGAGCTCAAATACAACAATCAAGCAAAAGTGCAGGTAGAAGATAGGGAGAACAGGAAGTCAAAGGTCCTCGTCTCCACAATTGACGCGATTTTCAAACGAATCTCCACAGCTAAAACAGGCATCGCCACCCTTGTATCGAACAAGACAACCGCGTTATACTATCCCCCACATATGCGGGCATCGCCAAGTGGTAAGGCATCAGCTTCCCAAGCTGACACTCGCGGGTTCGAGTCCCGTTGCCCGCTCCAAAAAAGTAAAAGCACGACACCGTTTCGGTGCCGTGCTTTTTTCAACAAAGCGCCGGGACTCGAACCCGACAGGGTGCGAGCGTTAAATAAACGCGAAGCGTTTATAGCGAGCAGGCAAGGTCGCCGATAGGCGGCCGCAGCCGGTGCGGATTTGCGAAGCAAATACGCGGACGTCCCGTTGCCCGCTCCACCGGGCACGGGAGACATGGGGACGGCTAATTCAACAAAGTCTTCCCCTTCGGCTTCGTGAGGCTGAGGGGCTCGCCTGAAGCCGGTGGGGATTTGCGAAGCAAATACGCGGACGTCCCGTTGCCCGCTCCAATTCCAAAATGTTAGGTTAATGCCTGCTGCCCATACTTGCACCTGCGCACGGTACAATGGTTGGGTTACGACCAACGTGCCAATAACCAAAAAGGAGCCGCTATGATCGATCGCTATACCCGCCCGGAGATGGGACACATTTTCTCCCTCGAGAACAAGTACGCCATTTGGCAGGAGATCGAGGTCTTGGCCTGCGAGGCCCAGGCGGAGCTCGGCAAGATCGGTATTTCCAAAGACGAGGCCCAGTGGATCCGCGACCATGCCAACTTTGAGAAGGCGAAGGTCGATGAGATCGAGGAAGTCACGCGCCACGACGTCATTGCCTTCCTGACCAACATGAAGGAATACATCGATGCCGATGTTCCCGAGGGCGACCCCAAGCCCAGCCGCTGGGTTCACTATGGCATGACCAGCTCCGATCTGGGCGACACGGCCCTGTGCTACCAGCTCACCCAGGCCTGCGACCTGATCATCGAGGACGTCAAGAAACTCGGCGAGATCTGCAAGCGTCGTGCCTTCGAGGAGCGCAACACGCTCTGCGCCGGCCGTACTCATGGCATCCACGCCGAGCCGATGACCTTCGGCATGAAGTTTGGCTCTTGGGCCTGGGAGCTCAAGCGCGATCTGGATCGTCTTGAGGATGCCCGCAAGAACGTTGCCTTTGGTGCCATCTCGGGCGCTGTCGGCACGTACAGCTCCATCGAGCCGTTTGTCGAGGAATATGTCTGCGAGCACCTGGGCCTGGTTCACGACCCGCTGTCCACGCAGGTTATCAGCCGCGATCATCACGCCTACCTCGCCGGCGTTCTTGCCACCACCGCGGCCACCTGTGAGCGCATCGCTACCGAGGTCCGCAATCTGCAGAAGACCGATACACTCGAGGCCGAGGAACCGTTCCGTAAGGGTCAAAAGGGCAGCTCCGCCATGCCGCACAAGCGCAACCCCATCACCATGGAGAAGGTCTGCGGCCTGTCGCGCGTCGTGAAGGCCAACGCGCAGGTTGCCTTCGACAACGTCGCCCTGTGGCACGAGCGTGACATTTCGCACTCCTCTGCCGAGCGCGTCGCCCAGGCCGATAGCTTCATCGCGCTCGACCACATGTTCCAGTGCCTCATCCGCGTTATCGACGGCCTGCAGCTGTATCCCGCTCGCATGATGGCCAACCTCAACAAGACGCGCGGCCTCATCTTCTCCTCCAAGGTGCTGCTCGCCCTCGTCGACACGGGCATCACCCGCGAGGACGCGTACGCCATTGTGCAGGAGAACGCCATGGCAACCTGGCACGAGGTGCAGGATTGCGTCTCCGGTCCCACCTTTAAGGAGCGTCTCGAGGCCGATCCGCGCTGCACCGTCAGCCAGGAGAAGCTCGACGAGATCTTTGATCCGTGGGACTTCCTCACTCGTATCGACACAGTCTTTGATCGTCTGGAGCAGCTGAGCTTCGAGTAGGTTCGGGCATAACGTTAGCTTTTTAGGGCGCTTTGCTGGTAATGTGTGTTGCCGGCAAAGCGCCTCGTTGCATTTAGGGAAAGACGGGGATAATAGTCGTCTCGAATAACATTCTGAGAGGGGATCGCATGATTTCGTTTGATTACAAGCCTCAGGGCGTGTGTGCTCGCAATATTCACCTTGACCTTTCCGATGACGGCAACAAGGTGATGGGCGTTGAGTTTACCGGCGGCTGCGACGGCAATCTCAAGGCTATCTCCAAACTGGTCGAGGGCGCTCCTGCCGATCGCGTAATCGAGGTTCTCGCCGGTAATACCTGCGGTATGAAAAAGACCTCCTGCGCCGACCAGCTTACACGCGCTATCGAGGCCGCTCGCGCCGAGATCGCCTAATGGGTATCGCCGATCACATCAAAAACGGAATATCGCGTCGCGACTTTGTACTCGGTGGGGCTGCCGCGGGCGCTGCCACGGTGCTTGCCGGATGCTCGAAAAAAACGGGCACCAGCGATGATGCCGCCGGCGAGCCGCAGGTTATCAAGGACGATTCCAAAATCATCTCGATTACGGATGAGTATGAGGCTGTCGACATCGATCTTGAGCCGGCGGCGTCGTGGACGCTGCCTCTGGGTACGCTGCTGTACTACTGCGACGGCGATTACGCCGCGGCGATGATGGCGCCCGCATCGGCATTGCACGCCAACACACTCGGTGTGCTCAACCTGGGCGATGGCTCGCTTACCACATTAATCGAGGATCCTATCGAGGGCACGGGATACGCATTCTACGATGTCCGTGCCGGCGACGGCGTATTCGCGTGGGTTGAGATGAACTTTGCCAATTCATCGTGGAAGCTCTACGCTCAAAATCTGTCGGGCGCTTCGCTCTCTGGCGACGTGGTTGAGCTCGATCGAGGTGGCAAGGACTACGATCCGCCGCTGTTTACGGCGTTCGGGTCATCAATCATCTGGTATAAAATGCCTTCGGCAGGCGGCAATAAAACGAGTAGTGATTCGTTTTGCTTTCGTCGCTCGCTTGATGAATCCAAGGCCGAGACAATTTGGAAATCGACGGGCCGCTTTGCATCGGCCCCGCGCGCGAGCGACGGCATTTTGACCATCTCGCCGCGTGTCCGCAACGACGAGGGCGTCTACTACGGCATAACGGCAATCGATCTGACCGACGGCAACAACACCAAGCGTGCCCAGCTGGTCCTCCCTTCGTCAGTTTCGCCTTTCGAGGCCGTATATATGGGCGATACCTTCGTGTTTTCTATCGAGGCGGCCTATAGTGGCGTGGGCAGCCTGGGCAATATGGGCACGTATATCGGTAATGAGGGAGGGCCGTACCTCTTCCTGTCACGCGAGCCGCTCGCATGTGCGGCTGGCAAGAAGAATAAATACCTTGTTAAGGTACAGGCGTCGCATTTCCTGATCGACACCTCTGCCAAGACCTATGGCTCGCTGCTGTCGCCCGACCGCGCTTTGGAGTATGGCGATTATCCAGCTACGGCGGGAAAATCGGACTCATTCCTTACGTACGCCACGGTGCGCAACAGCCAGGGTATACCAGAGACGGTCACTGCACGCCTATTCTCTCTTTAAGCTTAGAGGGGTTAAAAAGGCGCCAACAGGGGAATAAACGCGTTGTAATTGTGAGTACCGCCTGCCGAGCTGCCGCGTCATAGCGGCATCCGGCGGGCTCAGGTGCGTTAAAATGGGCTTGTTCTTAGCTAATTGAGACAGGGGGGCCGTGTTATGGCTTCAGATGCAAAAAAGATTCTGCTGGTCGAGGATGAGAAGGCAATCCGTGACGCCGTCGCTGCCTATCTCGAGCGCGAAGGCTACTGGGTTGTGGGCGTCGGCGACGGCCAGTCCGCGATCGAGGAGTTCGAGAAGCATCAGTTCGACCTGGTCGTGCTCGACCTTATGCTCCCCAAGATCCCCGGCGAGCGCGTTTGCCGCACCATTCGCGATACCTCGGATGTCCCCATCATCATGCTGACGGCTAAGGGCGAGATCGAGGACCGTATTATCGGTCTTGAGCTCGGCGCCGACGACTATCTGATTAAGCCGTTCTCGCCGCGCGAGCTCGTCGCCCGCGTTCGCGCTCTGTTCCGCCGTGCCCATCAGGCCGACGAGCCCGCCGTCGAGGTACTCGACTTCGGCGATCTGGTCATCGATATCTCGGGCCACAAGATCTTGGTCGAGGGCAAGGAAGTCGATCTGACGGCTTCCGAGTTCAAGCTGCTCACCACGCTTGCCCGCCATCCCGGCCGTGTGTATAACCGTATGGAGCTGGTCGAGAAAGTGCTCGGGTATGACTTTGAGGGCTATGAGCGCACCATCGATAGCCACGTGAAGAATCTTCGCGCCAAGCTGGGCGATGATCCCAAGAAGCCCAAGTGGCTCTACACCGTCCATGGTGTCGGCTATCGCTTCGAGGCTCCGGCCAAGACCGATAAGTCGGACGAGAAATAGGGAAATCACATATGACACCTGCGCGCTTTGAAATCGGACAAAAGCACAAGCAGGAGAGCGAGGCGGGTTCCAAGGCTAGTTGGAACACGCCTCGCTCCGATTCACGGCCAACGATGAGCTATCCCTCGCGCATGGCACTTGCTTTTGCTCTGACATCGCTCATGACAGTATTGGTGCTGGTGGGCGTTGTCTCTGTTGTGTGGGGCACGGTCTTTTCGGATTACACACGCTCCAATATCGTCGAAATCGCAAATTCCGCTGCCGAGAAGTTGGCGACTTCATATGAGGAAAACGGCTCTTGGACCGCGGGAGAACTGCGCACGGTCGCAACGTCGAGTTTGGTTTCCGACGATCTGGGCATGCAGGTCGTCAATAAAAAGGGCGTGATCGTTTATGACGATTCCTGGCCCTCGGCAAGCGCCACCGCCGATGTACGCGAAAACCAGGCTACGACCGACGACACGCACGACAAGAGGGCATCGCATAGCCCAGTCTCGTCTGCTCCAACCGACTCCGATAGTGTTGCTAACGTCGAGATTGTAACGTCTTCCGGCGAGCATGTCGGACAGGTAAAGCTGTGGGCCATCGGCTCCGACGCTCTGCTCACCAAGGCGGACTCTGCGTTTAGGGAGAAGACCTTTAACGCCATGGCCCTCGCCGCGGTTGTTGCAATCTGCATTTCGGTCGTTATCGGATCGCTCGTGTCGCGCATGCTCACCAAGCCGATTCATCGCATCACCAGTACCGCAAAGCAAATCCGTGACGGCGACCTGTCGGCTCGCACGGGACTGCGCGGTGATGACGAGATCGATCAGCTGGGTGAGACCTTCGATGAGATGGCCACTTCGCTCGAGAAGGATATGAAACACGAGAAGCGCCTGACTTCAGACGTTGCACACGAGCTTCGCACGCCGCTTATGGCCATGCTCGCAACGGTCGAGGCCATGCAAGACGGCGTGTACCCCACCGACGACGAGCACCTGGAGACGGTCGCTTCCGAGACGCGTCGCCTGGCTCGTCTGGTGCAGCAGATGCTCGACCTGTCGCGCATGGAAAACAGCACGGCTCCACTCAACCTTGAGCCGGTGGACATGGTTCCTTTCGTGCGTTCCATCGTCAATGCCCAGGAGCGCCTGTTTGTCGACCGCGATCTGCGCCTGCGTTTTGCGGACGAGACCCAAGGTCACGACGATGTCGTCGAGGCCGATCCCGACATGATCACGCAATGTGTTATCAACCTCATGAGCAACGCCATGCGCTACACCCCCGAGGGCGGTTGGGTCGTGGTGTCGGTGCTCAGTGACCGCAAGCACGTCAGCATTGCCGTTTCTGATACCGGCATCGGTATTGCCAAGGACGATCTGTCGCGCATCTTCGGGCGGTTTTGGCGCGCCGATGCCAGCCGCGCCCGCGAAGCTGGCGGCCTGGGCGTTGGCCTCGCCGTGACCAAGCAGATCGTCGAGCGTCACCATGGCTACATATCCGTGGAGTCGGAGCTTGGAAAGGGTACGACTTTTACAATTCATCTGCCCCGCGAGCACACGGCAGACGCGGCATCTACTACAATGGAGCACTAGCTTTTCGCTATTCGGTGAAGGAGGGGCCGCGTCCCTGCCGCTCCGAGTTTGCGAAAACATGCGGGAAAGAACCCGCATTTCTGTCGTATTTAGGTAAGGAGTGACTCACGTGACAACGATGGAGCGTCGTCCGGATTCCCGTGGCAAGGTTCGTGATATTTACGATGCCGGTGAAAACCTGCTGATGGTCGCCACCGACCGCATTTCTGCGTTCGACTTCATTCTTCCCGACGAGATTCCGTTTAAGGGAGAGGTGCTCAATCGCATCTCGGCATTCTGGTTCGATAAGTTTGCCGACATCGTCCCCAACCATCTCGTTTCCATCGACCCGGCGGATTTCCCCGAGGAGTTTGCTGAGTATCGTGACTACCTCGCTGGCCGCGCTATGCTGGTTAAGAAGGCCCAGACGATTCCTATCGAGTGCATCGTCCGCGGCTATCTGACCGGTTCGGGCAAGAAGACCTACGACGAGAACGGCACCGTCTGCGGCATCCAGCTGCCTGAGGGCCTGACCGAGGCTTCCAAGCTTCCTGAGCCGCTGTTCACGCCGTCCACGAAGGCCGAGATCGGCGACCACGACGAGAACATTTCGTTCGAGCGTTGCTGCGAGATCGTGGGTGAGGACATCGCCGCGCAGATTCGCGACCTGTCCCTCAAGATTTACAAGGCTGCTGCCGAGTATGCAGCGACCCGTGGCATCATCATTGCCGACACCAAGTTCGAGTTTGGTGTTATTGATGGCAAGGTCACGCTGATCGACGAGTGCCTCACGCCCGACTCCAGCCGTTTCTGGCCTGCTGCCAGCTACGAGGAGGGCAAGATCCAGCCTAGCTACGACAAGCAATTCGTCCGCAATTGGCTCAAGGCCAACTGGGATATGACGGGGGAGACCCCGCACCTGCCCGCCGAGGTCATCGATGGCACGTCCGAGCGCTATCGCGAGGCCTTCCAGATCATCACGGGCTCCCAGTTCACAAGCATGAAGGAGAACGCATAAGTGAGTACCCGTAGCGCCACGAACAAGCGCACGCAATCCCGCGAGGTTACCGGGGTTGCGCGCAAGTCCGCCGCATCCGCCAAGCCCGCTCGTCAGGCAGCAAGCTCTGTTCACGTCGTGCCGGCTTCATCCAAGGCACGCCGCAAAGAGCTCGAGAAGGGCGAGAACCTCGAGGGCCTCTCTAAAGAGGAGAAGCGCGCCCGCAAGGCTAAGCAGCGCGCCAAGGAGGACCGCATCTATACGGTGTCGAATATCCTCCTCAAGCAGGACGAGGACTACACCAAGCGCCGTCGCATCTGGTGGATTGTGCTCGCCATTGGCATGGTGCTCGTCGTGGCAATTTGGGCCTCGCTGTACTTCGCTCCCGCTGGCATGGTGTCCAGCCCCGTCCAGATGGTCGGTATTGTTTTGTCCTACGTCGTCATTCTGGGTGACTTTATCTACGACTTCGTTCGTATTCGTCCCCTGCGCAACATGTACCGCGCGCAGGCCGAGGGCATGTCCGAGAACAAGCTCAACGCTCTTATCGAGCGTTCGGCTGCCGAGGAGGACAAGAAGGACTCCAAGAAGAAGTAGCGTTTGCATACATACTTATCGCTAAGATATAAGGCGCGTCGTTTTTGCGGCGCGCCTTTTTACTGTTCTATAGATAGATGGAGTGGCACATGATTCGAGCTGCCCTGACGGTCGAAGAGGCTCTGGAGGGCATGAAGGCCCTGGAGCCCAAGATTAAAAACTACGCGCGCCTGGTCGTCCGCAAGGGCGTAAACGTCAAGCCCGGCCAGGAGGTCGTCGTTCAGTCTCCGGTCGAGTGCGCGCCGTTTGCGCGCGTGGTGGTCGCGGAGGCCTATGCTGCCGGCGCCGGCCACGTGACGGTCATTTGGGCCGATGATGCCGTGACGAGGCTTACGTACGAGCATGTCGAGAAAAGCTATTTTGAGCAGACGCCCGAGTGGAAGCGCATGCAGCTGGATTCCTTGGCCCAGGATGGTGCCTGCTTTGTCTTTATCGAGGGTGCGGATCCTGCGGCCCTCAAGGGCATCAATCCAGCCAAGCCGGCCGCGGCATCAAAGGCGAGGAATACGCAGTGCAAAGTTTTCCGCCGTGGACTGGATTACAACATCAATCCGTGGTGCATCGCCGGCGCTCCGGTCGTGGCTTGGGCGCACGAGGTGTTCCCAGGAGACGCCGATGAGGTTGCAATCTATAAGCTGTGGAATGCGATTCTGCACACCGCGCGCGCCGATGGCCAGGACCCAGAGAGCGACTGGGAACTCCATGACGCCGCATTCGAAAAGAACCTGCGTTTCCTGAACGACAATCGTTTCGACTACCTGCATTACACCGCGGCAAATGGAACCGATCTGACGATTGGCATGACGAAAGGTCACGAGTGGGCCGGCGGCAAGGGCAAGACGCCCGATGGGCACCCCTTCTTCCCCAACATTCCCACCGAGGAAGTCTTCACTTCGCCCGATCGCATGCGCGCCGACGGTATCGTGTACTCTGCCATGCCGCTCATCCACCACGGCAATAAGGTCGACGATTTTTGGATTAAGTTCGAGGGCGGCCGCGTGGTGGACTACGACGCCCGCGTGGGCAAGGCAACGCTCGCAAGTATCATCGATACTGACGAGGGCGCTGCTCACCTGGGAGAGGTCGCACTCATTTCCAAGAACACGCCGATCCGCGAAAGTGGTGTTCTGTTCTACGATACGCTCTATGACGAGAACGCTAGCTGCCATCTCGCGCTAGGTGTAGGTTTCCCCGAATGCATCGAGGGTGGGTATGACATGTCCAAGGAGGAGCTCCTGGAGCATGGCGTTAACGTCTCGAGCACGCACGTCGATTTTATGATCGGCACGGACGACATCGATATTACGGGCATTACGCTTGATGGACGTGAAGTTGTGATTTTCCAGAACGGCCAATGGAGTTGGGAATAGTCCCAGACCGTGGTACAATGCCACCCGCGGGCCGTTAGCTCAGCTGGCAGAGCAGGGGACTTTTAATCCCAAGGTCCAGGGTTCGAACCCCTGACGGCCCACCATGGAATAGAAAGCGATCAACTCCGGTTGGTCGCTTTTTTGTCGCCCTTTCATGGGTTCGAACCCGTCGGGGGGCGCGGAGCTGAGTAAACGCGCGAGCGTTTGCCAGCGCAGCGCGCAAGGCGCGAAAGCGCCGCAGCGGCCGCCTGCGAAGCAGGCTGAACCCCTGACGGCCCACCCAAAGAAAGGAAAAAGAAATGAAAACAGATAGATACGGAATTAGCGGCAGCACATTAAAGATAATAGCGGCCATCTCGATGGTTCTCGATCATTGTTAGCGTCGGATTTTTTTAGCCAAATATAGTCGGCCGAGATTGACCAATCCCGGCCGACCCATTTTAGCCAACACGCCCGCATCTATGACTTTCCTATCGCATTCCTACATCCCCT